>VFZX01000597.1 GCA_016871015.1 Acidobacteriota bacterium | reverse complement strand
GCTCGTGCCATTCGCCCGACGGGGTGGCGTCGCCGACGCGGCTCCATTTCCCGGTAATGGGTGCGGCGCCGGAACGCGTGGAAGCGTTTGGCCGCTCGCTGGTGACGCTGGTCGACCGGGCGAATCCGGAGGCGTCACCGCTGCTGGGCAAGCCGACCAACCGGATTCCGCATGCGGGCGGTGAGCGGATCAAGGCGGGCAGCGACGATGAGAAGGTACTTCGGGAGTGGATCGGGCGGTTGAGCAAGCTCTCCGGTGTCGAGCTGGAGATGGCGCGCAAGTATCGCGAGCAGGAAGGGGCGGCACTGGGCGCGAAACCCGCGCCGCGCGTCGAGCTGCGGAGACTCACGCATAGCCAGTTCAACCACACGGTCCGGGATCTGCTCGGTGACCAGACATCGCCTGCCAATCAGTTTCCGCCCGAGGATTTCGTCAACGGGTTCCGCAACCAGGTGCAGGCGCAGAACCTGTCGCCGCTGTTGATCGAAGCCTATGGCGCCGCGGCGGAGAAACTTGCAAAGAGCGCGTTTCGCGGCGGGGACACGCGCGGGCTGATTCCGTGCAAGCAGGCGGCGGCAGCGTGCCGCGAGCGGTTTGTCCGCGAGTTCGGACTGAAGGCTTTCCGGCGTCCGCTCGCGCCGGATGAGATGAAGCGGTACACGGCGCTGATGGCCAGGCAGCCGGACCTTCCCGCTGGCGCCGCGCTGGTGGTGGAGGCCATGCTGCAATCGACCAGCTTCCTGTTCCGGCTGGAACAGAGCGCGGATCCCAAGTGGAAACCGTACGCGGTGGCAAGCCGGCTGTCGTATGCGATTTGGGACAGCATGCCGGATGCCGAGCTGCTGGCGGCGGCTGGCCGGGGTGATCTCAACACGCCGCAGGGAGTGGACCGGTCCGCGCGCCGGATGCTCGACCATCCGCGCGCAAAAGAGGCGTTCAACGAGTTCGTCAGCCAGTGGATGCGGTTTGACCGGATCCTGACCGCGGCCAAGGACCGGCGCAAGTATCCGCAATTCACACGTGATACTGCGTTCGCAATGACGGAGGAGGCGCGGCTGTTTGCCGGCAACCTGGTTTGGAACGATCGCGATTTCACCGAACTATTCACGGCGGGCTATGGATATCCGAACTCGGACCTGGCGGCGATCTATGGCGTCACGCCACCGGCGCGGGAGTTTGCGCGCGTCGAGTTCCCGGCGGGGTCGGGGCGCGCGGGAGTGTTGGGCCAGGCCCTGTTCCTGGCGTTGACGGCGAAGCCCGAGGACTCCTCTCCCACGGCGCGCGGGCTCTTCGTGCGCGAGCAGTTCCTGTGCCAGCACGTGCCCGAGCCGCCGGCGGGAGTCAATACGAATTTGCCGCCCGTGACCGAAGCCAAGCCGCAAACCAACCGCGACCGGATGTCGGAGCATGCCACCAATCCAAGCTGCGCGACTTGCCACAAGCTTATTGATCCCATCGGATTTGGACTTGAGAACTTCGACGCCATCGGGGCGCGGCGGGACAAGTTTCAATTGCAGTTCGCCGGACCGGACCGGGCTGCCGCCCGGCGTGCCCCGATGAAGACGGTGGAGCTGGCGATTGATCCGGCAGGCCTCGTGGTTGGCCTCCCGGCATCGGATTTCGACACTCCGCAGAGGCTTGGGGCGGTGCTCGCCAAGAGCCCCCAATGCCAGGAGTGTATTGTGAAACAATACTTCAGGTACACTTTGGGCCGGATGGAGACGCCAGCCGACCGTCCGGTGGTCCGAAAGGTACTTGACGATTTCGCGCGGTCGGGTTTCCGCTTCAAGGAATTGATCGTGTCCTTGATGCGGGAGTCCGGTGCCGCGGCCCCAGTACAAGGAGCAGCCATTCATGCCGCAACTCATCACCAACCGCGTTAGACTGTCCCGCCGCACGATTCTCAGCGGCGTCACCGCCGCCGGGGCGAAGGCTATCATCGGCCTGCCGCCGCTGGTCTCGATGTTCAACTCGCATGGCACTGCCTATGCCGCGCCAGCGCCGGGTTCGGCCGATCAGCCCGTGGAGACGCGGTTCGTGTTGTGGTTCAACGGCAATGGGATCACGGAGCGGTTCTGGATTCCGTCGCGCGAGGGATCGGACTACGACATCACGCCGTGCCTTGCGCCGCTGGCTCCGTTCCGTAACGATATCCACGTGCTGAGCGGCGTCGATAACGCCGCCGCCAAGGGACAAGGCAATGGCCACACGAATTCGATGAGCGGGCTGATGTCGTGCACCCCGTTCACCGGGCGCGGTCCGAGCGGTCCGTCGATCGATCAGGCGATCGCCTCCAAACTGGGCGGCGACTCGCGGTTCCGCTCGTTGCAGATCGGCGTGGCGCAGGAATCGTTCGGCGAAAGCATGCAGCGCAACATGAGCTGGTCCGGCTATGAGCGCGCCTTGCCACCGGAAATGATTCCGCACCGGCTGTTCGACCGGCTGTTCGGCGAGCGCGAAGAAGGCTGGGTGAACCGCAAGCGCAGTATCCTCGACGCGGTGCGGGGAGACGCCGCGCTGTTGAAAGCCAAGCTTCCGGCCGACGATCAGGCCCGTGTGGATGAGCATCTATCGGGAATCCGCGACATCGAGCGGTCGATCGCCGCGCTGCCGCCGGAATACCGCAACGTGGATCCGCCGGACTTTGATGGCGACATGAAGGACTGGCCGCGGATCGCCAAGCTCCAGAGCGATCTGCTGGTCAAGGCGCTGGCGACACGCCAGACGCGCGTGGCTTCCTACATGCTGACCAAGTGCCAGAGCCTGTCACGATTCCCGTGGCTGGGCTACACGTCGGCGCGGCATCACGATTACACGCACGCCGATGGGCGCGCACCGGGCGCGGACGGAGTGGAAGGACAGCGGGTTCTGCGTGACATCTGCCGGTGGCACGTCGAGGAGTTCGCGTATCTGGTGGCCAAGCTCAAGTCGGTTCCGGAGGGCGACGGCACGGTGTTCAGCAACACGTGTCTCGCGTTCGTGCATGAGCACGCCGAAGCGAATCCGCACAAGAACAGTGGACTGGCGATGCTGGTGGCGGGCGGACTGGGCAAGCTGGCCAAGGGCCGGCACACGCGGATCACGGGTACGGCGGGCGAAGTTTACCTGACGCTTGCCGACGAAGTGGTGGGCGCGGGATTAGGCAAGTTCCCGACGGCATCGAAGAAGTTGAGCGCACTGCTCGCCTGACATGCGGATCACGCGGCGCGGGCTGATACAGTCCGGAGCGGTGGTCGCCGCGGCGGCTGAACTCGGACCGAAACTGGCCAGGGCGATGG
>VFZX01000596.1 GCA_016871015.1 Acidobacteriota bacterium | reverse complement strand
GAAAATTTCAACCCTGTGAAAACGAACCACTTGTGCGATGGCACTGTAGAAGATGGGTTAGACGCAACGATCCGGAGCCGGACGACGCCGCTGCTGATCTGGATCCGTTCTGGCCCGGTCTCGGTGAGATCGACGACACGGGGCATACCGTGCGGCGCGTGCAATTCCAGCTTCAGGTCACGGTCCCACTGCTCCAACTCAACGGTGGCGGCCTGGCCCTCCGGAACGTGCAGCCGCACCTCCGCGTACGGGTTACCCCCGATGATTCCCTGCGCGAAGGACCCCGGATGAAGAATGAGGCTCGACCGGCCGCTCTCTACCAGGAACGGCAACGCAACAAGCCAGCGCACCCAACCAGGATATACGTTCAGAACATGCGCATCTGGAGGTCGCGTTTCGACCAGTGGTCGAACGAGGGAAGATGCGCGCGTTCGCGGACTTCGGCCTCGAGCATTCCCTCGGCTGCTTCACGCCGCATCGGCTCGCTCATGCGGGCGAACCAGTCCGGCTGCTCGCGCCGGATCTGCTTGAGCTTCTCGCGCACCGCGTCCTCACGGCGGGCGGGCGGATACAACTCCGCGAGCTTCTTGCGAACTTCCGCGCGGCAGAACTCTTCGTAATCGGCGATCAGCCGTAAGCGCCGGGCTTCGGCTTCGTGATCGGCAGCGGCGAGTTCGTCGCGGTTTCTCCTCTGGCGGGACGTTTCGAAATGCGCCGGCACTCCAAGGTTGCTTTCGACGGCCCAGACATAGAATCCGGGCGGATTCTGCCAGCGGCCGCGATTGGACTGCAAGAGGCTGTCGACGTACTCGATCTGGTCCTCGACCGGCTGCGTCTCCGGCACGTCGAGCGCCAACTGCCGCGCCTTCCTCTCAGCTACACCGCGTTTAACCAGCTCATGGACCCAGGCGGGGAGGCTGGCCTCGAGCGCCGCGCGTGCTTCGGGATCGACGATTGAGCTGAAGTTGGGCAGCGACAGGAGCCGGTTGCCGGGCGACATGACCACCTTGAAGTCTCCGCCGCGGCTGGTCCGGACCAGATCCCAACTGGAGATGTATCCGATCTCTGCCAGTTCATCCATGGACGGCGCTAGCACGGCCTTCGCCTTCGATACGTGCGGGTAGGCGCGGATGTGAAGCAACTGGCAGAGGTCCTGGTATTTCTTCTCGACGGTCATTCCGCGGCTGGCATAGAACCAGACGCTGAGATGTCCGAACAGGGCTTTGCCGATGTCGCGCCGCAGCCGGAGGTAAGCGTTGAAATCGAGTGGCAGCAGGTAGCCCTGATTGAGGTTGGTCAACTGCCACTGCGACAGATACACTTCGTAGAACTCAGACCGTGAGCCATCTGCCAGCTCCTCTCCGTACAGGATTACGCGATCAAAGACGTGGAACGTGTCGCTCGCGTATTGCTTGCGGTCCGCCATGAAGACGAGCGCCTCGGACATGATCGTGGTGGCGACCATGCGCTTGCACCAATCGTTGATCTCGTCGTAGTGGAATCCGCCTTTGCGCAGACGGAGCAGCTTGATGAGATCGGCGCCCGAGAATCGGATCGGGCTGCTCACATGGCCCTGGCGGTCGCGCTGGTCGAGCGCGACTTTCATGAACGCCATGTATTTGTCGCGGTCGGCGGTGGTGGGAAGTCCGAGGCTGGGGATCCCTTCGATGACGGCCTTGGCTTGAATCCGCTGGCCGTCCGGGCGGCGGATCACCTGGACGACAGTCCGCGAGATCTCCCGGGAAGCGGTGGATGCAAAAAATCCCAACGAATGGAGGCTCTTCTCCACCCGGATCATGTCGACGGGATGATGTTCAACAACAACCGGTACCAGGGATTGGGTGGGCTCTAGTGTCTGGCTGTCCATATGGTGATCGCGTTGCGCACGACGGGATGCTGTAGTGTAACCTGAAGAAGGTCTAAAAACCTATAGCATAACAGAAGATGCTGAAAATACACGAGTTTGGAGGGTGTAGCTTCCACGGAACTTCACCAGAGCTTCCTCGGGCCTCCACCATCACTTCCAGAGCGCTACACCAGCTTTCCAGAGGACTTCACCAGGCTTCCAGGGACCTTCACGGGATCTCCACGAGGCTTCACCGGGCGATTTTGCCACGGAACTACACCACCTTTCCACTAGCCTACACCGAACGAAGCCAGTTTTTCCACGCAGCTACACCCTCACGGCGCGAATTCTTCCACGTAGCTACACCGTTTTCCACAGGACTCCCCTGACCCGGACCGAGGATTTCCACGGCTCTACACCGTCTTTGGCTGCATGCCGATGGGTAGGTGGGGGGTTCTAAGTCCTCGTGGCGACGGTTCACGATTACGGCCACACGCTGTCCGACAGCGTCCGGCTGAGCGCCTATTGGACTGCGTTGTCGCGCCAACTCCGGCCCGGAATGGTGGTGCTCGATGTGGGCGCGGGCTGCGGGATTTTCTCGCTGATGGCCTGCCGGTTGGGGGCCCGGAAGGTGTATGCAATGGCAGATCGGGCAACGATCGAGACTGGCCAGCGTCTGGCAATGGAGAACGGTTATGGAGGCCGGATCGAGTTTGCAGGGGACGTGGGGGAGTTCGAGATGCCCGCGCCGGTAGATCTGATCGTGGGTGATCCGCGCGTGGCGCTGCCGTTGCAGGGCCCGCTGCTCCAGCAGTTTGCCGCCGCCCGCCGGGATTGGGTGGCGGGGGACGGAATCGTGATTCCAGCGCGCGACTCGATTTGCGCGGCGGTCGTCGAAGCAGAGAGCTTGTATGATGCCCGCCTCCGGCCGTGGCGTTGCGGCTTCAGCGTGAGAGCTGCGCTGCAGGCGGAGTTGAACCACGTCGGCCGGGTGTCATTCGGGGCCGGCAGCCTGGTGACGCGGCCGCGCAAGTGGTGCGAGATCGACTACCGCGCACCTGCACCGGAAGAGATCGGAGCGCGGCTGGAGTGGGGAGTTCCACGGAACTCCACCGCGCATGGCCTGGCTCTTTGGTTCGACACGGATCTGGGTGCTGGGGTGGGATTCTCCTGCTCGCCCGAAGGGCGTCCGATGGTGTACGGACAGGCATTCCTGCCCTGGACCGAGCCGGTGCCGCTGGAGCGGGGAGACCGGGTGCGCGTCGAACTAATGTGCCGTGCCGCGGCGGGCGGCTACACGTGGTTCTGGAACACCGAAGGCCGGCCGCTTACTGAGAACCGCGCCTCGTCCTCCACACCTTCACCGCCCATACCGCGGCGGCAGCAGCGGCGATCCACATGGCGGCGCGCAGTGCCGACGCGATGGCCGCGGAACTC
>VFZX01000595.1 GCA_016871015.1 Acidobacteriota bacterium | reverse complement strand
TCATGCCGGATTTCTTCAAAAAGCACGGCTATTTCACGGCGGGCGCCGGGAAGGTGTTCCATCACGGCAAGCAGAACGCGCCAGGATTCGACGAATGGCTGCCCGCTGAGACGTCGTCGGACCAGGAGGAGGCCGCGAGGAAACGCCGCTACGCGAATGCGGAAGGCAATCGTACGCCGGACTGGGCCGAGCTCGATGGCCCCGAATCGGACACCGCGGATGCGATCGCGGCGCGGGACATCATCAGGTGGATGGAGTCGAGCACTGCCCGGATCCAACCGTTTTTCCTCGTCGCCGGATTCCGCAAGCCGCACCTGCCATGGGCGGTGCCGCGGCGCTACTTCGACATGTATCCGAGTGTGCATGTGCCCGCCGAGCCGCCTATGCATGGGATCCCCAAGGCTGCGCTCATCACCGAGCTTGGACCCAGCCGCCCGCCGGAGCCGCGTTGGAAGGCGATTGCCGCCTATCGCGCGGCAGTGTCCTACATGGATGCTCAGACCGGAGCCTTGCTCGGCGCGCTCGACCGGCTGAAGATCCGCGAGTCAACCGTCGTGGTGCTCATCGGCGATAACGGATTCCATCTTGGCGAGCATCTGTTGTGGTCGAAGCACACCCTCTTTGAGCGGGCTACCAGGGTGCCGATGATCTTCTCGGGTCCGGGGATCGCAAAGGGTGTTTGCAAGCAGAATACGGAGCTGTTGGACGTGTATCCGTCGCTTGCGGAATTGACAGGACTGCCAAGGCCGGCGCACTTGCAAGGGACGAGCCTGATGCCACTGCTGCGGCGTCCGGACGCGGCCTGGGACCGCCCTGCGCGGTCGATCGCCGAACGGAACGGATTCGCCGGGCGCGCTGTGCGGAGCGGCAATTGGCGGTATGTGGAGTGGAACGGCGGCAAGGACGGTGTCGAACTGTACGATCACCGGGAGGATCCGGGAGAGTACAACAATCTGGCCGGAAATCCGGGGCTCAAGGACACGATCCAGCGGTTGCGCGCACTGCTATAGGATCCCTTCACCAAGGTTGGCGGGACTCAGCAGCCGCCATGCGTCCCGGTACTGTGCCATCTCTGCCGCGGGAGCATGCACGGCCATGTTGCCCAGTTTTCTCGCGCTACCGTCCCGCTTCGGCTTCTCGTGCTCAAGCCGCAGCCATCTCAGGTAAATCGCATTGGCTTGATCCGCGGGAACGATGTAGAACGAAAGGTGCTCAAAACCGAGCTCTCCTTGATGCGTGTGCTTCAGCGCCGCTCGCGTTTGAAGGTTCACAAAGACCACGAAATCGGATTCGAACTTGGTGGCGTGGAGGTCATCGTCTCCGGCGCACTGGGTGAGGTAGACCTGGTCCTTTATGGTGGGAGCACCCGTCTTCACCTGAACCCAGAGTTTTTCCCTCTGGTTCCCGGTCTCGACGATAAGGTCGCTGCCTGCGAAATTGTTCCGCAGCCCCCCAGTGAAATAGGCCGGAATGCCATGCATCCAACACTTCGCATACACGGCCGCCTCTCCGATTCTCCCGTGCGATTGCGATTTGCGTAGATCAGACATGGCGCGAAGATGATAGCATCCTGCCTGTACTCAGTCAGGAGCCGCCGAGTTCCTTAAGCGCGTCCGATCCCACCCAACGGGCCGTCGAATTCGATGAAGCGGCGGGCCGGCGGGCGGTCTCGATGGCGGCGGCCTTCAACGCCGGATTCCGTTTGCCGATCGCGCGCAGAGCCATGTTCACGGCCTTCTTGACGAAATTGCGGCCGTCGGTGGCTTCGCGCTCGATCAGGGCGAGCCCCTGAATGAACTTGTCGTTGCCCGCCTGTTTGTCATGCCGCGACAGGCTCCACAAAAGCGCGAACGCCGTGCGCTTGACGAACTCGGACTTGCTGGAGCTCCACTTGGCGGCCAAATCCCAGGCGTGGGGAGTCCGGTCAAAGAGGTTGAAGCACATGGTGTCGCAAATGGCCCAGTTGTCGAACTGGCGGCACCAGCGTTCCATCTGCGCGGCCGTGAGCCGGGCGGGATCACCGGCGAGCGAGGCAAGCATCCGCGCTTCGTACACTCCGGTGTCCCAGAGCGCGGTTGCCAGATCGTGGTTCCGGCCGAGCTGTTTGGCGAGAATCTTGATGTCCTTCATCGTCACGCCGAGGGCATGGTCCGATGGGATCGCGAACCGGGCCATTCCGTCGAGTGTGGCCTGAGTGGCGTGGTCCTTCAGCCATTGGAGCGCGGACTGGGTTTGACGCACGGTCTCCGGTGATGCGGGCATTGTGGTGGCGGAACGGTACTGAACGTACCGAACTCGATTGTAGAATAAAGCAGATTGATATGCGCCACTCAATTCCTCTTGCCGCGGCATGTCTGGCGCGGAGCTTGACAGCTGCTCCGCTGCCTGCGCCAGCGAAGATCCCGCTGCTGTTCGAAGCCAACCAGGGACAAGCGCCTGCTCCGGTCCACTTCGTGGGACGCGCCGGACCGGGCGTGGCCGAAGTCGAATCGAATGCGTTGACCATTGATGGGATCCGCATGCGCTTCGCGGGAGCGAGCGCCGGAGCGCGCGTGCGGGGCGTGCAGCCGCTCGAGAGCCACACGTCGTACTTTACCGGGGACCTCACGATCCCGCGCGCGCCCCACTTTTCCAAAGTGGAAATCGAGGGACTCTATCCCGGAATTGACGCCGTCGTCCATGGGCCGGGGCGGCAATTCGAGTACGATTTCGTGGTTGCCCCTCACGCCGACCCTGCCCGGATCCGGATCGAGTTTCCGGCGGGCGTGAGCTTGAGGCTGGAGGACGGCGGAGACTTCGTGGCGCGGCAGGGGGACGCCGAAATCCGGCACCGTAAACCGTCAATCTACCAGCAGGAGGACGGTGGCGCACGGCGGTCCGTCGAAGGCGGGTTCGTTGTGAGCGAGGGCAATGCGGTGACGTTCCGCATTGGCCGGTACGACCGCGCAAAGCCGCTCGTGATTGATCCGGTGGTGCGCGCGACCTTCTTCGGCGGGACTGACTTTGAGTTCGTTGCCGCGATCGCCCTGGACGGCGCGGGCAACGTGTACATCGCCGGCGTGAGCAGCAGCCGTGTACCGGGCACGGCGGGCGTTCTAAAGCCGGCCAACGACGGAGCCGACGTCTTTGTCGCCAAGTTCACCCCGGACCTCTCCCGGCTGACTTAGAGCATTTTCACATTTTATGTACATCTAGCTATGTCCGATATCCGCAACTCCGGCAATAGGCGCGGACTTGTTCTGGGGTGAGATGCTGGAGGGCCTCAGAAAGTGCATGTTCGAGCGCGGCGG
>VFZX01000594.1 GCA_016871015.1 Acidobacteriota bacterium | reverse complement strand
CACGCGCACATCAGGAAGCGACTGAAAGTACAGCTTGATCGACTTGATTGGCCCAAGGGTAGTAGTAGCGACCATGCGTTCCTATCCTCCGGAAAAGAGATGGGACGGGACAGGCAAAACTCCGGAGAATCGTAGGGGCTGTACAGTAGTCAAAATCAAGCCCGCGGCGATAATTGAGGCAGAATTTGGCGATTTCGCCCTGGAGGAAGCCGAAGGCATCGAAGACGCCGAGGAGAGCGCCATATTGGTCACGGCTTGATGGTCGTCGCCATGACGCCAGCGCACCCTTTCCGAGACTGGTTCGCTGGCGTCGTGTGTTGATATGGCCTTCGAGACAACAACCCACGACGCGGCAACACCCATGAGCAAAGAGGGAACAGTCGTCATCTTTCGCCGCTGGCGGGACACCGGCAGCATCATCGCTCTCTTTCCAGAGCTTCCTTCGGATTACCAAGGTTACTTCTGTGACTCATACGAGCATGTCGGGCAGCACGGCGGCGCTGACTTCCACGGCGTCGTTCAGGCGACACGGCCAGTCAGCATTGACCAAGCCGAGGATCTCATCGCGGAGTTGACCCGCATTGGCTACAAACTCAAGCCCATCAAGCGTGCCTCTCAACGAGTTCACGAATCGCGCCGGGCCGCTGCAAGAGCGATCAGAAACGCACCTGTTACGCCGCCATGAAGATTCCGAGCCGGGCATCCTGCGATGTGTAGTGGTGTCACCTTCAATCCCGAGGCGGGTGCGATGATGCACGCGATCTTGAAATGCAGCGGTCGAACGGTGGAAGTCGAGCCGATTCCTGGCGATCCCGATCACATGATCGTGTTCGGGACCGTTTTCCTTCGCACCGGATGGGACGCAGCCGGCTTCTCGCCCGTTCACATCGTTCCGATTGACAAGCTCGAAATCACCACGCTTTCCGTGTAAACGCAAGACGATCATTATTCGAGGGCTGGGTGATGGCGAAGGTCAACTTGGTTCGGGAGTATCTGGAAGACGAAGTGAACTACGGGGGTATTCGGATGACCCGAGGTCAGATGATTTGGGAATTGACGGCGACGGCAAAGGCAACGGGCCGGGAAGACTGGCAGGTGTTGGTGAACGCTTACCTTGCCGGTCACGCTCGAAAGAACGGCTGGCACGGCGGGAGAAACACACCCGCTGGGCAGCCATGAAGTTTCCGAGACGGGCAACCTGCGATGTGTAGGGTTGCGCCTCATGGTTTCAGGAGAACCCGCGATGCGTGTACAAGTCCTTGTTACAGTCGAAGTCGAATCCTGCGGCCCGAACGACTTCGCAGGGTCAACCGGCGAGTTCCAGGCGGCGGCTACCGAAGCAATCAACCATGCCGTCCAGTACGGCCAAGGCGAAGGCTTTGTCCACGAATTGGCCGAAGTCGTGAGCATTCGTGTGGTGAACGTCGAACACTACGAGGGCCACGAAGGCTGACACGCCTTCTGAACGGCAAGGAGAAGAAGGAAGTGAAACGCAAGGCATATCAGATCGAACACAGCATCGACTTCACACCCAGGCAGTGGGAGGAAATCTGTGCGTTCTCGTTCGAGCCGTTCGACATCGGCGAAGGCGAAGCCCTGACCCGTGGCCAGTGGCTGGCCGTGGCGCAGATGGCGCTGGGCAAGTCGCTGATGCTCGGTGAAGGCCGCTACGACCTGGGCGACGAAGACGACAAGGACAACGAGCAGTGGGCGGATGAACTGCGAGAGATCGCGGACATCATCCTCGCCAAGTTCGAGCCGGGCGACGGCAACCTGTGAGGCGAACGGCGAGGCAAGCTTGCCGGGTGAGCGCCACGGATTCCGAGACGGGCAACCGCGCGACGTGTAGGGTTGCCCGTCACGACTCACTTGAGGCAATCCATGAAACGAGAAGACATCGACCTCGTTCACGTCATTTGGGGCGAAGGGGACGCTGATCGAGTTCATTCGGGGCGATACCGCGAAGGCTGAGATCTGCTACGAGGACAAGGACTGGCCGATGCAGCGGAACCTGCACGAACAGTTGCTGCAAAAGCCCGAAATCGGCGTCATCAATTTTGACAACGTCAGGACCGATAGCTCAGGGCGGGCGAGGATCATTCGTACCGGCTTTCTGGAAAGCTTCATCACGAACTCCGAAATCGTCCTGAGTTCGGCAACTTCTCGGCCTCCCCTGCGAACCGCCAACAAGTTCGTGGTGCTGCTGAACACGAACGAGGGATCGCTGTCCATCGACCTCCTCAACAGGTCGCTGCCAATTCGTCTGGAGGCGAAAGGCGACCTGACTGAGCGAATCACCAGAGTCAAGGGCGTGCTTGGAGGGGACGTGAAGCACGAATGGCTTCCCGCCAACCAGCAGAAGATCGAGGCGGAACTCTGGGGGATGATCGACCACTGGATCAAACAGGGCAAGCCGCTCGACACGACCGTGAAGCACCCGATGGGACCGTGGGCCGCGACCATTGGCGGCATCCTGATGGTGAACGGCTTCAGCGACTTCCTGGCCAACTACTCGACCACGACAGCCCTCGCCGACCCGATCCGCGAAGCCCTCGGCATCCTTGCCTTCAACGCTGGGACCGAATTCCTGCGACCCGGCGAACTCGCAAATGTCGCCGTGGCGCAGGGACTGGGAAAGACGCTTTTGCCCGGTGTCGATCAAAAGAATGAGGCAGCCTGCCGGATGGCAATGGGAAAGGCGCTCGCTCCCTTCATCGGAGAGACATTCAGAGCCAGGACCGCGACCGAGCAGATGACCTATCGACTCAAGCGGCAGCAGGCCCGATTTCACGGAATGCCTCCGCACTTTCGGTACGCCTTCGAGGAGATCAGTCGCGTTCCGGTCACCGATGACGCCTTGTGCGGCCTCGTTCTCGAAGACGAGTACGCGCGGCCCGACGTGACCGACTGCACACCCGAGGACGTGGATCTGAACCAGTACGAACCGGCGGTGCTGCCACAATGATCGAGAATTTCATCAACAAGGTGTTCCACAGCGATGCCCTCGCTCTGCTCCGGGCGCTGCCCTCCGCGTCCATCGACGCGGTGATCACAGACGCTATGTACGGTACATCGAAGAAGTGCCAGTACGAGTGGGGAGTCGATCCGGCCAAGGGTGATCCCGTAAAGCATTGGCGCTACCACGAACCGATCTACCGCGAGTGCCTTCGGGTCTTGCAGCCCGGCGGCGTCCTTGCCTGGGGTCAAGGAGCCAAGTTCGTTCCGCACTTTCCTCGGTGGTTCAGCAATCATCGAGTGTGGACTTTGACCCGGTTTGCCAATACCGCACTGCCCGCT
>VFZX01000593.1 GCA_016871015.1 Acidobacteriota bacterium | reverse complement strand
CGGGTTGTAGGCGCGGTACCCCTTGGGCATAAAACATTATGTACTGGTTTTGTTCTATCCGTTCCCACGATGTTCGGGAATTCTCGGACAGGCTCCTAGTAGTTGCACGAAGCCGAGCGCGAGGTACGAATAGCTGCGCCACCAACGCCGGGAGCGGGCGGTTGAGGCACTTCCTGATCGGAATCGATGGGCAGAGGCGTAGAAGCGCTCGTTGGCTATGGGGAGATGAAGACGCCCGCGGCGAGTTGTGGAGCCGGCTGGCGCGCCTTGCTCTGATCCATCGCGTGCGGCCCCTCAGGTATGCGCGAACTGAGCGCGCTTCGGCGCCCGGTAACGGACGTCAAGTTCCGGCGTATCGACCGGGTGGCCGCCGCGCAGTTTCGATTCCAGGCATCGCTCCAATGTCCCGCTGACCAGCAATGTGCGCTCGACCGGATAGGGCGCGACCCCGGTCTGGATCATTTCCTCAATGCCGGAAGCCAGGCAGGCGGAGTAAGTCACGTTGGGTCCCGGTCCCATGAAAAACTGCGTAGAGACAACCTCTCCATTCACACGCCCGGCGAACAGGTAGTTCGATAGCGCACCATTCAGCCACAGCAGCGTCGCACGCAAACCGTCGCGATACTCGATCACATACGCGGCGGGCTCGGTGACCAGGCGCGGGAGCTCGCCGTTCCGGACCAGATCCTGCGTTCGCGCGTCTTCCAGAGTCCGCCCGCGCACGGAGGTGGCCCGGGCCAGCGCCGCCTCCAGCAGACGCTCGGACCAGACCCCGGACCGGCCCGCCTCCCACACCGCCGCGCCCGTGATCATTTGCACGCGCCGGACGCCGGTCTCGCCGCCACGCCGCCGCTCCACCATGCACTGCAAACCCTCCAGGGCGTGAAAGTCGTGCGCGTCGGACGACCCGGTACCCACCATCAATGCATCGTCGATGCGGCAGTCGAGAGGAAGCTCGATCGAGGGCAACCGCCACGTCACCGGCACCGAGGAGCCGGCCAACATCGGAAAGCGAAGTTCGCGCGAGGCCTCCACCATTCTCTTCGCTTTCTCGAAGCTATAGGAGAGGTGTTTGTCGTTGAACACGGGCACGGATCGGCCGTCCTCGCGAAACACCTCCGTCACCTGCTCGAAGAACTCGTAGCGCGGATAGAGCACCTGGCCTTTTTCATTGCGCGGATACTTGCCATGCTCGCCGATGATCAGCACGGCGTCCACGGCGAGTTTGTCTCCGCCAAGGCGAAGCGCCCCGGCAATGCTGGGATAGACCGTGAATCCCGATTGGCGGGCGCGAATGGCGCTTTCGTCGTTCTCCGGATTCTGGTGCACGTACAGCGAAACGACATCCGTGTCCGGTTTGTGCCAACGCCCCTCCTTAGGATATCCGGCGATGAAGCGGTCCCCGATATGTTGCGAGTGCGAGGAATAGGTCCAGATGGTCGCCACGATGGCCACCCGTTTCCTTGCCTTCGGCACGGGAATGATGCGGGCGCCGTAGCCGGGCGCCGTGGACGGAAAGCTGCCGGCTCCCCAGTAGAACGAACGCCGCGGAGGCTGGTAGCGGACCGACAGATGCGGAGTCTCGATCCGCTTCTGGCCGAGCCACAACGACTCGACGCCGGCCGCGGTCAGTCCGGTGGTGAGCAACGTACGTTCCACGGGGTAAGGAGATTGTCCCGTGAGGAACATCTGCTCCATCGCATGGTTTTGCGGGTTGAAAAAAGGCGCTTCGGTTCCGCCGTTGTTGATGCCGCGTCCGGGCAGCAGGAAGTAGGTGGACAGCGGGTCCTTTCGCCCCTTGATCCGAGCGGCGAAATGGAAAGGGTTGGCCAGTCCCTCGAGTAGCAGCATGGACGCTTTCAAGCCGTCGCGATACTCGATGCGGTACGCCACGGGATCGGGAACCAATTTCGGGATCTCGTCGAGCGTGGGCAGGATATGATTGAATCCCTTTCTCGGCTGCCCGAGGTCATGGCTGCGGCACAAGCATGCCTCGAACAACTCCAGATCCCATCCGCCGCCGGCGAACGAACCGGCCCGCATGGCCTTCCACACCGCCTCGCCCCTGATTGCGTGCACGGCCGCCACGCCGGTCTCGCCCCCGCGGCGCCGTTCCACCATGCACTGCAGGGCTTCGAGCGCGTGAAAATCGTAGCTGTCCACCCCGCCGACGCCGATCACCAATGCTTCCTCGATGGTGGCGCCCATGGGGATGTTCACATCGGGAATCCGGAAAGCAACGGGCACCGATGAGCCGGCCATGAACGCGAAGCCCATGCTCTTGGCGGTCTCCGCCATCTCGCGCGCCCATTCCCATCTCCACGAAAGATGTTTGTCGTTGAACACCGGTACGGATCGTCCGCTTGCCCGGAACACCTTTACGATCTCCTGAAAGAACTCGTAGCGCGGGTACAGCTTCTGGCCTTTTCCGTTGACTGGATAATTGCCGTGTTCGCCGATGAGAATCACGCCATCGACGGCAAGGCTGCCGCCGCCGAGAGTCAGCGCCTCGGCGATGGTGCGGTAGATCTTCATCGCCGGGAAACGCGCGGCACGCTCCCGGCTCAGGTCGGAGGCCGGCGTCTGATCCACATAGAGCGAGACCAGGTCCATCGCGGGCCTGTGATGAAGCGTGTCCCAGCCGTAGCCCTCGAGAAACCGGTCGAGGATATGTTGGGCGTGCGAGAACTTCCGGTATTCGGTTACCACCGCGGCGATTTTCGGACGGCGCGCCGCCCCTGGACCGGCTGCGGCGAAGCTCGCACCGAGCAGGCTTCTGCGGGAGAGAGTTTGATCAAGCATCGGTCACCCCGCCGGGCTGTGGCAAGAAACGCGACGGCTCTCGGCGATGGGGCGTATGTCCTGTTCGAATTCCGCGTTTGCCCGCGCCCAACCCGAACCGAGAGAGGCAAAGACGACCAACCGGACCGCGGCTCGCATGATTCCTGATTTCACCTCTTGAGCACCGTCATGTATACCAAACCTTAATCACGGCGCTGCCACTACACTATCACAACGCCATCTTGGTTCAGATCCAGTAGTCTTGTCCAATACAAGATGATCCTGAAGGGCCGCCCAGTTTCCAACACAAGATGATCTTGAACATGTTCGACTGAAAATGTTCAGACGGTGTCGGTGGAAGGGGCCGCGGCGTGCGTCCGGTGGTCATGAATGTGACCATGGCAAGCAAAAAGGTTTTGAGCCCGGACGAACTACGGGCCTTTCTGCAATCGACCGAATGCATCGAGTTCAAAAGCGCGGACCGGGCTGGCAGGAACGCCTGGGTCGTCGGCATACTCCAGCGCTACCAATACCGGAG
>VFZX01000592.1 GCA_016871015.1 Acidobacteriota bacterium | reverse complement strand
CAAAATCCGAGTAGTCACCAGACGATCCTATGGCCTGCGCACTTACCGCGTCATGGAACTCTCGCTTTATCACAACCTTGGCTGCCTACCCGAGCCGCCAGCTACCCACAGATTTTGCTGAGGAGGCACGTTTTTTAATTCCCCGCCCGGTTTCCACCGCCGCCGCCCATGAAGTAGAATCAGAGAGTTTGCCGCCGGACCTCGGCGGAGCGAACACTATCAATGGAGGTTCGGAACACGTGAAGATTTTCAGAATCATGGTGGCGGGCGTAGTGCTCGTCGCACGATCCATGATCGCCAGCGAAGACCCGCCACCCGAGCATGTTCAGCTCATGAAAGATTTGGGCAAGCAGATGGGCGAGATGCGCAAGGGCGTGAATGTTGATGGGAACGCGACCGCGATGGCGGACACGTTGAAGAAGGTTGCGGCATTCTGGAAGGGCCGGAATTCCGAAATCGCGATGCAGAGCTGCAGGACCACCCGGCGGGGCGCGGTTGCCGTATCCAAGGCAGCCGGCGACAAGGCCGCTATCGCCGAAGGCATGAAGATGATCGGCGCTGGCTGCAAGGGCTGTCACGATCAGCATCGTGAAAAGCTGACGGTTGACGGCAAGGAAGTCAACAAGATCAAGTAGTACTCGCACTGCTCCCGGCAATCCCCGGCGCCCCCCTTGGCCGCCGGGGATTTCGTCGTACAATGGTGGAGACGGTTGAGATTAAGGAGGCCGCATGAGATCACTTGGCGTTACTGAGTTGATTATCATCCTCGGCATTGCCGTCCTGCTGTTCGGCGGGCGCAAGATCCCCGAGGTGGCGAAAGGCTTGGGCGAAGGCATTCGAAACTTCAAGAACGCCCTCAAGAGCGAAGAAAAGCCGGAAGAAAAGAAGCAGGCTTAAGCGGCCCTTCACGCTGGCTGCTGCAACTCAAGTACGCTGGCATTCGAGTCCGAAAACACCAAACCCCGCGGAAACCGCCTCCGCGGGGTTTAACTTTCGTGCTGTCGGCTGCGCCGCTGCTACTTCTTCTTCGGCGGCGGAACGATGGCCTCCTTGACCACCTTGGCGACGCGGAACTTGACCACCTTCTTGGCCGGGATCTTGATCGGTTCTCCCGTCGAGGGATTGCGGCCCATCCGAGCCTTCCGCTCTGACCGGACCAGCTTGCCGATGCCCGGCAACGTGAACTGGCCGTTCTTCTTCGTTTCCGCCACCGCGGTGGCGGCGTAGGTTTCCAGAAGCGCCTTGGAGACCTTCTTGCTCACTCCGCACGCGTCGGCGAGCTTGGCCACCAGTTGAGTCTGGGTCATTTTCTTGCTGGCTGCTTTGTCGGCCATGTCGACTCCTTTACCTGAACCGTCTTTCGCGGCTCAACCGCTCAAAACATGTTCGTTTGGAAATGTTTCGAAGCCCATCATAGCCAACGTTGCGCCCGATGTAAAGAGGGAACTTCCTCCGGAAGCCTGTTTTTATGCGGTTTTTCTTGCTCCACCCACAAAAAACCCTTCAAACCGGGCCTCGGACGCTATCCGGCGGCTGCGCGCCGCTCCTGGACCCCTCCGTTGGCCGCCGCGGCTGCCTTCCGTTGCGGCTCGGCAGCCACTACCGGAATCCCCAGCTTCGCCCGCACATCGGACTCCAGCCGGTTCCGCACCTCCGTATTCTCGCGCAGAAACTGCCGAGCCTGCTCGCGCCCCTGCCCGATCCGCGTTCCTCCAAAGCTGTACCACGACCCGCTCTTGTCCACCACTCCGTTAGCCGCCCCCAAATCGATCAGCTCCCCTTCGAGCGACACGCCCTCGCCGTGGATCAGCTCCACCTCGGCTTCGCGGAACGGTGCCGCGACCTTGTTCTTCACCACCTTGATCTTGGTCCGGCTGCCCGTCACCGTGTCGCCGTCCTTCACCGCACCGGTCCGCCGCACATCCAGCCGGACCGAAGCGTAGAACTTAAGTGCCCGCCCGCCGGTTGTCGTCTCCGGATTCCCAAACACCACGCCGATCTTCTCCCGCACTTGATTGATGAAGATCAGACACGTGTTCGTCCGCGCCACCGTCCCCGTGAGCTTCCGCAGGGCCTGCGACATCAGCCGCGCATGAAGCCCCATGAACGAATCGCCCATCTCGCCCTCGAGCTCCGCCTTGGGGACCAGCGCCGCGACCGAATCCACAATCACCACATCCACCGCGTAGCTGCTCACCAGGGTCGACGTGATCTCGAGCGCCTGCTCTCCGTAGTCCGGCTGCGACACCAGCAGATCGTCCACATGCACGCCCAGCCGCCGGGCATACGACGGATCCATCGCGTGCTCGGCGTCGACGAACAGTGCCGTCCCGCCCGCCTTTTGCGCCTGCGCGACCGCTTGGAGCGCAATCGTCGTCTTGCCCGATGCCTCCGGACCGTAAATCTCCACCACGCGCCCGCGCGGCAATCCTCCGACACCGAGCGCTGCGTCCAGCGCCACCGAACCCGACGGAATCACCTGGACAGGCGCCGTCGGAGCCGAGCCCAATCTCAGGATCGAGCCCTTGCCGAACTGCTTCTCTACCTGGGACATGGCCTGTTGAACGGCTTGGTCCCGTTGATCTTTTGGATACACTTCGCCTCCTTCCGCGGAAGGCGGTTTTCAGCTCCGCCGGCCGTGTGGCCGTCAACACGCACACACAGCCCCGCACTATAGTAGTGGCGGAAATCGGAAAAAATCTCACCTTCGGATGCAATATTTTGCCTCCATCCCTCATTACTGGGGTGGAGGAGTATCCGTCTCACTCACACCTGTAGTCCCTTTCTGGCGCCCTGCTCGCCGCACCCGCCGCCAACGCCAAGATCGTGGCCGCAGGCTCAGTCCTCGAGGACAAATCCGCCCTCGGCTGGAACAGCGGTGGACTCTGCCTCATGGGCGCCTTCGTCAAGCCCGGTGCGACCGTCGCATGCAACATTCAACTGGAGGGCGGCTCGCAATACGCCTTCGTCGGCGGCGGGGACGATTCGGTCCGACCTCGACCTCGAAATCCTCAACTAGACTATATCCTCGGAACCGGAGACAGCCGCGCCCAGGATCTCGACCTCGTTGTTCAACACGGCTCCCGCAAGATCGCCGAAGACGTCGGTCCGACTACGGATTCAACATCAAGAACATCAAGTCCAATGGACCCGCGCTGGCCATCGCATCGGTGGTATCCGTCCGCGGAACGGCCGCGCCTCCGGAACGCAAGTCCGGGCTCTGGTGCAAATCGGCAGGATGGACGAGGATAGAGGAATGGCCCGTCTTGCTCCGGTCGAGGAATTGTTCGGCGGCCGCCACTTCGATGCCGAGATCGTGGTGTTGT
>VFZX01000591.1 GCA_016871015.1 Acidobacteriota bacterium | reverse complement strand
ACCGATCTGGCCTGCATGCACCTCAGGCGGGGAGGCTCTCGCGTACGGATGCGCTCAGCATGGTCAAGGAGCACGATGGAAAATTTCCGTGGATCTATCTCGGCTATCCGATCGCAGACGTGCTGCGAGAGATCGAGATGACGCTTGAGGAGTTCCAGCGCGTATGCGACCGGTTCACTAATAAGAAATTGTTTGTGTGCGATGTGAGGGGAAATCTGATGAAGGACAAGGACGGCAATCTGACGAAGGTGAACGACGACAATTCATGAAGACCGTCGCTATCGTGGATTACGGGATGTGCAATCTGGATTCGGTGAGGCGGGCAGTCGAAGAGTGCGGCGGAACCCCGATCGTGACGGACCGGGCGGAGGATCTCGAAACGGCGACGCATATCATCCTGCCCGGCGTGGGGTCGTTTCGGGACGGCATGCAGAATCTCAGGCAGCGGTCGCTGGATGTCATCCTGCGCGAACAGGTCGTAGGGAGGCAGATTCCGTTTCTCGGCATCTGCCTGGGCATGCAAATGCTGGCGGCTAAAGGGTGGGAGGGCGGCGAGACCGACGGCCTAGGCTGGATCGACGGCGAGGTCAGGAAGCTGGAGCCGGCCGGGGAGGACCGGCGAATTCCGCACATCGGATGGAACGAGGTGGCCGTCGTCGGAAACCCTCCGCTGTTCGACGGTATCGGGAGCGCCAAGGATTTTTATTTCGCGCACAGCTACCATCTCAGTTGTCGCAACGAGCACGATGTATTGGCCCGGACCTCCTACTGCGGCGGGTTTGTGTCCGCCGTGAGTCGAGGACAGATCTTAGGCGTGCAGTTTCACCCAGAAAAAAGCCAGCGGGTGGGGTTCCGTTTGCTCAGGAACTTCCTGTCCGTCTGAAATAAACCATGCCGAAGATCCGAGTCATGCCGACACTTCTCTTCAAGGAGGTCGGGCTGGTCAAGGGCGTCGGGTTCAATGCCTGGCGGCGCGTGGGCAGCGTGATGCAGGCGGTCACGGTTTATAACATGCGCGAAGTGGACGAGCTAGTCTATCTGGACGTGACGGCGACCACCGACAAACGGCCCCCGGATTTCGAATCGGTGGACGAACTGGCCGATGAGTGCTTCATGCCCCTGACGGTCGGCGGTGGAGTGCGGACGGTAGACGATGTCCGGCGCCTGCTTCAGGTGGGGGCGGACAAGATTGCAGTCAACACCGTGGCCGTGGACAATCCCGCCGTCATTCGCGAGATGGCACAACGATTCGGATCGCAGTGCGTGGTCGTCTCGATCGACGCCCAGCGCCGGGCCGACAGGACCTACGAGGTCTTCACGCATGCCGGCACGGTCGCTACAGACAGGGACCCTGTTTCGCTGGCACAGGAAGTCGAAGCGCTCGGAGCGGGCGAGATATTGCTAACCTCCATCGAACGTGACGGCACGATGGTGGGGTATGACGTTGAACTAACCCGTCGGGTCAGCGAGGCTGTGTCCATTCCCGTCATCGCATCGGGCGGGGCGGGTACCTATGCGCACATGGCGGAGGTGTTGCGTGATGGCCGGGCGTCGGCCGTTGCGGCGGCCAGCATGTTTCATTTCACGGAGCAGACACCACCGGAAGCCAAGCGCTATCTTCGGGAACAGGGTTTCCGGGTTCGTTTATAACCAGGCGGCAAAAGGGGAGTTATGGCGGACAAGGGTGAATTCGGCGCGGAGGCGAAACGGCTCGAAGGGCTTTGGGGCGGTGAATTCGGCAACGCCTACACCGAGCGGAACCAGGCGGCGGGTAGCAACCGGGCTCCGTTCTGGCAGGCGATCCTGAAGGATTTCCCAGCCAGGTGCGTGTTGGAAGTGGGCTGCAACCTCGGTGCAAATCTGCGCTGGATCGCATCGGAGCTTCGACCAGAGGCTGTCTATGGCGTGGATATCAACCTCAAGGCGTTGCAGGAGTTGCGCTGCGGACTGCCTGGCGTCAACGCATTGTACAGCCCGGCCAAGGAACTACCGTTCCGCGACCGGTGGTTCGACTTGGTTTTCACAATGGGTGTGCTGATTCACCAGCCGCCGGAGTCGCTTCCGGCTGTCATGGCTGAGATCGTCCGCTGCTCGAACCGGTTCGTGCTCTGCGGGGAGTACTTCTCAGGCGAGCCAGTCGAGGTCGCATACCGCGGCGAAACAGGGGCACTTTTCAAGCGCGATTTCGGGAGCATGTATCAACAGCTCTTTCCGGACCTTATTCTTCGCAAGAAAGGGTTCTTATCAAAGGTCGAGGGGTGGGATGACGTGACCTGGTGGATGTTCGAGAAGCCCCGCGCATGAAACGGGTTATCATCCTTCAGGCCAGAATGACCTCGACTCGGCTGCCGGGCAAGGTGCTGATGGACGTAGCAGGATCACCTATGTTGGCCCAGCAGCTCCGCCGGCTGGCACGCTGCAGGCGGGCGGATGAGATTGTGGTGGCGACGACCACCAATGCGACCGACGATCCCGTCGTTGCGGTAGCTAGAGACGAGGGCGTGGGCTGGTTCCGTGGAAGTGAAGCGGATGTACTGGCCCGCTATATCGGCGCTGCTCGCGAAGCCAGGGCAGACGTGGTGGTCCGGGTTACGGCGGACTGTCCGTTGATCGACCCCCAGGAAAGCGACCGTGTGATCGAGGCGCTCGTCGCGCAGCAGGGGCAGCACGATTATGCCTCCAACGTGGTGCGGCGGACCTATCCGCAGGGGCTGGATACCGAGGCGCTGCATATTGATACGCTCGAGCGATTGGACCGCCTCGCGCAATCATCGCCCGCACGTGAGCACGTCACCTATTGCATTCTCAACGAACATCCGGAGCTTTTTGCTATTTGTTCGGTAACCGACACGGAGAACAACTCGGATTTACGGTGGACGGTGGACATGCCGCAGGATCTAGCGATGGTCCGCCGGCTGTATGCAGAGCTTAATCTGGGAGAGCGGGCGGTAGGATACCGCGAATTGCTCGCTTATGTGCGCGCCAATCCGGCTGTCGCAGCTGTCAATGCGGGCGTGACGCAGAAGAGGGCGTCCTGAAGTGATGAGCACGACGGTACCGAAGTATCTCAATGCGAAGAACTATGTGGATTACGCGCGTCTGCGGATCGCCAGGATACTGGAGGCCGGGCCGCGCCGCCGCGTTGAGGAATGCTATCGCCGGCATCAAGCCAGCTTTGTCGAGGACGGCAGGCGAGTCATCGTATGCGAGGGCCTGTGGGATAATCCGAACCATTTCTTCAGGCTCTATCTGATGCTGGCGGCGATGCCGGACACGAAAGATTGCCGGCTGCTCGGTATTTTGCGGAACCGTGGTGATACCAATCAGCAGCGCA
>VFZX01000590.1 GCA_016871015.1 Acidobacteriota bacterium | reverse complement strand
CGGAGAAGGTGTAAGGTGAAGATCGAGCCGCACCCGCCCTTGATAAGTGTCAAGCAAGAATCCAGGCTAAAGTGTCAAGGATGTGTCCGGTCGCGCAATCGCGCGGAGAAGGTGTAAGGTGAAGATCGAGCCGCACCCGCCCTTGATAAGTGTCAAGCAAGAATCCAGGCTAAAGTGTCAAGGATGTGTCCGGTCGCGCACCATCGCGATGTGAACATAATTCCGGCCCCTACGGGGCCGCCGTGGCGGGGATGAAAAGGACATCGTGATGCGAGCGTTTCAAGCGGGCGTATGAGGGTTGACAAGGGGTGAAGGATAATGTAGGAGCCACCCCGCGAATTGAAGGCCGGTTATGCGTTGGCGCCATAGAGCCCGTATGTGATCGCGCCGGTGCATCCGCCGTGGGTCGGCCTTTGGTGCCAGCAGATTGGCCGCTCCCGTTCGATGGACGAATTCGACGGCGCAGGGCCCTTTTTTAGTACCCGACAAAATCAAACGGCGCGGGCGAGGCCTCTGCGCGGACGGTTGAGTTCTGCTATCCTCTTGCAGGCAGTGCCAAGGACAATCTCATCAGCTCCGGCATCGGACCGGGCAAGTCGCGTGAATACTCGGCGGGTCTGGTAGACTCAGAATGGAAATCTTGGCTCGAACCTGCTGGAGACTTCCCATGGGTGACTCGAATCGAAGATCGTTCCTGAAACACACCGCCGCCTGGGCCTCGACCGGCGGCATCAATGCCGCGGGGGCCAACGAGCGTTTGACCGTCGGTATCATCGGATGCGGCGGCCAAGGCGTGGATCTGGCCGAGGAGTTCGCCCGCCTCGCCGACGTCGCCTACGTGTGCGATCCCGACGAGTCGCGCCGCCGCCGAGCGCAGGAAAAGGTCCATGCCAGGCACGCGGTGGCCGACCTGCGGCGCATCCTGGACGACAAGTCCGTAGACGCCGTGGTGATCGCCACACCGGAGCACTGGCACGCCCCGGCCGCCATTCTGGCTTGTGACGCGGGCAAACACGTCTACGTCGAAAAGCCCTGCAGCCACAACGTCCGCGAAGGGCGATTGCTCGTCGAGGCTGCGCGCCGCAACAAGCGCGTGGTGCAGCACGGCACCCAGAGCCGTAGCAATCCGTTCATCGCCGGGGCCATCCAGATGCTCCGCGAAGGCGTGATCGGCGACGTGCTGGTCGCCAAAGCCTGGGACGTCCAGCGCCGTGCGAACATCGGCCGACGCACGCCTAGTGACCCGCCGCCCAGCGTGGATTACGACCTGTGGGTCGGCCCGGCGGAGTTCGTGCCATATCAGGCCAATCGTTTTCACTACCAATGGCACTGGTGGTATAACTTCGGCGTCGGCGGCCTGGGCGGCGACGGCCCGCACGAGATCGATTATGCGCGCTGGGGGTTGGGCGTCGAAACGCATCCCACGGCCGTAGCTGGACTGGGCGGCAAGTATTACTTCGACGACGATCAGGAGTTCCCGGACACCGGGACCGTCGTCTTCGAGTGGCCCGGCGATGGCAAGGTCGGCCACAGGCGGCAGCTTATTTACGAGTTGCGGATCTGGTCAACGAATTTCCCGTTTCAGGTTGACTCCGGCACGGAGTTCTACGGCACCAAAGGGAAGATGTTCCTCAGTAAACGGGGCAAGCTGGAGATTCTAGACGAGGAGAATAAGCCCATCACGGCTCAGCCCAAAGCCCCTCCGCAACTGCTCGGCCACGCGGCCGACTTCCTCGACGCGATCAAGACCGGACGGCCGCCGAACGCCGAGATCGAGATCGGCCATCTCTCGTCCACCCTGGTGCATTTGGGCAACCTGGCCATCCGCCTCGGGCGGTCGCTCCACTTCGACCCGCACACCGAGCGGATCCGCGGCGACGAGCAGGCTAACGCGCTGTTGTCTCGAAAATACCGGAGGGGAGGCCATTGGGCGATCCCGCTCGGAGTTTGACTCCTGCTTGCTCCTTTGCTTCCTTTGGGCTGGGGCCGTGACTTTGCTGGCCGGGGCGGATTTCGCCGTCCAGCAAAGCCCGATCGCGTCATCATCACCGACGGAGGTCGGCCGGTGGCGACCTATGTGTTCCGCGACGACAAGATTCTGCGGCCGTACTTCGCCCACGTGCACGCGCCCGGCGCGATTCAGGTCATGCGCAACCATCCGCCAGTGCCTGGTGTGGATGCGACGGACCACGATGCGATGCACCCCGGCCTGTGGCTCGCCTTCGGCGACTCGAGCGGACAGGACTTCTGGCTGAACAAGGCCAGGATCGTTCACGTGCGGTTTGTCAAGCCGCCCGTCGTCCGCGGCGGACGGGTCATCTTCACGGCGGAGAACAGTTTCCAGGCTGCGAGCGGCGAGCAGGTCTGCAAGCAGGTGTCGCGGCTGACGGTGGCCGACCGTCCGTCCGGCCATCTCTTGATCTGGGAGGCGACCTTCCGGCCGGAGCAGCGCGACATGGTCTTCGGCGACGCGGAGGAGATGGGCCTGGGCGTTCGCGTTGCCACGCCGATCGCGGTAAAGCAGACCCCGCTTCTTTCTACGTGATGGATCGCGGTTACGTCGATTTCCAGCGTCTGCATGTCTTCCACCGTGGCGGCGCGTTCTTCGTCACGCGTACTAAACGGGGCGTCTTGTGGCGGCGTCGTTACTCGCACCCGGTGGACATCAGCACCGGCGTGCGCTCCCATCACACCGCGAAAAGACGGCGCGTCAGGTGACCCTCCGCCAGCAGGAGCCAGTAATATCGCGCGTGCTTGATCAACCGGCCGCCCGTCTTCACCAACCGTTGTTGTAGGCTCGTTAACCACCAGTTGCCGACCCGCAGCGGCAGCACCAGGCGCCGCCAGAGGTTCCCCAGATCGTAGGCGATCACGCTGAGGCACAATCGCACCTCGGAGCGGAAGCGGTGGCACGACAAGCGGGTCATTTTGACGGCCTGCCTGCTTTCCTTGATCCACTGTTCCGCCGTGCCCCGCTTATTGTAGAACCGCACCACTGCCCGGCTGTCCGTTTCCAGGTTGGTCACGATGAATCCCACACGCGGGAACAACTCGCCGCAGTGGGACTCCAGGGGCTATGCTGCGGCGGATCGAGGCGCTGACACTGCCGGCGGGATAGCCGGAGACGCGGCGGGGAGCAAAAGGGGATGGAAAGAGGCGGGGAGGCGGTGAGGTGTCTCAAGAAGTCACCTCCCCGGGGCGGTTTTCGAGCGCCCGGGGCGCTGGGAGATGGCAGAGGCACCCCGTACCGGCCCTGCCGGGAGGCTGTCGTGCCGGAAAACTCGGGAAAAACTCATGTCGGCCTTGACTCGGCGGGCGGACAGGTATAGGTTGGTCTCGAAC
>VFZX01000589.1 GCA_016871015.1 Acidobacteriota bacterium | reverse complement strand
ATCGGCAGCTCTCGCTGGGGGCCGCCGGCCGGCTCGTAGACCAGAAAACGCTGTCCATCGCGGCTGGTCTGGAAGTGTGGAAAGCCGTCAACCACCGGAAGCCGGAACAGCGGCTGCGGGCGGCCGGGGCGGACTCCGTGCGCCGCCAGCTCGATCCCCGCCGCTATCACCGCGCCATCCGGTCCACCCCAGTACAACTCCTTGCCGTCGGCCCGCCAGGTGGGTAAAAACCCCCCCGCAGCCGACACCAGCCACTTGCCGCGCTTGTCCGGATACCCCTGAATGTAGACCTCAGATCGCCCCGATTCGTTCGAGTTATAGGCCACCCAGCGGCCGTCGGGCGAGAACGCCGCTGCCCCCTCAAAAAAGCTTGTCTTCAGGTACGGCTCCGGCCTAGCTTCTCCGACGGCGTTTCCTCCTGAAAGCGCCAGCTTCATAAGGTCACCGTATCCAAACAGCAACGCCTTCCCGTCGGGTGACACCGTGTTGACAAAATCGCTAAGACCGGCCTTGGCCAGCAGCACCTCCTCGCCCGAGCCATCGGCCGGCTTGCGATAGATTCCGCTTCCATTGTTGTAATAGACGAATCTCCCGTCCGGAGACCAGCGGGGCCAAGCGCCCTTGTTGAAGCTGATCCGCGTGCTCAGTCCCCGCTCCAGGTCCATCACCCAAACGTCGGATTGGAACTGATTCGGTCCCGCAGAATAGGCCACTCGCATGCCGTCCGGCGACAGTCTGAAGGAACTCCACGCTTCCACCGGCTCTCCGATCATCTCTACGGACTTTCCCGGCCTGTCCCGCCATCCGAACCGCAGTTTGTTCGATCCCGTCCCCTGACCGTAAAACAGCGTACCCTGGCGCGAAACAGAGAAGTCGGCGTAGCCATTATTCGAAGCACTGCGTAAGCCTTCGGCCACCACCACCGGGTCGCCCACCAACCGTGCCGGATTCAACTCCAGCCTTCGCGCCATCAGCGTCCCCTGGCCTTGACTAGGAATGTAGAGCAGCCTCCTGGATGCCGCGTCATAACGCGCGCCAAATTCGGTCTGCGCCACGATCACCGCGGGTTTGGCTTCGCCCGGCCCGGTCTCCAGCGATCCAATCGCGATGCCGCTTTTGGCTGGATCGTTGTGCCGGACCAGATAGAGAAACTCCCGGCCGCCCGGCAGGAATTGTGGGTAGTAGTGGAACCGTTCTCTAGCTTCCTGATTGACGCGCGTCACCAATGCCGACGTGCCGCCCGAGGCCGGAATTCTGTGCGTTCCTTCCGATGAGTTTGTGCCGAACAGGATCACTCCCTCTTCATTCCAGTCCCCGCCGCGAGCCGCCCCGGCATCGCAGAGCGTGGTCGGAGCCCCCCCGGCCAGATCGATCCGCTTCAGCTTGTTCTGTGCGATGAATCCGAGCGACTTGCTGTCGGGCGACCAGAACGGACGCCCGGCATCTTCGGTCCCCGCCAGGGCCCGCGCGGCCAGCGACTCGAGCGGACGCACGTACAGCAGCGATTCTCCTTTGTCGTCGGTTGCGACAAAAGCCAGCATCCGGCCGTTGGGTGAGATGGCCGAGCCGCCGATGCTCACGATGGGAGCAAACTTGCCGCCTTCGGGTGGTTCAATCGTCGTCGCGACCGGCAAGGCCGGACCCACGCCGCCGCGCAGCCAGAGCCCCCAGCCCGTTACCGCCGCGATGAAGAACACCGCTGCAACGGCCTGCCACCGGCGACTGCGCTTGGCCACAGCCGGCGCGGCTTCCGGCGGCGACCGCAGCTCGATCACGATGTCGCGCATCGTCTGCCAGCGGTCATCCGGATCCTTCTGCAAACACCGCCGCACTAACCTCTCCAGCCACGCCGGCGTGAACGGCTTCACCGCCATCGGCGCCGGATCGGTGGCCAGGATCGCGCCCACCAGGCTCTGGTAATTGGAGCCGTGGAACGCCTTCCGCCCCGTGACCATTTCGTACAGCACAGCGCCGAAGGCCCAGATGTCACTCCGCGCATCGGCTTCTTTTCCGCCGAACTGCTCTGGAGCCATGTACTGCGGCGTGCCCATGATCGTGCCTTCGCTGGTCAACACAGCGGTGAGCGTCTCATCGGTCGGCCCCGGCTTGGCTTGCGATTTGGCGAGGCCGAAATCGAGCACCTTCACGCCGTCGCGCGTGAGCATGATGTTCTGCGGTTTTACATCGCGATGGGTGACGCCCGCGCGGTGGGCGCGGTCGAGGGCGTCGGTAATTTGCGTCGCGTATAGCAGCGCCTGATCGAGCGGGATGGCGCCTTTTTCGATGCGCGCGGCGAGCGATTCGCCCTCGATCAGCTCCATCACCATGTAGCCGGGACCGATGTCGTGCAACACGCAGATGTTCGGGTGGTTCAACGACGCCACGGTGCGCGCTTCGCGTTCGAAGCGAGCGCGCAGGTCATCGCGCTTGGCGATGTGTTCGGGAAGGACCTTAATGGCGACGGTGCGGTCCAGCCGTGTGTCGCGGGCTTTATAAACTTCCCCCATGCCTCCAGCGCCGATGGATGAGACCACTTCATAGGGGCCGAGTTTATCACCGACGGAAAGCGGCATTGCAAGAGTCTATCCGATCCGAGGGCTCTGGTGCAAACCCGCCGGGATGGGAGAAGCTTAAAAGATGTCTCGCTTCGTTCCGATTGAAGAGCTGGTCGCTGGCCGCCACTTTCTCATTCACGCCCATATACTGAGCTTGGTTCTCTCTTCCCGCGTCCACAGTGGTCCCCTTTTGCTCCGCCATGGTGGGAAACTTTTGGTCCGCCCTTGACAACATGGATCGCCCAGGATCGCACGTTTCGAACCGTTACGAGCCCGCCACTACGGGCTCGGATGGAATTTTTGCGGAGCACAGGCGCGGCGCTCGTAACGATGATGGAGTCCGCCGACTTCCGGCCGCTTCGGACGCTTCACCGAGCGCTGCAGAACACCGAGTTGATGACGGAGGGCCAGAATCTGAAGCTGAAGCCCCGGTTGCTGGCGAAAGAAAGCCAAGAAAGCCGCCGCCAGCGCCACCAACGGAGGCGAACAAGGGAATCGAAGGAAGAAAGGCAACCCCCAATTTATCAGCAACTTCGGGATTTTCGAGAACCACAATTGCTGGGTCATAAAATAAACATTTTGTGATGGAAGATGGGCCTCGATCGCAACACCGTCGTAGCCTTCACCTCCGATCACGGGGAAGGAATGGGCGCGCATCGTGAGTTCCGTGGCCGCGTAAAATTTAGGGTGTAAAAGGAGGGCCGAACAAGGCCACCCATCGCCATGATCCAGTGGAAGGATTCAAAGACTTTCACGAAGGAGCAGGACGAGGATGGCCAAAGACAGG
>VFZX01000588.1 GCA_016871015.1 Acidobacteriota bacterium | reverse complement strand
TGCTGCATCCGCAGTTCGATCAACTCCTCACGCGTGCCCTCCTCCATGGCGGCCGGACTGTGGTGGGGGGCACGGCTCCGCTCTTGCAGGCCATCCCAGCCCTCCACACGGAACCGGTCCACCAGCGTATACCCGGTCTGCCTCGATATCCCGTGTTTCCGGCACAATTCTGAAAATGACAGGTCGTTTGCCTGCCAATCTTCGATAAACTCGACCTTGCTGTCCATGCGGCTCACCTCTCGCCAGGGCATCCCCCAGCTTAACCGCTGTCCCCCGGTTACCCTTCGTTTGTGTCAACCGCCCACCGGCACACTTGTCAAGGATGTCTCCGGTTCGCACAGGTCCATGCGTGGACAGTATGGTTATCCGGAGACGTTTCCCGTGCACCTTCGTCCCCTCCTCGGCGTCACCTACGAAGTTGGGTTGCGAGAAGGAGTCACCAGCCCGTACGCCCCGTTACGGCAGTTCGTGGTGTCGCACACGATGCGAGAGAGCCCGGATGCTTCAGTAGCGCTCCATCGGGGAGATCCCCTGGCGCTTGTCCGGGGATTGAAGGGTGGTCCAGGCAAGGACATCTGGCTCTGCGGCGGATCGAAACTGGCAGCCGCGGTCGTGCCGGAGATCGATGAGGTGATTCTGAAAATCAATCCCGTTGTGATTGGCACGGGCATTCCTCTGCTCTCAGGGTTCACGGGAACACTCCGGGCTGCTTTGATTGACAGCAAGGCTTACGGGAACGGGTTCGTTCTTCGCGTTACGCACTGCCGGCCGGGTCCGCGTAGCCCCTTGCTAGCCCGGAAGCTTCGACACCTTGTAGCCGAACCAGCGGATCATGGCGCCGATCCGGCGGGCCTGCGACGGAGTGGCCGGACCGAATCCGAACGCATCCATAAAGCGGTTGACCACGTTGAACAGGAAACAGACATAGAGAGCCTCGCGCGCCGCCTCCTCGCTGACACCGGAATCCAGCAGCGACCGCGCGGCATTGGCGTCCACGGCATCGGGCCGCACGGTCACCAGCTCCAGGTAGTCGAGCATCGCGCGGACCTTGGCGCTCACCGGCGCCCTGCCGCGGTCCTCCATCACCGCGCGGACCAGGCCGCCGCCCAACTCGAACTCCGCGACCGCGGAGTGGGTTCCGGTTCAGAATCCACAGGCGTTGAGCTTGGACACGAAGGCCGCGAACAGCTCAATCTCGCCGCGGCTCCAGTGGCGTGCCTGCCGCATGCCCTCGTCCATGCATCGGGTCCAGAGGCCGCCGAAGGGCTTTCCGGCCGAGACCATCAGCACGGCTCCGGAATGGCCGCCGGTGGCCAGACGCACGAAGAAGTAGGACAGCCGCTGAACCGGGCTGAGCAGGCTGGCCAGGTCGAGTCTCACCGCCGCACCTGCTCGAGCGCGTCCAAACCACGGGACAGGCGGTGGAGTCCGGCCTGGATGGCGGTGGCGACGGTGGCTTCGTAGATCTGGCGGATGGAGTGTCCGGCGGCCAGCAGCGCAGCGATGTCGGAGTCGAGGACTTTGTAGGGATGCTGGTTGACTTTGCCGAGGTAGGAGGCCCATTCGGGTCCAGGGGGTGGAGGTGGGACGCTTTCGGCGGCGAGGCGGATCCGTTCTGGGATCGATGGCATGGATCCAGCATATCCATTCCGCTGGTCGCTTCTCTCAAGGGGCTCTTGCCGGTTCTCAGGCTTTCAAGCAGAAGATGGTCCGGCCGGATACGTTGAGCACCACGACACAACCGCAGGGGTTCATGCCTGCCGTGTTGAGCCTCCATGTTCCTCTTCGATCAGCCGAAAAGGCCAGTTTGGTCACCGTTTCTCGGAGATCATTCCGCCGGGAGAGGCCCGTTCTCTCAGTCTCGGACGAAGTGAGCGGGGCCGCTTGCTGGTGGTGCCGTATACTGCACGATACTGCACGGGCACGAGTACGATTTCTCTGCTGGCATTCGAAGCGCGACATCGAATCAACGAAACCCTGAAATAGCAACCTTCCGGCGCAAGACTGACCTGGAAGTTCCTTCATCAACCGCGCCACCAGCGGACGCGCGTGCGCGTCGATGCGGTCGACGCCCAGCGCCAGCAGGTACTCAGGCGCCGCGTGCTGGCACACGCACCCGAGATGGCTAACCGTGCTGTTTCGGCTTTAACACACGGCCTATGCGGCCTCGCACTAGAGCTACCGGCGGTGTGTGCGCCTTTCCGCTCAGAGTCCGTGCGGCGGATCGCCCCGAGTGCTCGTTCAGAGGTCCACCTCTTCCCAACCCTTCACCGGCCGCCCAAGAATGTCAGAGAGCGACTTGGGCTGACGCCGCCACGGCTGCCCGAGGTTCTTATCAATCTCGTCGCGGTGGCTCATCAGCGGCCCCGGATATCCCACGAGTTGCCACCCGATCAGACCCGCGTTGCCGCCATGCATCGGATCGCAAAGGAACCCTTCGACGGTGTGGGTTCGTAGCAATTGGAAGAACAGGGATTTCTCGATCGCCCGCAGCTTGGCATCTTGCTCCGCGTTGGAAAGGGACGCGAATCCCGCCAGTTGCGCCAGCCCCGCACGATAGATCTCGCGCGGGCTCTCCTTGCCCTGGTAGCCATGCTCGGGAAATGATGCCATAAATGGCGGTTTGATGTAGCGGCGCCTGTCGCGGCCGTATGGGCCCGCCAGTTGACGGTCGATGTAGAGCACGACGCCGGCGTCCGACGCGCCGGGTCCCGCCTCATCTCTCGGCAGGATTCGCTCACTGGCTGCCGCGACGATCAGCGCTTCCGCTTCCGTGAAGAATCGCAGCGGAACTCGAACCGTGCCATCCTGCCCCTGCAGGATCACCGGATCGCCCGCCAGCGTGTAGAGCAGCGAACCGCCCAGGCTCCTGGCCGGAATCGTCAGAAATTCGCGGCGCTTCATGCCAGTGCTCCCGGATGCCTCAGATAGCGGTTCACGATGGCGTCCGCCGTCCGGTAGGTGAGCGCGAGGACCGAAAGCGTCGGATTCCCCCATCCATTCTGCGGAAACGTGCAGCCGCCCAGAGCGAACAGGTTCGGCATTTGCCAGTGCTGGAGCCACGGATTCACGACACCCTGATCCGGCGAAGGGCTCATGATCACGCCGCCCTGCACGTGGCTGCTCTGGTAGTAGACCACCGAATATCGGCGGCCGACCCCGCGCAGAACGGCTCCCGTCCGCTCTCCCATCGCCCTCGCCAAATCGCGCTGAATTTTTACGGCTCTGTAGCGGAATCTGTGGGCCTGAGTGAGTGCAGAGAGAAAGGTGACGATAGGGGTGCGGTGGGTGGTAGCAGCATTCACCTGCCGCTTGCGCGGCAGGGCAGACGGGGGCGGGGAGTGGAAA
>VFZX01000587.1 GCA_016871015.1 Acidobacteriota bacterium | reverse complement strand
GTGGTTGCGAAACTGTCCGTCCGGCATACCTTGCGTGCCGCCGGAACAGACGATTCGCAATCCGAAGAAGCCGGGATCCAGCACGTTCGCGGGCGGATTGACAGAGAGAGAAGACCAGTTGGTGAACTACGCGCCGGGCTGCCCTCCGATCCGGCTTGCCGAGGGCCAGGCCCGCTTCGTGCCGGCGGGCGCGGACTTCGTGTTCCAGCTTCACTACACCTCCAACGGCAAGGCGGCGAAGGATCGCCCCAGTCTCGGTCTCGTGTTCGCCCGTCAGCCGGTTCGCGAGAAAGTAATCCGCGCCGCTGCTGGCAACGACACGTTCGTGATCCCCGCCGGAGCGCCTCGTCATCGCGTCGAGGGAGCGCTGACACTCGGCGGCGAAGTGAAGCTGCTGTCGCTCCGCCCTCACATGCACCTGCGCGGCCGGTCGATCGAGATGGCAGCGGTTTATCCGACGGGTGAAAGGGAGAGGCTGCTCAGCGTGCCGCGCTATGACTTCAACTGGCAGCTCGAGTACATCCTGGAAGCTCCCAAGCTGCTGCCGAAGGGAACGCGGATTGAGGTGACGGGCGTTTATGACAATTCGCCGAACAACCGCTTCAATCCGGACCCCACGGTTGACGTGCGCTACGGGGATCAAAGCTGGGAGGAGATGCTGACGGGTATCGTCTACGTCGCGATTGATCCGAAGCAAGAGCGCAAGAACATCCTGCCGCGAATCCACGACCGGCCGGAGTGAGCGCTCCGGCCGGCTGCTGGTTCGATCTCGCCGCGTTTGCTTTCGCCGCCCAGTTCACGTTGGCAACCCGGCAACTTCAACGCCTTCAACCTCTGATCACTCCGTCAATTTGAACGCCAGGATCGACGAACCTCCGGCGATTGCCACGTACTGCTGTCCGCGGAAAGTGTATGTGACCGGCGGAGCGATCACCAGGCCCCCGGTCTGAAACCGCCACAACGCCTTACCAGTCTTGGCATCGAGCGCGAACACGTAACCCTCGCGGTCGCCTCCAAACACGAGACCACCTCCGGTAGACAACAAGCCTGCGGTCGGCGGACCCGCGAGTTTGAAGCGCCACGCGATCTCGCCCGTTGACGGCTTCAGCGCGACCACCGATCCCTCCGACGGCTCCTCCGCGATGCCCTGCGTTGTGCTCGCCTGGTACCACTGCCCGTCGAGGTAGTCGATATGCGTCTTGAAGTAGAGCTGGCACCCATCGGTCGACGTGAAGTAGTACAGCGCCGTCTGCGGGCTGTAGGTAGTGGCCTGCCAGTTGTGCCCGCCGCCAATTCCAGGACAGCTCTTGTTGCCCTCCTCGGTCGGATCCTGCCCCGCGATCAGGTTGGGGCGTCCATTCGCGCCGATCCCATCCGCCCAGGTCACCTGCGTGTAAGCCTTGGCCACCAGGACCTTTCCCGTCACCCGGTCGAGCGCGTAGTAGAATCCGTTGCGGTTGGCCATGACCACCGCCTTGACCTGCTTTCCGTCCCGTGTGATGTCCATCAGCACCGGATCGGAGGTCGCATCCCAGTCATGGAGGTCGTGCGGCGTGAACTGATAGTGCCATTTCAATTTCCCCGTATCCGCGTCCACCGCGATCAAGCTGCACGTATACAGGTTGTCGCCCGGCCGGACCGATCCATCAAAGTCCGGACCCGGATTGCCAGTGCCCCAGTAGATCAGGTTCAGTTCCGGGTCGAAGGTGCCGGTGATCCACGTGGATCCACCGCCGCGCTTCCAGGAATCTCCGCCCCAGGTATGCGCGCCTGGATCCCCTGGACCCGCTACCGTCCAAAACCGCCAGCGCCGCTGTCCGGTCTTGGCATCGTAGGCATCGAGGAATCCGCGCGCGCCGAATTCGGCGCCCGCGATCCCCAGCACCACCATGTCCTTGACAATCAGCGGCGCGACGGTCGCCGTGTAGCCCTTCTTGTAGTCCTCGATCTGCGTCTCCCAAATGGTCTGTCCGCTACGCGAGTCGATCGCCACCAGCGACGATTCGAAATTGACTTTGTACAGCGTGTCGCCGAGCATCGCGAAACCCCGGTTCACCTGTCCGCAACAGCCTTGAGCGGCGCGCGGCACCGGCCTCGACCAGCGCCAGATCTGCCGCCCGGTGAGCAGATCCAGCGCGAACGCGGTGTTCGAAGGCCCCGTGACATACATGAGTCCGTCCTTGACGATCGGCGTGGTTTCGTTCTTCCCGCTGGTCCCGGTCTGAAACATCCACGCCGGGGCCAGCCGTTTCACATTGCCCGCGTGGATCTGGTTCAACGGCGAGTACCGCCAACCCGAGTAGTTCTTCCCGTACATGAGCCAGGTCGTGGCGTCTGCCTGAGCGCCCTTCAGGTCGGCCTCAGACACTGGACCCGCCGCCCGCGCAGCCAGCGCCGCGATCGAAATCAGGAAAAGGATTCTCATTTGGCGCCTCGCAAAGTACCCATATACACCACCAGGTCATTCAGTTCCTGAGCCGAGAGGCTCTTCGAATAGGAGGGCATCATCGACTTCACCTCGCGCGTCATCGATTTCACTTCCTCTCGCAAGAAGGAGTAGTAGTTGTCCTTGGCGTCGACGAACTGGGCTGAAAACGCATCGTAGGCGCGCTGCACGCCCGAGATCTTGCGCCCGTCGCTGGTCTCGACCGCGATGGTGTTGTAGCCCGGAGAAATGGTCGCATTCGGCCCAGTCATCGATTCACGCAGGAACCCGGCGCTGCGCGACCGCCCGATCATCGACAAGTCCGGCGCCATTCTGCTGCCCCGCTGTCCGGCACGGTGGCAGTTCCCGCAGCCGCCCTTGCCCCAGAACAGCTTCTCGCCGTTGCTGGCACTCCCGCGAACCGGCGAAGTCTCCTTCCGTGCCGCCGACCGGATGTAGGCCACCAGGCGCCAGATCGAGTCAGCATCCATACGGTCGCCGTAGGACGGCATCTCCGTACCCTCAATCCCGCTGGTGATGATCTTGAACAGTCCCTCGTCGTTCGCGGCTGCGAGCGTCAGGTCCGGTCCCCGGCCGCCGTCCGCCTTGATCCCGTGGCAGGGGCTGCAATAGATCCGGAAGATCCCGCGCCCGACATCGATCTCCGCTCGATTCCCGTCAAACGGGTTCTTTGTCTGCGCGCCGAGCGGTGCGAGAATCACGATCATCAAGAGACTTCTCATTGGATGCCAGGGTACCTCATTTGACAGTCATAATCCAGAGGTAAAGAAACGTAAAGGTCCCTTTACAATTCGTATCCAAGCTGCGGGGCGGTGCGTTCTAATGGTATGGACATGAATCGCAGAAACCTCCTTCGCACCGCGGCGCTCTCGCCTTTGTTTTGGCTCAGCAAGGGCGCTTTCGCCCAGCAGCTCACGCGGACTCCCGCCCTCACAA
>VFZX01000586.1 GCA_016871015.1 Acidobacteriota bacterium | reverse complement strand
AAGAACCGCTCCCAATCCGCCGTGAGCGAGCCGACGCGGCTGTCCGTGCCGTTCGAGGCGATGAGCAGCGCGTTGAAACAGTAGAGCTGCGGGATCTCCGCCTTGTAGTGCGTCAGGTTCTCGTCGAACGCGGCGCGCGCGGGCACGCCGGGCTTCTTCAACTCGATGACCACCAGCGGCAGGCCGTGGCCTCATTCATTCTTTCTCGCTTCGCAGGTCAAACGGCGCTAAAAAGTGGGGCATGTCGTGAAGCGTGCCACGTAAGGCGCTGCTCAAAACACCGGTTCATTCTGAGGCCTGCATTCAGTATGAATGAGAACGGTGATTTTGCGCTGGTGCCGAGGCCGCCGAGTGCAGTGGAAAAGGCTGAACCGGGCGCGAAGCGGATTCTCGCGATGATTACCGCGGAAACGGTTGGCCTCGCCCTGGCACGGGCGCGGGAGTCCCAACTTGGGCGCATTGATCCCGATGCACTCGTGCGAGAGGGTAAACGAATCCAGCGCAGGGAAGGGATGACCCCGCAGGATGTCAAAGCATTCGGACTTTTTCTGCAAGCGGCAGAGGCGGGCCACGCCGAAGCCGAGTTTCTTGTTTACGAGTGTTACTGTGATGGAAACGGAATCGCGGCAGACATTTCGGCTGCGATCGAATGGCTGAAGAAGTCGGCGGCTTCCGGTTTTGCAGAGGCGCAAGGGGGGCTCGCATGGTGCCACTGCCATGGACAAGGTGTGCCGCAAGATTATGTGGAAGCGGTTCGGTGGTATCGCAAGGCCGCCGAGCAGGGATATGCCGAAGCGCAAAACAACCTTGGTCGCTGCTACAACGACGGAAAAGGTGTGCCGCAGGACTACGCGGAAGCGGTGAGGTGGTTTCGCAAAGCTGCCGAAAAGGGGATCGTCAATGCACAAGCCAATCTTGGCTACGCCCTATTCAACGGCCGGGGAGCAGTCAAAGATGTGAATGAAGCGGTGCATTGGTATCAACTTGCCGCCGAGGCAGGGAATGCCTTGGCTATCCATAATCTGGCTGTCTGCTACTCCGAGGGCCACGGTGTTGCCCAGGACCATTCGGAGGCAGCAAAGCTGTTTCAGGTTGTTGCCGCACAAGGATACCCGACCTCGCAATACAACCTTGGCCTTGCCTATCTGTATGGGAGAGGAGTTACCAAGAATTTGGTGGAAGCCTACAAGTGGTTCCGCCTCGCGGCTGAACAAGGCCACAAGGGTGCTGCCGAGGAGGTGGTTTCAACCGGCGCTTTGCTATCGCCGGAGCAATTCCAAGAAGGCGAACGCCGCCTTGCTGAATTCAAAGCTGCCCACTGAAACCGTCCGCTATGAAAAAGGCCTGGCTTCTCCTCGACACCGAAACAACCGGTTTGTCAGCTCCTATCTTCGCAGTGGAAGTGGCCGCGCAGCGGATGCGTGGCTGGCAGCCTGATGGCCAATCGTTCCGGAAGCTGCTGAATCAAAACGCAGACATTCCCGCCGAGGCCTCGCGCGTTCACGGTTACACGCGAGAAATTCTGGAGCGCGATGGCGAGCCGGCACATCAAGTCTATCGGGAGTTTGCCGAATACGCGGGCAACCTGCCGCTCGTCTCGTTCAATCTGGAATACGATCTGGACGACGTGTTGAAGCCGGAGTGGAAGCGGCTGCGCATCCCGCCCATAGGCTGCGGAGGTTTCTGCGCGCTGCGTCTCGCCCAGCGTCTTCTCGATCCGGTGCCCGCGGGCAACTGCAAGCTGCAAACGCTGCGCCAATATTATCGCCTCCCGGAACGCGGCGCGCATACGGCGCTGGGCGACGTGCAGACGGTGGCGGATTTGTTGGCACAAGTGCTCCGCCCCATCGCCGAGCATCGCGGCTTGGACACGTGGGAGAAACTGGTCGCCTGCGCCGGGGAGGAATGGTATCCGTCGCGCATCGCGTTCGGAAAGCACAAGGGGCGGCTGGTGCAAGAGGCGCGCAAGGACGCGGAGTTGCGTCGCTGGCTGGAGTGGATGGCGGGTTCGTCAAACGGGCGCAATGCCCGGATGGGCCGTTGGTATTTGTGGCAACTGGAAAAGGAGATTGAACCGGAACCGGCCGCCGTGTTTGCCGCACCGGCAATCGAACGCAAAGGCAAGAAGGTCGAGGCACGAGTGGAAGCCGGATTTGCCACGCTAGTCATTTTCGTGAATCCGGAGTTGGAGGAATTACGGCAACTGGTGGCCAGCGCGCGGTCGCGGTTGGCGGAGTTGGAAGTCGGTTACGCGAAGGAGAAGTCACGCGTTGACGCGACGCAAGCGGTGCTGTTCCGGTTGTTACGGGATCATTACCAGAAGCGCGACCGACTACGGTTAATCGTGGATTACCGGAAGAAGTTTCTCAATTCGTTGGTGCGCGGCGGCGAGGAGGAAGCGCAACAGGCCGAGACCCATTACCACCAGGCCCGGGCGCAATCGGACAAGGATTATGAGGAGACGGCGGCGAGCGTGGCGGAGAAGAACCAGCTCACCGCAGAGGAGGAAGCGGAGTTGACGCGGCTGTGGAAGAAGCTGGTGAAGTTGTATCATCCCGACCGCTTCGCGCACGAGCCGGACAAGCTGGAGACGTATCACAAGCTGACCGCCGCCATCAATCGGGCGAAGAACGCCGGGGACATCCAGACGTTAAGGGAGATCGCGGAAGACCCGCACGGCTTCATCCTGCGCCAAGGCTGGACGAGCCTGGATTTCAGCGACGAGGAGGAACTGGCGCAGTTGCGGCGGCTGCACGAAACGCTGCAACTGGAAATCATCGCAGTGCTCGAATCGCTGAATCGCCTGCGGGAGAGTCCCGAATACGAGCTTTGTCAGTTGAGCGAGAAGAAACCCGGTATGTTGGAGGAACTGGCCGCGGAGCGTGCGAAGTTGCTGGAAAAAGAAAGCGGCGAGTTGGAAGAGCAGGCCGGGCGGCTGGCGGAGGAGATCAAGGAGTTGTCCGGGCCGGCCGGCCCTGGCATTGCTTAGTGGAACAGCGCCCTGCGCAAGAATTCGCGTCTGCACCTCAGGTGCGCCTTTAATATCGAGGAGTTCCGCCAGGTTCAGTTCGGTGCCCATCTCACCCAAAAGATGGCCATCCAGCACCAACTCGGCGGCGTCGGCTTTCTCTTCAATCTGGCTCTCCATTTTGCGATCAATCGAACCGTCACAGACCAGCCGGTACACACTCAAATCTTTCCGGCTGTTCAAGCGATGGGAGCGATCTTCCGCTTGCACGACTTTGTCCAAGGCCCAGGGATACGAGAGCAGGATTTCGTTGTGGTTCGGTCGCGCGCTCGATAAAGAGATTATCGGTGTGAATGGCGGGAAGACGGCCACGGCGTCGCAGCGCTTCGAGGATGGGAATGTTGTAGAAAGGTTCGAAGTCGGTGACGTT
>VFZX01000585.1 GCA_016871015.1 Acidobacteriota bacterium | reverse complement strand
TGCTGCATCCGCAGTTCGATCAACTCCTCACGCGTGCCCTCCTCCATGGCGGCCGGACTGTGGTGGGGGGCACGGCTCCGCTCTTGCAGGCCATCCCAGCCCTCCACACGGAACCGGTCCACCAGCGTATACCCGGTCTGCCTCGATATCCCGTGTTTCCGGCACAATTCTGAAAATGACAGGTCGTTTGCCTGCCAATCTTCGATAAACTCGACCTTGCTGTCCATGCGGCTCACCTCTCGCCAGGGCATCCCCCAGCTTAACCGCTGTCCCCCGGTTACCCTTCGTTTGTGTCAACCGCCCACCGGCACACTTGTCAAGGATGTCTCCGGTTCGCACAGGGCCACGGGACGCGCCGGGACGCCATCGCTTCCCGCATTCGCGGCGCGTGGTTCCACATCGCCGAGGCTAGCGCGATCGAGTCGGCAAGCGACCTCCAGGCCCGCACTGGCGTAGCGTTGCCAGGCCCGGCCTCGGACAGGCTATGGCACTCGGCACACCGGTGATCCTTGAACGCCTGCGCCCCTCGCGCCGCGTCGCCTGGCTGGTCAAAGTACCGGAACGCGTAAAAATAGGCGAACAAATCCGCCGCATCCTGCTCACTGAGTTTCGGATTTGGAATTCCCGCGGCCGCCATCGCCGACCACATTCTTGGGGCGTGATTCCAAATCAGGCTGGCGAGCAACGAAGGGGTATAGGCCCGCGACGACGAACTCCCCAGGTCTGGCGCGGCCTTTCCGCCCTTGCCTTCGACGCTGTGGCAAACGATGCACTTCTGTTCGGTAAAGATCCGCGCCCCTTGACGGGCGTCCCCGGGAAGGATGGCCAGCGCGGCAACCAGCAAGTTGGATGGAGTCATGTTGTCCTCCGGTCAGTGGCTGATTCTGAGTCCCGCGGTGAACTGATGCGAGCGGAACGACTCGAAAATGAATAACGGCTGCGTGAATCCGTACCAACGCCACTCCGCGTAGCCCTCGGCATTCTTCCGAAGCGGCAGCGCGGCACGCGCCAGCGGCTGGTAATAGCGCGCGGACCGGGTCCCCGAGGCGGTCACCAGCGCTCCCCCAAGGCTGAACGAGGCGTGCCCGCCCGTGTGCACATCGGCAAGGACGGTAGCAGCGTGTGCCCGCTCGCGGTAGACGGACTCGGCCCGCTCGCGCGTGTGTGGCGCGACGTAGGAGGTCTGGCTGTGCAGCGCCGACCGCGCGTACTCGCCCGTAAGGCCGAACCGTTTGCCCGCCGTCCAGTGGAGCGCCGCCGATGCGTTTCTCACATCCAGATCAAAGCCCGCGTTCAGGCCTGGATTCCGGTTGTCGAGCAACGAGTAGACGCCCGTGGCGGACAGAGTCTTTCTGATCTGTCCACGCAGGCGCGCCCGCATTTGGTGGTGTCGTGCAAGCTCGTGCGGAAGTAGCTCCGCTCCCCCGGTGACCGCTCATAGTCGGCGTTCGCGCCAAACCGCGTCCCCGCTCGGAATCCCGCACCCGCCAGTGCCACATGCTGCTTGGTATCCCCCCAAATCAACCGGTGTCCGCCGCGAAGCGTCACCCCTGGGACCGGATCCACGAACACCTCAGTCTGTTCGCGATGATAGTTGACTGTGAGCCGCTGGATCGACGATGTATGGAACCGGTCCGTCATGAAGGACTGCGTGACACGGACTTTTCCATGCGGGCGCAGTTCGATACTGCCCGTCCCCGCGGTGCGCGGGAGCTTGGACTCGGCAATCAGCAGGCTCTCGATGCCATCGGCAAACCGCGTGCCGCCCAGATAGAACAGCCCCCGGGCACGCTCGGTATAGCTGACATTGGACTTCGGCCGGGCATAGATGAACTGAGCGTTGACCTGGATCCAACTGGCGGGCGCGGCAGCCAGGATTCCCTGCGAGAATACGTTTCCACCCCGTACGCTATAGATCTGATCCAGCGCGTCGAGCAGCAGCGTCCTGCCGAGCAGAGCGGTGGCGCGGTTGCCGGTTTGCCGTCCCGCCGCTGCCGCGCGTTGGCCGTCGCGGAACACGGATGCTCCTTGCTCCAGGGTCAGGTGCAGCTTGCCAAGGTCGAGTCGGGCACCTGTGCGGATATGATGCGTCGAGTCGGATATGGTGGTGGCGACCGGATATTCGTTTCCGTTGGCCACAAACGGGGTGACGCCGCCGCCGGACCCCGCATCCCGCGCGTAGTTCACGTACGGATTGAACCGCCGGCCCGGCAGCGCCTGGACCTCGACGTTGCTCATGCGCCGCCGGATATCGAAACCGCGCTGGTCCAGCGCAAAAGACGGCAGGAAGTTGAAGTAGGCCGCGTTCCGGTAATCCCCGTGAACGCGGTACAGGCCCGCCCGGCCGAAATCGACCCGGAGAGACGTGTAGGGCTCACCACCCCACCCCTCCGCCGAGAGATCCAGGCGGTCAAACAGCCGGTTCTTCCAGCCTGTGACCGCCACGTCGGACGCGAAGAGCTTCGGGCCCTGTCCAAGATTCACGATCGATCTGTAAGTATTCGCGTCTCCGCGGATATCCGGTACAAACCGGTATCCGGTGTCGAATTTCACGCGCACGGGGTTCTCCACCACCGGGACGACGTCTTGCCCTGATGCGGCCACCGCGGCGAGGATCCAGAACTTCCTCATCGGAGTAGCGCCTTGCTCACGTGCGAGCCGTGGATCTTGACATGGCAGGTGGTGCAGCTCCGGTAGCGGGCGCTGCGAAGATCGTGGAACGCAGGTGGAATCCCCCCGGCAGCCGTACCTACAGCGGAGTGGCACTCGAGGCAGAGTTGCTGCACACTTGGTCTCGTCAGCATACGCGGATTCGCCGACCCGTGCGGCTCATGGCAGCTTGCGCAACCCTCCATCCGCACAGGCGCGTGCTCGTATGTGAACGGCCCCCGCTTGTCGCCGTGGCATTTCAGGCATCCCTGCTCGGTCCCGACGGCCAGGCTCACGGATCTGGCCAGTGGTGTGCCATGCGGGCTGTGGCAGTCCTGGCAGTTCATCGCCCCCTGCCGCAGGGGATGCGAATGTGGCTTGGCGAACGAGGTCTTCTGCGCGAGGTGGCAACTCCCGCACTCGGGCTTGGGAGCCTCAGTATGGATGCTGTGGCAGGAGGTACAGCCCACCTGCTGGCGGCCGTGGCCGGTCATGACCCGGCCGTGCTGGGAGGGGAGCTTGGCGTGGCACGCGAGACACCCTTTGTCCACCTGGGCTGGAGTCAGCTTGCGTGGATTCCGGATGAGCTTGGCGTCAGCTGACTCGGCATGCTTGGCTCCCGCTCCATGGCACGACTCGCAGGAATTACCCTCGAGCACCCGGTGCGGGCTGGACTTGAGGAATGCCTTGGCGATGTCCTCGTGACATGCCTGGCACATTTCATTCCCTGCGAACTCTTGCGGCACCGCCAGCCCGGCAGCGAGCAGCAGCCCGGCGATCAGCGC
>VFZX01000584.1 GCA_016871015.1 Acidobacteriota bacterium | reverse complement strand
CGCAATCACCCGCCTACGCAAGTCAATTCCTAGGGCCCTAGCCATTCTCAGTTGGCGGATTCGCGTGGAGCCTCTCTATTGTACCTGAAAATGCTCTAGGATCACAGGACCAACATCCTGGTATCGGCCGTCGACGGCGCCGGGCGCCCGGTCTCCGGACTCAACGCGGGGCACTTCAGGATCTACCGCGAGGATGGACCGCTTTCGATTACCTCGGTCCGCGAACTGCACGGCGCCAACGGCGTGTATGTGGCTGAGCTGGTATTCCTTCCCTCCCCAGGAGGCTCGTACTCTTTCACCGTCAAGGTGCTGGTGGACTGGCAGCACGTGGGAGTCGGACTGGCTCCGATGGTGTACCACCCGGGCACCTAGCGGGACTCGAACCCTCTTCCATCCAACTGCTATCGGGGCGCTGGTCCTCCTGACGCCGGATCCGCGCCATCCACATAGTCGGTTGCGGGTCTTGGGGGAACGCCCCTGTGCAGGTCGTAGGCATAAAGCGCCTTGACGTCGGGCTTGCGCATCTCGATCCACAGATCCACGCGTCCCGAACGGATCAGCGCCGGAGGCAGATCTTCCAGGTTCATCGCCGTCATCATCACGCACACCCACGCCGCGCTTGGGATGAACTCCGCCAAGTAGCTGGAAGCGGCCAGGAACACGCCTTCGGTCCGGGCATGATGGCAGACGCTTCCGGCGTCATGTGTTCCTTTCGTTTGGTTGCGGCTGGTGAACGGGCGAACCGGACCGGAGTCCTGAAATCAGCAATGAGGGGAACAGAACATGACGGGCTGTCAGGATACCATCAGCGGCTTTTTCGCGGAACCACGAACTTGAGTCCGGTGTGGGTTTCGGAGAACGACACCACCTTGACATCGGTGAGTCCCGCGGCCCGGCCCGCTTCGAGGACGCCCATTTCAGTGATTGCCTTCTGGCCTTTCGGATAAACGATCCACAGTCCGCCCGCGGAGGTGAGCGACCCGGCCGCGCGGGCGATCTTGCCGAGGTCCTTGGGGCCCGGCGCAGCCAGCAAAACCAGGTCCGAGCCAGCAGCCGGCTTCAGCGACACCACGGCTCCCCGCTCTTGGAGCGAGGTGAGGAACGCCTCTTCGAACCCGCCGATTACGGTGACGCGCTGGCCGGATTTGATGCCGAGCTTGTCGAGCAGTGACGGCGGATTCAGGATCTTGTCCGCCCACTTCGCGGCGGCCGCGCCGAGCTGGAACGAGGCCTCGCGGCCGGTGAAGTTCACGATCAGGCCGCCGTCCCGGCTTGCGACCGAGCTCATCTCCGCGCGCGGGATCTTCAACCGGCAGCCGCCGCGGAACAGCAGGACGGCGCTCTCCCATTGCAGCGTGCCTTCGTGCGCTTCGCCGTCCACTGACACGCGGCACTTGGCTTCGAGTCCCATGCTAGGGATCCACGCGCCGTCCGTAGACTTCGATCCAGTCGAGCCGTGAGCAGGCCACACTGCCGCCTCCCGGCATCAGATCAGTGAATCCGATCTCGCGGACCCGCGACAGGTCCGGATTCTCCACCCATGCTGCCTCGGCGACACGCTCCATGTTGAGTGCGCGCCACCGGATATCGGCGATGTTGAACTCGGTGACACGCCAGTCGCGCGAGGCTCCGTCGGCGAGGTCGCCCACAAGCCACGCTCCGGTCGAAAGCTGGATGATCATGCGCAACTGCCGGAATCCGGCCTGCATACTGCGCCACCGGATCCGCGACTGTCCGCGCAGATCAACGAGCGCGGACTTGTGGCGCAGGCTCACCGCCCAGTTTCCTTTGCATTCGCCCGACCACACGTAGAAGGGATCATCGGCGGGCTTGTCGTGATGGCTCTTCTTGATCCCGGCCTTGCCCGGGCCGTGGAGAGTCATGACGAGGTCCGGGTTGGCCACATGCGCGGGAGTGATGGGCAGCTCGGCGGGGGTTTCTTTCCAGTCCTCGCGGAACAGCAGGGGCGGACGGTCGGTGGTCTTGGGCCGGTCCTGCGCGGCGAGGATCGCGGCGGCGGCGAAGAGGGTTAACCTGGAGGTCACAACGCGTGCCCAACAATGTAGCAGAATAGACTGGATGCGAGCATGGCAAGTTCACGCCTGGGGCGAACCGGAGTCGATGGCGTTTGGCGAGATTCCGGTTCCGGAGCCAGCCCCCGGGGAGGTGTTGATCCGGGTGCGGGCGACGAGCTTGAATTTCTTCGAGATCCTGCGGATCCAGGGAAAGTATCAGGAGCGGCCCGAGTTTCCGTGGATCCCCGGCGCCGAGATGGCGGGGACTGTTGAGGCGGTTGGTCCAGGGGTCGAGAAGTTCAAGCCCGGCGACCCCGTGGTGTCCTGTCAGTTCACGGGCGGATTCGCGGAGTTTGCGCGGTCCAAGGAGCGCTACACGTTTCCGTTGACCGGAGGCATGAGCTGGGCTGAAGGTGCGGTGCTGCCCATCGTGTACCAGACTTCGTACTTCGCCCTCAAGGATCGCGCTGCGTTGCGGGAGGGCGAGTGGCTGCTGGTCCATGCGGGCGCGAGCGGAGTCGGCATGGCGGCGATCCAGTTGGGCAAGGCGTGGGGCGCGAGGGTGATCGCGACCGCCGGGAGTCCGGAAAAGCTCGAGTTCGCGCGGGCGCAGGGCGCGGAACATGTGCTGGGCTACAACGACGGCACCTGGGTGGACCAGGTGAAGCAGATCACCGGGCGCGGCGCGGATGTGATTTATGATCCGGTCGGCGGCGACGTGTTCGATCTCTCGTCCAAGTGCATTGCACCCTTCGGCCGGCTGCTTGTGGTGGGATTCGCGGGCGGGCGGATCCCGTCGATCGCGGCCAACCGGATCCTGCTGAAGAACATGAGCGTCGTGGGAGTGCTGTGGGGGAATCACATCAAGGCGGTGGAGTCCTATGCGTCCGGCACGCATGCGGCGCTGAGCCGGATGTATGCGGCGGGCCAGATCCGGCCGGCGATTACCGGGAGGTTCCCCTTAGAGCGCGCGGTGGAAGGTCTGAGGGAGTTGAGCGGAAGAAGAGTGATGGGCAAGATCGTCCTCGATTTTGACCTGAATTCCTAAGTTCGCTGCGCCCGCTCCGATTCCCGGAACATGGGAATCAACGTCCGCCTGGTGCTTGCGAGTGCCGCCGGGCTTACCATGGGCCAGACGGCCCCTTCTGCTTGAAAAAGCTAGCGCGGGTTCAAGGCCGGTGGTGGCATGGACAGCTACTACAGCCTGAACCTGAACCATCCGGTGTCGAAAGTCAACGCGCTTCGCAATTTCGGGCGATTTTCGGCGCCGCCCCGAAAGCGCCCGGGCTTGGTCCCGGGCCGTTCTGGCGTTTTGGGCCGCGGCGGGCTCATCCGGACGGGTCCTGCAACCGGTATATAAGGATTGTATACTTGGTATGTGCGGCAGGCGAACCCCCTCCTAGACTCAATACTGTTCACTTAAGAACATTTTTGTGATATCCTGTTTTAGG
>VFZX01000583.1 GCA_016871015.1 Acidobacteriota bacterium | reverse complement strand
TGCGCCTCTGGCAGCCCGCTTCCGGCAAGGCCCTTCACACTCTCACGGGCCATCGGAACTGGGTGCTGAGCGTCGCCTGGTCGCCCAACGGACAGCTCTTGGCCAGCGCCTCCGACACAACCGTGCGCCTCTGGCAGGCCGCTTCCGGCAAAGCCCTTCACACTCTCACGGGCCATCGGAACTGGGTGCTGAGCGTCGCCTGGTCGCCCGACGGACAGCTCTTGGCCAGCGGCTCCGATGACAGAACCGTGCGCCTCTGGCAGGCCGCTTCCGGCAAAGCCCTTCACTCTCTCACGGGCCATCAGCACTCGGTGCGGAGCGTCGCCTGGTCGCCCGACGGACAGCTCTTGGCCAGCGGCTCCGATGACAAAACCGTGCGCCTCTGGCATGCCGCTTCCGGCCGGGAGAAGCGAATCTTCGAAGGCCACAGCGGGCCAGTGATACGCCTTCAGTGGGATCGGCAGAGCCGCCATCTCGCCTCGGCATCCGAAAGGGAAGTCATCGTCTGGGATGCGCAAACCGGAGCCAAGTTCGCCGAGTTTCCCTCGCCGTTCTACCGCGACGTTCTGGTTGGACTTGCCTTCAATCTCCCTGGCGCCAATTGGGACAGCGGGGCCATTCGCATCGCCGCTCTCCGCCCAGGCTCCGGCCCAGCGGAACAAACCACCCTGGTCATCTCTGATGCGTTCGTAATCGGCGTCTCCAACGTCGGCGAGACCTGGCTCGCCCGCCGCCCGGTTCTTGAGGCCGCCCCGAGCCCCCCGACGCGAGCGATCAACGCGAGCCTGCCGAGACCGGAGCGATCCCCGCCTTCGTTTGAATCGGTTCTCTTGGAAGCATCACCGGCGCGGAAGATTGTGGTCACCGGCCACCGCCCGGCTACCGGCGAGGCTGTGGAGTCCTTTGAGCCGGCGACCCCGTACGCACTTCGATTTCGGGTAAGTGCGAATGCCGATGGCAATTTGGCCAGTGGCGAGATCGACATGACCAACGTCCCTCCGGGCAGCCTCGACGCTCAATGGGTGGCGACATCGTCCAGCGTCGAATTCCTATCCGTCACCCCCGTAGGCAAAGTCGAACGGAACGGTGAAGGTTGGATGGCAACGTTTTCGCTGCGCATTCCGGGTGAGGGAGACAGCGAAACGGTAACGCTGAACGTAAAGACGATGGCCACGGAGGGTGAAATCGCTCTTACTCTCTTTGTGAGCGGCGAACAGTACCGCAAGGCCGTCGTGAAGCTGGGGCTAGGTTCTTCAGTGGCCGACGACGTTGTCTGTATCGCGCCCGGCCATCTCGGTTTAGGCAGCACGCATGAATGGACCACGCCGCCGGTGCACATCGAGATCAACGTGTTCCACAAGAAGGCGATTGTGACGACCGTTCGGGGCACGGAAGAGTTCGAGCCGTCTGAGTGGACCGCCAGCCGGGCGACGCTGGACAACCCGATCAAGCGCGTGCGCGCGGCGCTGGAGAAGTTCCGCGCTAAGGCCGAAATGCATCTGAATCACATCGACCCGGCCGACATGGAGCAGCGCCTCCGCGGATTCGGCTGGCAAATGTACCACTCCTGGCAACCGATGAGAGACGAGGCCGATGATGCCCACCGGCAAGCCATGGCGGCACTCACTGCGCAACCGGAACTGCGGGTGCTGGCGGTGGAGGGCTACCGCCTCTTCGATACCTGTTTTCCGGCCGGTTCCGGCCTGCGAACGCTGCTGGAAAACCTGACGCCGGGCAGCCGCGTGAACTTCGTTTGGACGAACGACATGGCGGTTGACTGGGTGTCGCATGTGCCGTGGGCGCTAATGTACCTGGATTCGTTGAAGGCAACCGAGACTCCCAATTGCGAACGCTTTCTCGGTCTGCGGTTGCGCATCGGGAGCAAAGCCTGGGAGCCAAAAGCGCCCTCGCGGGCATTGGGAGACCCCGCGCAAGTGAACCTGTTGCATTTTCTCTATTGGGGTAACAACCCGAGAGACGAAGTGGCCGTGGCGTCCTCCTGGCAACGCAGCGAGTTTGCGAAATGGGCGCGGCAGAACTTCGTGCCAGACTTGCCCGGCGCGGCCGACCCGAAGCAGCAGGTAGTGGCGGCGCTCGAAACGCCCGCCCCGTCACCGGTCGGCGTCCTCTACCTCTACTGCCATTGCAGCGTGAAGGACGGCAGCGAGCCGCAGCTTCAGTTCGGCGAATCGGCTCAGGCTTCTGACGTGGTGGATGCGGGCGAGATCTACACGGGCCGCCTCGAGGCCAGTCCGCTGGTGTTTGCTAACGCCTGCACCACTGCATCGGCCGACCCGCAAGGCTCCAGCGAACTGGAACAACGCTTCTTCGCGCGGGGCATTCGCGCGTTCATCGGCACCGAAACCAAAGTGCCGGTGAAACTGGCGAGCCACTTCGCCTGGCTGTTCTTCCAATTCTTCCTGCGCCGCGTGGACCCGAAGCCGATGCCGGCGGGCGAGGCGCTGGCGCAGGCCCGCATGTTTCTGTGGACGCAATACCGCAACCCTGGCGGGTTGTTCTATTGCCTGGTGAACCAATACAACCTGTATCTAGCTTCGCACAAAGAAGTGTCCGAATTGCAAAGGAGCTGATATGTTGAGTCCTCTCGATCGATTTCGCGTCGCCGACTGGAGCGACCAGGCGCGCATGCTGGAGGATGAACCGGACGTTGCCCAGGCCGTCCAGGAGTGGCTGGGACCAGACGCCTTCAACGAACTCCGCGCGCTCGATGGCGGCGGCCGCCATTTGAGCGCCGGCAAGAGCAACCTGATCGTGGTGCCCGGCGTCATGGGCAGCATCCTTCACAGTGAGGGCCTGGGCGGTGTCTGGTGGGTCGACATGCTCCGCGCGCGAGACCAGTTGAACAAGCTGGGGCTCGAACCGGATGGCCTCACCGACGCAGAACCGGGAGCCGCCGTAGAGGCCTGCGGAATCGATATTACATACGTCCCGCTGCGGGCCGCCATTGCGCACTCGGGTGACTTTGGCGGCACGCGCCAGTTCCCCTACGATTGGCGCAAGCCGCTCGCTGCGTAGGCCGGCCGCCTCCGCGACCTGATTCTGAAAACGCACGCGGACTTCGGCGAGGCGGTGCACCTGGTGGGCCATAGCATGGGCGGACTGATGATCCGCACTGCGCTGCGGTTGCACGGGGACGAACTGTGGCCGGTGGTGGGCAAGATTGTCTTCATCGCGACGCCACATTACGGGTCGACATCGATTGCCGGGTATCTGAAAAACCACTTGTGGGGATGGGAAGAACTCGCCGTGGTGGGTGCGTTTCTGTCGCGCGAGACCTTCCGCAGTTTGTGGGGGCCGCTGAGTCTGCTGCCGGCGCCTCCGGGCATCTATCCGGGCACGCGGAATGGCGAAGCGTATCCGTGCGTGTGCGAACCGGAGACATCCTTGACAAGTGTGCCGGTGGGCGGTTGACACAAACGAAGGGTAACCGGGGGACAGCGGTTAAGCTGGGGGATGCCCTGGCGAGAGGTGAGCC
>VFZX01000582.1 GCA_016871015.1 Acidobacteriota bacterium | reverse complement strand
CCGGCAAGGAGTCCGGACCCTATTTGCAGGTCGACATGTACGCGGACAACGCCTTCAACCACCGCAACGCGGCAGGGCCGGCGTCCACCAACATCACTTCGGCCAACTTCGGCGTTTTCAATACCAGTGGCGGAGAGACGCGCTACATCTCGTTCCGCGCGCGGCTCGGTTTTTAGCAGAGATCGGCCGCGTGGGTCGACGGACGGATTGACGACGCGAATTTAGCGTGCTCGCCGCCCGCCATGGCGGAATAGCCGGTCCAACGCGCCGCCCGCCGACGCCAGGAACGACTCTCGCCGCATCTAGAAACTCAACCGTCCGTTCAACTGGACCGTCCGCGCCGTCGCGTTCGTCAGCCGGCCGAAGTTCGCCACCAGGATGTTGCTCGAGACTCCTCCGAGGTTGGTGTGGTTGAACCCGTTGAACATGTCCACCCGGAACTGGAACCGCACGCGCTCAGTGAAGTCTAAATTCTTCGCCAATCCGAAATCGACGTTCCATGCTCCCGGAACCCGAAGCGCGTTGCGCCCGATCGTGCCCGGACGCGCCGTCGCTCCGCTGGCCGCGATCAACGGAACGCGAGCGAAAGCCGCCGGACTCAGATACTGTAAGGTCTGGCGATAGTTCGAATTGATCGCATTGCCGCCCACGTAGTCGGGCCGGCTGCCGGGGATCGACGACGGCTGGCTCACGTTGAATGCCGAGCCCGTGTTCGAGGAAAAAATACCGCTCAACTGCCATCCGCCCAGCGCCAGGCGCGGGCCGCGCCCGGTCTTGCCGCTCCAGCGAAAGAACGGAAGCTCGTACAGGAAGTCGCTGACGAAGCGGTGCCGGACATCGTAGGGCGTCGGACCGAGTTCCGGCCGCAGGTTGTGGATGTCCTGCGGACGCTGATCGGGCAGCAGCAGATCGCCGTCATTGTACGAAAGGTTGTTCGCGTAGGTGTAGTGGATGTTGAACAGGAAGTCGCGCGAGAACCGCTTGCGCAACGACGACTGCCACGAATGATAGCGGCTCGATTCGGACGTGTCGTAGAAGCGGTTCTGGCCGAACGCGGGATTGCGCGCGCCGGTGAGGCGATCCACTTGGTTGAAGTCACGCACCAGATTCAGCTTGATTCCGCGCGACGCCACGTACGCCGTCTCGATCGCCAGGCTCTTGGTGATCTCGCGCTGGATGCCCAGATTCCACTGCAGGCTGTAGGGGTTCGGGAAACTCGTGTTGATGCTCGCGTTCGACCACGGCGCGTTCGGATTGCGCACGAACTGAAGAGTGTTCGCGTTCGTGATCGGATATCGCAGCCCCAGGCGGTCGATATCGGAGCGGACGAAGATGAAGCGGAACGGCTCGTCCACCGCGGTGCGCACCAACTCCACCGGTCCGCCGAACAGCGTGTGCGGATTCATGAACACGCCGAATCCGCCACGAATCACGGTCTTGCTCGATTGATCCGCCGTGTAGGCGAATCCGAACCGGGGGCTGAAGTTGATGAAGTCCGCGTCATAGGCGGAATCGGCCGGACGTAGCGGGCCGAAGCCGAACGGAGCCGAGCGGTTGAACAATCGCCCGTCGCGTTCGGACGGGACGGCCATGTAGTCGTACCGGACACCGAGGTTCAGCATGAGCTTACGGTTGACGCGAAAATCATCCTGCGCGAAGAAGCCGATGCCCCAATTCCTGATCAGGAAAGGCTTGACGCCCCACGTCACGCTCGCTTGCAACGGACGGTTGGCCAGCATGTCATCCACGTTGGCGTAGCTAATGTTGGGCATCTCGATGTTGTCGCGGCCGGCGATACGCCGGTTGAACAGACCGCCGAACTTGAGCGAGTGCCGTCCCTTGGTCAGCGCGAAAACATCCTCGAAGCTCTTCGTCGATCCGCCCTTGAACAGCGTTTCTCCTGAATCGCCGAATCCGAGGTTGCCGCCGATCGCCGGAACGCCCAACGTGTAGATATTGTCCAGGCGCCGCACGTCGTTGCGGTTGTATCCGAAACGGAACTCGTTGCTGAACGATGCCCGGATGTGCGTGTGGCTCAGCGTTCCCACCTCGGTCAATCCATCGAACGTCCGGAAGTTGGTGGTCACGCGCGGCTGATTGCGGAACGGCCGCCCGCGCGTGTAGCGCGCCGAGAGCAGGTTGTTGCTGTTGATGTGGTAGTCCACGCGCGAGATCGCGTGATTGTCGGTCGACGTGTTCGAACCCGCCCCCTGATAGAAGCCCGTCACGGCCCCGGGGGCCACCGGATTGTTCGGCAGTGGAAACAGGTCGAAATAAGGCTTGTACGCGGGCACCGCCGCGATCATCCGGTCGCGGAACTCCTGCGTCGGCACGTTGCCGTTGATCGGCCGGAACGCCTTTTCCCGGTAACCCTCGTACACGCCGAAGAAGAACAGCTTGTTCCGGATGATGCGCCCGCCGAGCGATCCGCCGAACTGATTGAACACGATCGGCGCCCGGGTGGCCAGAAACTGGTTCCTCGCCGAGTAATTCTCCGTCTGGTTGTTCTCGAAAAGGCTCCCGTGGAACTCGTTCGTTCCGCTCTTGGTGATCAGGTTCACGTTGCCGGACATCGTGTTGGCGATCTCGGCCGACGCGATGCCTTTCGCCACGTTCAACTCCGAGATCGCCTCGAGGCTGACGCCCTTCACGAAGTTGAAGTTCTGATACATCGACAACGACGGCAACTCGGGATCTCCCTCGGCGTCGGTGCCGTCCACGGTCATGCGGAAGCTCGCGGGCGGAAGTCCGTTCAGCGTCAAGCCGCCGCTGCCCGCCGTCGAAATCCCGGTGCCGATGCGAAGCAGGTTCGTCCAGTCGCGGCGCGCCGTGGGCAATTCGCGCACTTCCACGGTCGCCAGATTGTTGCGCTGCTCGGCCGTCGTCGTGACCAGCAGCGGAGCTTCCGCGGAAACCGCGATCGTCTCGGCCACGTTGCCGACGTCGAGCTTGATCTCTAGCTGGAGCCGCTGGCCGGCCGTGAGGTCGACGCCGGTTTGCTTGTAAGTCTTGAAGCCCTTGGCCTCGGCTGAGACCGTGTACCGGCCCACCTGTAGGAAGGTCGAGGTGAAGACGCCCTCGGAGCCGGAGTTGACGGCCGACGAAGCTCCCGTTCCTTCGTTCGTGATGGTGATGGACGCGCTGGGAACCGCCGCGCCGGAGGAATCGAGAACCGTGCCGTAGATGGTTGCCGTGGTGACCTGCCCCCACGCACAGGCACTGAAGGCGATGGCAAAACCTGACATGAAGCGAATCGACATGACAAAGACTCTATCAAATTCGGCGCCACCCGTCTTGCGCGACCGGACACATCCTTGACACTTTAGCCTGGATTCTTGCTTGACACTTATCAAGGGCGGGTGCGGCTCGATCTTCACCTTACACCTTCTCCGCGCGATTGTCAATACCTCGATATTCCGGATTTCTTGGTTTCCTGAACGCCCCATTTTCGGAGAAAATGGGGCCTTTTCCCCGGCGCGCGTGACGTAAGGAGCCCGAAGGGCGA
>VFZX01000581.1 GCA_016871015.1 Acidobacteriota bacterium | reverse complement strand
CATTATCAATAACCACCCAACATCTTCCAGCGCGTTTCTCGTATGCTTCCGAAAAAAGCGTGTCGCTTGAAAACAGTCTGAGCGGGCATATTTCCGATCTACGTCATTCGTGGATCTACAAAGGCATGAGTCCCTTAACGACTATATCTTGAGGCCCTCTCGGGAATGTCTCTTCAATTGCGATCCGCGCTTTACACTCAGCTTCAACGTCCATCCCAATTTGCATAGGTAGCGGTCCAAGTTCGGCTATTGTTTGCTCTCGGCGCTTCTGGTATCGGGGTAATAACCGGGTAAATTTGTCTTGTCGCCGCGCCAGTAGAAGAAACATATCCGCTTCCAGAAGATATTGGGCACGCACCAGAGCTTCTATGGCACGCTCGAACAGAGCAAAGTCCACGCGATCGGAAAGGTGCAAGAATGCGAACATATACGCCCAAGGGCCCGGATCATCCGTCCTGAGGCGTGCCAAAGCGTGTTCCTGCCAGCGGGCCAGCTGCGGCAGAACATCAGGATCGTGATTCACCCAGAAATATGCCGCCAAGGCCCGCAGGAGGTAGCCAGCGGTTTCGTTCCCTGCCCCTATCTCCGCTGGAGACGCGATTGCGAGGTCATTTCGGACCTGCGAAGCTAGAAGTACGCCCTCGGACTCTTGCACTTGTTTGGACAGAAGCCCCCAAACCGCCATGTAGAGCAGCCCGGACAGTTCCCGCCGGCTATCTCCCATAGTAGCCGCGTGCTCATGCTTTTCGCGGAGGCGATCCATTGCCACCGAAAGCTTTCCTTCTCTAGCCGCAATTCGCGCGCGGTAATCGAGCCGCCGAAGGTCATTGACGCGGCGCGCGTGGGCATCAGTCACAACGCAGTCCTCAAATGCGGCAACAGCGACGCCCGCGGTCCTCGGCAGGTTGAGATCAATGAGCAGGTTGGTCAGGCCACCAAGCAAGTCGGCGTGCTCTTCCACCGAACGCTCCGTCAGGCTGAAGCCCCTAGCGAGATACCTGGCCGCCCAAGGGTAGTTACCCAGTCGCCGCGCCTTCGCATACAGCCCGACGTAATCGCGGGCATGCCGTGGCTGTGGCAAAGCCTTCTCGAAATACTCCATCGCGGCATGTTCATAGTGTTCCGCTAGCCAGAGTAGCCTCGGCGTCATCCATTCGCGCGTCCGAGCCCAGGTTTCCGGCTTGGCGTAGGCCTCCTTGGCCAAGAAGTACGTCTTACGCCCCGCATCGGTGCCGAGCGGAATGCTTCGCGGATCCCCATGTTCGATCGCCCACGTTGCGGCGTTCCAGGAAGACGAGTCGGAGCGGTCGAGATGGACGTTTCCCCAAATTCGCAGCGACCCGATGCCGCCGTCTGTTTCGCTGGCCGCTCGGCTCGCGACCAGCCACGACGCCACATCTTGGCCGTCAGCGCGCGTCAGCCAGCGCCGGATCACCTCCAGCATCTGAGGAGCCGACAAATCCCCCGATGCGGAGATGACGCACCCGGCACCTTGGTCAAGAAGCTTTGCGGCGAGCAAATCCATGGCATGCGCCTTGTTGCACGCGAGAAGCCAGACTCGTTCTGGAAGAGTGCCTGCACGCGGAAGGCCGAAAGGCGTGCCATTCTTGTCCATCAGTCCGCGCACGTCCGCGTGTGCGACAACGAAAAGATCGCAAGCACGCGCGACGTCAACTGCGAAGGCCTCGCGAGTGGTAGGCCGCAAGGCACCGTGAGCAATGAGTTCCTCCAGCGGCTTGCTGAAGTCGAACTCCGCGCGAGGGAAAAGATTGAGCCAGCGCGCGGGCTGGTCGCTCGATGCCAGTGAATTGTCGAACTTAGGCCTTGCGCGGCGGGCTACCAGCGCGGACCTCTTAAGCTCTCGGCCCGCGATCGTCAGCGATTCCCACTCAAGGCGAACTAACTGGGCTGGAAGGGATTCCTCGAGCAGGAGCATGGCTCCTTCACCCTCTCCAGTGGCGCTCCGCAGCATCTCAAGTGCTTCGCGCGGCAACAGATCCTCCACCTGGCGGCAGTCGGCTAGCTGCGCCGGGATCTCGCAACGCACAGCGAAGGCCTTCCCGAGAGCGCGAATCGCTCCTTCCTTCCGACCACCTTCCGTCCATAGTGCTATGAACTCAGGCATCCCGCCGGGACTAGGGCCGCGCGTCCAGAGGCAATTCCATCCGCCGGCCATCGTCCGATTCCAGGATGAGCTTGACCGCAGTCTCAGCATCCCACGAAATCCGACCCGGCTCCCCGCCGGGTTCGACGCTGAGCCTATCGATCATCGTGCCGTCGACCGCCACCATTGCGGTAACGCGCCGCGATCCGGGAACAATCAACAGTTGCCCACCACCATTCGGCCCGACAGACAGGACACGAATTCTCGCGATGTCATGCCAAGAAAGATCCCGCGTCCCAAGATCTTCCTCTCCTTCCCCTAAAGCGGGAGCGGGCACCTCCTTCGCCGCCTCCTCGATGATTCGCTTAGCGCGCTCGAGCTTCCGCAAATCCTTTACAAGAGTAGCGCTCACGCCCGTAAGCCAGGCCTGGAGACGGACACCCTCATCGGCAGAGCGCGCGATGGTTTCGCTCAGCGCCGAAAGGTGACGTGTGATTTCTCTCTCTTCGCGCTCAAATTCTTCTACATCAGCCCGCCGCTCTTCATTCGCCAGCTTTGACGCCTTATAGGCCTCGAATTCTGAGCGAAATTCCTGCAGATGCTCCTGCTCTTGCCGCAACGTCGCGATCAAGGTCGCGAGAGCCCTGACAGCGTTTACAACCGCGCGGTCTAAATCGGGCGGTGGCATTTCCGCCGCCAAGGATGCATGTGCCATAAAATCTTGGCGCACTGCTGCATAAGGTTCAGCAACGCGTATTGCCTCTTGCGCCAGCATCGTCTGGCCCATTGGGACTTCGATTCTCGGCACCAAACTCAACCGGTCCCCAGCTTCGCGCGCGGCATCGAGAAGCCCTTTGACAAACGAACCAATCGTCGAACCGGAGGACGCCAACTCCGCGATGGCAAGCCTGGCGGGCACGCGCATCGCCTCCGCCGCGTGGTGATAGACCCGTTGATAACGACGTCTCGGGTCTCGATCATCGCCCAGAGGGCTGCCGGTTGCCACGAGGAATCCCGCACCGATGCGGCGCACTGCCACGCGACCAGGCCGTGCCGCCTCGGTCGGCGCCTCCGCGGTCAGAAAATCGGCCGCAAGCGATCGGACCGCCTGCAGCCGCGCTAGCCGCAGCTGCGCCACCACGCGGCTTGCCATTGGAAGGTAGATGCGGACTGGATTCCACAACTGGACCATTCCAGCTTCCGGATCAAAGGGTGCGTCCTGATCCTGAAGCACGAAGTCCCACGACGTTGCGTAATCGGTCTCGCCCGATACCAGCCAACCATGCCATAGCTCCGCAGACTCCGCAGGCGCGTCGAGCAGGACGTAAAGCGGCACCTGCATCACCCAATCCAACTGACCCTGCCGAGGGGTCTTGATCGCGATCACCTCCACGATCTGTCCGGCGGCGGGAATTGGAT
>VFZX01000580.1 GCA_016871015.1 Acidobacteriota bacterium | reverse complement strand
TACTTGCTTAGATAGAGTACATAGCTGGGCTGGATCGGGATCCGGACCACCGGCATCGTGGTCACGGGGATCTCCACCATGGGATGAGCGGTGCCCTTCAGCATGTAGGGTTTGAGCGGCAGGAGCCCGTTACGCCAGGACCCGAACAGAAGGTCCCTCTGCTTGCGCTCACCCCGGCTGATGCCCGAACTCATGAAGTAGTACAGACGCGCGAGCGGCCCGAGGAAGGTTGGAAACGTGGATCCGTCGTATTCATACCCGCGGCGGGACAGCAGGTCCAGCAGCAGGGGCGAGTGGCTGTAGCCGGGGCCACGGAATCCCAACGGCCGTTCTCCGGTGGCTGCTTCGATTGCCTGTTCCGCCCTCTCGATTTCCTCACGGAGCTGGGCTTCGGTATAGAGATGCAGCCAGGGCTCATGGTGGAACGAGTGGTTGGCCACCTCGTGTCCGGCTTCGGTGATCCGGCGCAGGACCCTCTGGTTCTCCGGCAGCGCCGCATCCTGGCCGACGATAAAGAATGTGATCCGCATCCCGCGCTCTTTGAGCATGCCGAGCACCCGCGGGACGACAGTCTCCAGGTAGCTTTGATACTCTGTCCAACGCCCGTCACCCCGGGTCTTCATGTAGGACCACTTGTTATCGAGATCGATCGAGACGCTCGCCAGTCTCATACCGTTGCCTCCAACGGCGCGGCCGTTGGCACGGACAGCAGTCCGGGGAGCGCCCGCTCGGCGAGCGTGACCGTTTCATTTACGTTCAGGGTCCCGTTCACGATGTGGCTCGAGTTGACGCAGAACAGTCCAGGTGTTGCGGTGGCGAACGGCTGCACCAGGCATGAGTATCCCGGCACGGGGACCGGAAAGACGTGGCGGACGCGGGAAACCCGGAAAGCCAGGACATCCTCGCGGCGGAACTTCGGATACATGGCAGCCAGACCGTCGAGGAAGCTCGCCTCGATGCCCGTATCCGGCTCGCCGAACAGTGGATCATCCGGCGCGACGTACTTGGGAAGGTAGACCAGAGCGTTGCCGCCGAAATGCGCACGGTCCACCAGCGCGGACATGTCGATGACTCCGGTGAAGGGCAGGCCGGGATCGGTGATGTTGGTCACGTAGTACGGCGTCAAGGGCTCGCGTAGAAGCAGGGAAGCGCAGACGATGCCCTGATACGTGACGTTGGATGGGGTGCCGAGCCCGGGTACCGTGCTCACGGCGCGGTCGAACTCTTCGCCTCCCGTCGAGGTAGTGATCCGTACCCGTCCGCCTGATCCTTGCAGGCCCAGCACCTTGACTCCGGTTTGCATGTCCACGCCAAGCGACCGCAGCCGCGCGGTGAAGCAATCGAGGATTCGTGCGTATCCCCCCGGCACATATCCGAACATCTCCCGCTTCATCCCGCTCCGGCGGGCGGCGTACAGGCGCTGGATGGTCGCCCAAATGAACGCGGCGGAGGTGCGGCGGTAACCGTCGCCGAGTTTGGAAATCAGAAGAGGTTTCCACATCTTCTCAAAGGTCCGGCGTCCGGACCAGGAAACCAGCCAGTCCTCGACCAGGATGTTTTCGAGCCGCTGCCAGTCCCTGGTCCGCGACGCGGCGAAGATGGTAAGCCCCAGCCGGAACTTGTCCACCAAGCCGAGCGGCGGAAACAGCAGAAAGTCGAGGCTGCTGGACATCGAGTGGTGCTGGCCGCCAGAGTAGAATCCGGTGCGGGTCTGGGTCCAGACGATCTCGTCGTCCAACCCCAGCTCACCGAGCAGTGAGCGGAGCCGCGAGTCAGACAGCAGCGTGACGTGATAGTGCTTGTCCCAGGTCACACCTCCGATGCGCCAGGCCGCGGCAAGACCGCCAGGCCCGGCGGCAGACTCGATCAGGGTGACGCGCCGCCCTGCCTGGACCAGCCGGAGCGCCAGAGTCATCCCCAGCATTCCGCCGCCGATTACGGCCCAGCGTTCCATCGCCCTAAGCCGCGGCGGCGGGTTGAAGCTCCAGCTCCTCCACCGTGTCGCCGTCGATCGAATAGCGGTAGCCGCAGTGCTGGCACTGCAGCCTGTGGCGCTTCAGCGCGGGACTATCGGCGAACCGGACTAGAGGCTGCCCGCACCGGCAGACGATCCCCACCGGCCGCGCGGGCGATCCGGCGGCCAGGTGGAAGTCCTTGACTGAGCGGGTGACCACCGATCCCATGCCGACCATGGCGAACTGTCCGATTTCGAGATTATTTCCCACGGTGCAGTTCGCCCCAATGGTGGCTCCACGCCGGACCACGGTGGTGGGCGTGCTTTCATCGGGCGCCGACGGCAGCAGAGAGGATAGATCGGGCGTGCAAGCCCGCGGATATTGATCGTTGGTGAACACGGTGTGCGCGGCCACCATCACTCCGTCCTCGAGTGTCACCCCGGCCGGGATGTAGACATAGGCATTCAGCTTGCACCGGTCGCCGATCCTGGTTTGGCCCGCGATGTACGTCTTCTCGCCGATGATGCAGTTGCGCCCGACCTTGGCTCCCGCACGGATATGAACGTTGTCCCAGATGGCCGTGCCCTCGCCGATCTGAACATCGGTCTCGACGATCGCCGTGGGGTGAATCCGCGTTTTGCTCATGCCGCCACCGCCGCGCGGTGAACCTCTTCGACCGAAACCGGCTGTCCTGACCGCAGGGAGTGATAGGCAGCGTCAATTGCCGCCGCGTTGGCAAGCACCTCCTGGCGCGTGATCCAATCACCCGCGTTGCCGTGGACCAGATCGCGGAAGTGGGCCATCATCGCCTTGTGCGCGCCGTCTTTGCTGTAGCCGTTGCCGATCTGGACCGGCTCACCTCCCTGCCGCTGGAAGAACGACGCCTTCCAGCCGATCGCGATCGACCCGGATATGCCGGCGACGTTCAGATAGAACGGCGCCACCGGCGCGTGGCTCCAACTGACCGTGATCTCGCCCGCGGCTCCCGAAGCGAAGGCGAGGTCGATTGTTGCGGCGTCCTCGACCGCCAGGTTGACGCTGGTTTGAATCCGCGACGCAGTGACGCGGTCGATCGCGCCGAGCAGGTACACACCGAGGTCGAGGGCGTGGGACCCGTTGTCGATGATCACGCCCCCGCCGGAGCGGGAGGGATCGGAGTTCCAGCGGCTGGACATATCGGCCACGCCGGCGAACTCGATCTGCAGCCGCAAGGGCTGTCCGATTTCCCCTTCGCGGATGAGCCGGCGTGCTTCCTGGATTTCCGGGACATGGCGGAACTTGGTCGCCATCTGGAAAACACCGGCTGAAGCGCGCAGACTGTCATAGATCAGTTCAGCTTGGTGAAGCGACAGCGCGGCGGGCTTCTCGCACAGCACGGAAACGTGCCGCTTGAATGCAACCCGGGCCGTCGCCAGATGATCGGACGGTGGCGTGCAGACGCTCACGGCGTCGAGCGCGCCCGCGCTGAACATCTCTTCCGCGCTAGGAGCCTGTCCGAGAATTCCCGAACATCGTGGGAACGGATAGAACAAAACCAGTACATAATGTTTTATGCCCAAGGGGTACCGCGCCTACAACC
>VFZX01000579.1 GCA_016871015.1 Acidobacteriota bacterium | reverse complement strand
TCCCCGACGCGGACGACGGACTTCGCGTCGCCGATGACCGCAGCCACCGGCACGCCCGGCAACCGGTCCGCGAGGTCCTGTTCGATCGAGTACAGGGCGTGTTCCGACAGTTCTAGCAGAACGAGCTGCTCAGGCCCAAAGCGCGCGATCTGCCGGCAGAGCTCCGCGCCGATCGAGCCGCCCGCGCCAGTGATCAGAACGCGCCTGCCCTTGATCATGCCGGCAAGACCTGCCTCGTCGAGTTGCACCGCTTCGCGACCGAGCAGGTCGTCCAGCTCGACCGCGCGCAGCACAGAGATGCTCACCCGGCCCGACACGATGTCCTCGTGCGCCGGCACCGTCTTCACCTTCAGCCCGGCCGCGGTGCAGATCTCCACCGCGCGTCGGCGCGCCTCGCGCGAGACGCTCGGCATCGCGATCACGGCGTCGGCAGCGCCGAAGCGGCCAGCCACTTTCGCGGCGTCCCCGATCGGGCCGAGCACCTCGACGCCTCGGATCGCGCCCCTGCGCTTGGTCGAATCGTAGTCGAGCAGGCCGACCACCCGCCATTCCGCGCTTTCCTCCAGGTCCTTCAGCAGCCGCACCGCCGCCTGGCCTGCCCCGATCACCAGGATCGGCTTCGCTGCCGCCTGGAATCTGCCGCCGACGGTGCGTCGTTCGCTCTACGCGCGCCAGGCAAGCCGACTGCCGCCGATGAGAAACGTAAGCAGTACCGGCCCAATGAAATAAACGGCGCGAGGCACGCTGTCTCCGATGCGCGACATTGTGAATATGAGCGCGGCGCAAGCCGCGCCAAGCACGACCGCCGCGACTATGCGTCGCAGTTCGAGCATCCCCGCGTAGCGCCAGATACCGTGATGCACACCCAGTAGCCAGAACGCAACGCCATATATCCCCGTGATTGCAGGCAGCTGCGCGGAGAGGACAGACCATTCCGCGCCCGCAATCCGGAAATCGAACCGTAGCCAGTGCGCGAGCGCCCAAGCAAGCATCGCCATGCAAACGTCCCAGGCGAAGGGGCAAGCGTCCTGGCGTTCATCGTTCCCTCATTTCCTTGATTCTAGCGACGCGTACTCCGAGAGCAGTCGTGCATTCATCGCTGCCGCGTCAAACTCCCTGCGAACGCGCTCACGCGCTGCCCGGCCGAGTGCAGCGCGGCGGGTATCGTCGGCCAACAGGGCGGCGAGGGCGTCACCCAGCGCGCGCGCATCCTTGGCCGGCACGAGGACCCCGGTCTCCCCGTCCACAATGGCATCCGTGAGGCCGACGATCCGCGTCCCCAGGCACGGGACGCCGAGCGCCGCAGCTTCCAGAACCACGATGCCGAAGCCCTCGCGATAGCTGGGGAGGCTTAGAACGTCGGCCATCGCGAGGAAGTGCTCAGGCGCCGGGTTGTAACCGACCGCATGAATCATCGGATTGGCATTGATGGCGGCCAGTGTCTCGGCTGCGAGAGGATCACGCTCCGGTTCGAGTGGTCCGACCAGAACGAGCACAGTGTCGCGCAGCTGGGAGAAGGCCTCGACCAGCTCGCCCGCACCCTTGTCGCGCGTGACACGCCCCACGAATACAATCACCTTCGAACCGGCCGGAATGCCGAGACGTTCGCGTGCCGCTGCCGCCGGGACGCGCAGCCGCTCCGGGTCAAAGCGCGCGAGATCCACGCCGGCAAGCGAACCGGAACCCTGAACGCGGATGACCCCTTCGCGCGCGATGCCTTCGGCGACGAGGAAATCGCGCTGCGAAAAACTGTCAGCGTAGCAACGCGTGTTCAACCTCACGATGACGCGGTCGGCAAGCCGGCTCAGCCAGCGCACCAGCCCCCTGCGCTCGGCCCATGCTTGTCTGGTAAAGGTATGGAGCCGGACCGGCACACCGCACAGCCAGCCGGCGATCGCCCCCAAAAGTCCCGCCTTGGGGGTAATCGAATGAATCAAATCGGGTTTCAGCTTTCGAATTTCAAACCACAGGGTGAAAAGTGCAATCAGGTCGGCGAAAGGCTAAATCTCGCGCGCGATGCCGACGGCCACGACGCCGGCCACGCCCAGCGACCGAATTCGTTCGAATCCTTCCCCGTGGCTGGTGACGACGAAGACTTCGTGTCCGGTGGCGATCGAGGCTCGAATTTGCCCTTCGAGGTGGTGTAGGACGACGAACGGAATTGTCGCAACGCGTACGATGCGCATGGCGCTACAGGACACCACCCGCGTTGTTCCCTCTGAACGTGGCTGAAAGAATTGCTGTAGTCTTGGCCAAGTCCAGACAGAGTGCAATAGCAATGGCGACGAGAAAAGCGGTACCCGCGCCCCGCCACCAGAAAAGATCGCGGCTTCGCCGAATAGGTTCCGCGATCCCACGCGCAACTAGGTACGCAACTGCGGCCGCAAACCCGGCCATCGGATGGAGAGCGACCAATGCAATACCAGCCAAGGCGAGTACTGGATACAAGAAATGCTGCGCGGGTCGGACACCCGCCCAAACTGCGTTTTGCTCGGCAACGTACCACTTGCGCATGGCCTCGCAAGGATTTCGAGGAAATTCATGGTAATGAACGCACGCTGTCTCACATGTTTCGCGTTTTACGCCCGCCACGCCAAGTTGCCGGATCCAGAGAATGTCCTCTGCCGCCCGCAAGCGTTCGTCGAAAAAACCAGTGCGCTCGAACACCTCGCGATGAAACAGCGACGCAGGCAGCACGGATTGGCGGGCAAGATAACCGTACGAGAGGGCACACACGGCTCTTTCAACCGCGCCATCCGCATGAAACTGGCAAACGCCGAACACCGCCTTGCTGCCGGCCGTCTCAGCGCATTTCTTCAGGTTCTCCAGCCAGTCTGCCTCGGGCACAATGCCGGCATCGAGAAAGGCGATCCACTCCGAAACAGCACCGCGCACGCCGGCATTGCGGTTGCCGCCCGGCATGCCACCGGGGTTCGACAGCACGCTGCAGCTCGCTCCGCTCTAGGCGTTCTGCCCCCACCATTCGCGCACCAGTTCGGCGCTGCCGTCGGTGGATCCGGAGTCGACAATAAGAATTTCCTCCGGGCGGCGCCCCTGCCGGCGGATGCCTTCAAGCAGGGCGGGAAGACTGCGCGCCTCGTTCAGGATCGGAACCACCACCGCGATCGAGTGGATCATGCGGCGGCCGGATCGGATGTCCGCCAGCGAAGCCAGTCCCAGTCGCCGTGCAACTTCTGCCGCAATACGCGCTGCGTGTCGCAGCCGAGGATGACGCTGCGTCTAAGAAGCATTCGGTCGCGCGAACGCTCATTGATGCCGAAGTGGCTGCAGACCCCGATGCAGTAGCCGGCCTGCGCCGCTGCGTCTCTAACTCTCGCGTCGACAGCACCGTGCGGATAGGCTATGGCTGTAATGTCCCTGCCGAGAACGTCCACGAGCCACATTTTGCTTCCAGCCAGCTCTTCCCGGAGTTCACTGTCGGAGCATTCGGTCAATCGCTTGTGCGTCGCGCCATGGGCACCAATGGCAGCTCCAGGCAGCGAGGCCAATTCCCGCAGCTCGCCGGGCCCGAGAAAGCCTGCCTCACGGCGC
>VFZX01000578.1 GCA_016871015.1 Acidobacteriota bacterium | reverse complement strand
TCTCGCCAGGGCATCCCCCAGCTTAACCGCTGTCCCCCGGTTACCCTTCGTTTGTGTCAACCGCCCACCGGCACACTTGTCAAGGATGTCTCCGGTTCGCACAGGTACGGGTCCATCGGATAACTCGCTCATCGTCATTGTGCTGGCGGTGACCTATTCGAGCCTGCGGCGGGCCGATGAAGGGATCGCGCAATTTGAAAAGTACCTCGACCAGTACAAGACGGCTACACCCGGGCAGCGGGCGGTCTACCTGGCATGCCTGGCGCTCCTGCGGGCCGCTTCGGCCCAGTCCGCGTCCGCATGGGATCTTCCCGAGACGCTGAACGGCATCCGGCTGCTTAAGGTCGAAGTTGGTGAAGCCATCCGGCTCACCGAACAATTGCCGGACTTCGATCCGAGCATGCAGAAGCTGTTCCCGCGCTGGGTGGCTGGACTGCTGCTTACCAACCTTCCGGTCCCGTTCGCCGATCACACCGCCGCCGAGGGATATCTCACCTGGTGCGTCAAGATCCTCACCGCGAATTCGCAGGTTTACCTGGCGGCGGGGCAGTTCCTGCACGAAGCCTACTTCAGTCTGGCTGTGATCTACCGCGATTGCGGAAACAAGGAGAAGGCCGAGGCCTACCTCAAGCTGACAGGATTCGGCTGGGACCGCCCGCCCATCCAGATCGCGACGCCGTTCGCCGTGACTCCCCGCGGGCTGCGCGATTCCGCCAAGCACATCACCGAGCATGTGCCCGGCCAGGTCTTTTCCGCGGGCGGATTCGAGATCTCCGACATGCACTTCATCGTGAGCGATGACGGCTCAGAGCTGATCGGCGTCGACGCGGCGAGCAGCGTTGTCAACTGCAAGGAAGCCTACGACTACTTCGTCGCACACTTCCAGGCCCGCTTTCCGGGACGCACGGTCCCGCTGCTCACGAAGGTGATGATCACGCATTTCCACTGGGATCACGCGGGCGGACTCGATTTCTACCGTGGCCTGAATCCGGATCTCAAGGTCTGGGCCTCGGCGCACTTCGAAGAGGAAGCCCCGCGCGCCCGGCACCAGCCGCCACCCTATCAGTGGTTCATGGGTGAGGAGTTTGTGCTCGAGGCGGTCCGCCATTTCCATCCGGACAACACAGTGGCGGCAGAGACCACCGTGACGGCCGGCGGCACCGAGATCCGGCTGATCGCGCTCCCAAAGGGAGGCGGAGAGACGCCTGACGGTATGTTTGTCTACCTGCCGGGCAACGGCGTGCTGTTCACCGGCGACATCATGGTGCCCTGGGTCGGATCTCCGTACGTTGCCGAGGGGGATCCGGACGCGCTTCTTGAAACGCTCAAGTTCACCGGGACGATCCAACCGGAGCCCAAGATCATCGTCCATGGGCACGGTGCGATCGGCACGTTCTATCCCACGCTGCCCGCGATGCTGCGCATGCAGGCGCCGCTCGGGTGGCTGAAAGACGAGGTCGTGCGCCGGATCCGTGCCAACGAGAACCGGGCGCAGATTGCGGGCCAGCCGCTGGTCCCGCCGGTCCTGCTGGAGCCTGCTCAGTCCGACCTGCGCTTCCCGTACATGATCATGCGGGAGCCGTTCCTGTCACGTGTGTACGTCAAGCATGTCGGCTACTGGGGCGCGGGGCTGGAGAACGTAGTCTAGATCACTTGAGTGAATCCGAGGTCGGCCGGGTGGTGGCGCGCGACATGGGGATTACCGAGGATGATTTCGTCGCGTCGATTGCGCGGATGGTGGCTGCGGGCGACTTCGAGGTTGCGGCCCGCGCCTGTGCCTGGGCGCAAGCGAGCTACCCGGAGAGCGGGCGGGTAGCCGAAGTGCGCAAACAGGTGTTCCTGATGCTGATCCAGAAATACCAGATGCTGAATCCCTTCAAGCTGACCATGTACGCCAACACGATCGGGATCCCCGTTCCGCAGCTTCCGGCGGTGAAGGCGGGTGAATGAAGCGCTGGCTGCTGGCCCTGGCTTGGGGTGCGTGTTTGCCGGCTGGCAACAGGGAGGTGTCCGGCAGCGTTGGCTATGGCAGTCTCTGGGATGATGAGGGCACGCTGGGCCGGGGCGCGGTGGGCGGTGTGGCGGTGGGAGTTCACGGGAACCGGAAGCTGGGGTTCGAGGTGGACTACGCCATCTCTCGAAACAACCGCAGCGAGAATTTCCGGGGCTACACGCAGTACCTGCTCGCCAACGGCCTGGTTCACTTCGCGCGCGGGAAAGCCCGGCCCTACTTCCTGTTCGGCGGCGGAATGGCGATTCACACGAACACTGGGGCGTACCTGGGTTCGCCCCGCACCGGCGTTGGACCAGCGGTTGCGATTGGGTTTGGCCTCAAGGGATTCATCAACGAACACTGGTTCATCCGGCCGGAAGTGCGGGTTTCCGGAGGCTGGGGCAGCGGCCTTCGGAAGGCAATTGAATCCCCGGCGACGGTGCCGCGCATCACGATCGGCGCGGGCTATCGTTGGTGACCTACTTGGATGCGGTGACGGTAATCTCGACCTTGGCGGGTCCGGCGAGCCTCGGTGTGCCGACCGTGGTGCGCACCGGACGTGGCTCCTTGAAGTAGGTGATGTAGACGGCGTTCATCCGCTGGAAGAGGTCCATGTCGGTCAGGTACACGTTCACGGAAACGACGTCGTCGAACGTGAAGCCGGCTTCTTTGAGAATGATGCCGACGTTGTCGAGCGTCCGCCGGACTTCGTCTTCGAAGTTCTCCGGGATCTTGCCCGTGGCCAGATCCTGGCCAATCTGTCCGGCAACCCAGAGGGTGTTGCCGACCTGGATGCCGGGGCTAAACGGGCGCCCCTTCGGAAACTCCTTCGGGTGGATCAGCTTCTTGTTCGCCGCGGTGGCGGTGAGCGCGGCCAGGACACAGAGGACCAGGGTCTTTCGTACCAGTGAGAGCATACCCGCAATGATACCTTGGTTTCAGCCCTGGGGCCCAACGGCGGGTGGGCTTACTCGCCGGTGCCCTGTACCAGTTCAATCGTGAAAATCGTACCATTGAGTGCGCGGCGGCCTGGCGCGACACTGGGAATGCGTCAGGAGGTCCCACCGGACCCCAGACAAGATTCAAGGAATTTTCAAGGAGGCTGAGTGCATCTCGCGGAACAAATACAGGAACGGAGAGCATCCGGCCGCTTCCCCATCGAGCGGGAAATCCGTTACCGGGTTCTCAACAAAAAAGGGAACAACGAGGCGGGTAGCGGAAAAACGATCAACATGAGCAGTACGGGGATATTGTTCTCCACGGAACATGTTCTGCTGCCAGGCAGAACTCTGGAAATAGCCGTGAGCTGGCCGGCGCAGTTGAACAACTCTTGCCCGCTGAAGTTGGTCGCCCGCGGAAGGGTGGTCCGGTTTGAGCCTGGCCAAGCGGCGGTGGAGATCCAGCACTACGAGTTTCGGACCCAAGGTGCGCAGGGGCTCTCCGGATCGTTGAACTAGAGCATTTTCACATTTTATGTACATCTAGCTATGTCCGATATCCGCAACTCCGGCAATAGGCGCGGACTTGTTCTGGGGTGAGATGCTGGAGGGCCTCAGAAAGTGCATGT
>VFZX01000577.1 GCA_016871015.1 Acidobacteriota bacterium | reverse complement strand
ATTGTAGGCGACGAGAGTTGGCCTCTAGTTTTACCGAGGTGGTTGTGAAATCAGTGGCTTACGAACTCTCAGTCGCGCAGGCCGATTTTCATTTCTTGCAATGTAGCGCTCGGGGAGCCAAACTCTTTCCTTCCACTGATTTGCGTGCCCGTTTGTTAACGGCATCGTCCTCTTCTTGCGCGTAGTGTTTCGAAGAACTTCGCGTCTCGGCACGTCTCTCCTTTTGATTCCCGCCACGATTGGCGCGCCAACTCTGCCTCGGTTCCACCACGTCTCCGCGCCTCGTCTCTCCGTCTCTGGTTCGTCTTTCCGAGTTGGTTAACGCCCGCGCTGAATCGCAGACCCCGAGGGAGACACTTTCCACGTTCCTTGCGTATATAGTGAACGGACGCGGAAACACGCCGCGTCGATCATCCCACCAGACGGCGCGTCGACCGCAAAGCGGACATCGTCGTGGGTGGCCTCCAAGGAGACCGCTCATGAACCACCGCGATCCCCATCGCGCCGAGGCAATCCGCCAAATCGCCACAATCCTCGCCAGCGCGTACCTGCGCCTGCGATTCCCGGTGCCGGAGCCCGTCCTGCCACTTGACTGTCCGGAGACAAAGAGTGACTCATGTGACGGGAGGTTAACACCATGAGAAAAGAGACAGTTAGCTCGACCACCCTCCGGGAACAGATCGAGGCTCTGCGCCACATGACCGTCGGGCAGCTCAAAGACAAGTACCGTGAGGCGTTCGGCGAATCGAGCCGGTCGAATCACAAACAGTTCCTCTTCCGGCGCGTCGCCTGGCGCATGCAAGCGAACGCGTACGGCGGACTCTCGGAACGCGCGCGCCGACGCGCACTGGAGATCGCCAACGATGCCGACCTTAGAATCCGCGCGCCCAAGAACTTCTTGAAGGAAGAATTGGACGAGACCCGCACCATCGAGGCGCGCGTCGCGCCGACCGAGGACCCGCGGCTGCCGATGCCCGGCAGCGAACTCGTGCGGCGCTACCGGGGCAAAGACGTCGTCGTCCGCGTCCGGGAGGACGGCTTCGAGTACGACGGCCACGTCCACCGTTCGCTGAGTTCGGCGGTGCGCGTGGCGACGGGTACGCCCTGGAACGGGTTCGCGTTCTTCGGGCTTGGCGGCAAGCCGGGGAGGAAGCATGGCAGCCACAAATAACGGCACGCCCGCGCCGAAACTCGTCCGATGCGCGATCTACACGCGGAAGTCGACGGAGGAGGGCCTGAACCAGGAATTCAACTCGCTCGACGCTCAGCGCGAGGCTGCCGAGGCATACATCCTCAGCCAGAAGCACGACGGCTGGACCCTGGTGCCCACTCAGTACAGCGACGGTGGATACACGGGGGCGAACATCGAACGGCCCGGCGTGAAGCAATTGCTGGCCGATATCGAGGACGCGAAGATTGACTGCGTAGTCGTCTACAAGGTTGATCGTCTGAGCCGTTCACTGATCGACTTCTCCAAAATGATGGAGTTGTTCGAGAAGCACGGCGTCTGCTTCGTCTCCGTCACGCAGCAGTTCAACACGAACTCGTCCTTGGGCCGACTGACGCTGAATATCCTGCTGTCCTTTGCTCAGTTCGAGCGCGAAATCATTTCGGAGCGCACGCGCGACAAGCAGGTGGCCGCGAGGAAGAAGGGAAAGTGGACGGGCGGGCACATTCTCATGGGTTACGACCTCGACTCGCGCGGCGGCAAGTTGACCGTCAATCTCGACGAGGCTGAGCGCGTTCGCGAGATGTTCCGCCTCTATCTGGAGGGCACGCAGGTCACGGAGATTGTCCAGCGGTTCGACAAGCTTGGCTGGCGCAACAAGCAGTGGACCACGCAGGACGGCAAGCTCTACGGCGGTAGCCCGCTCCGCCGGTGCCATATCTACAAGCTGCTGGGCAACATCCTCTACACCGGGCAGGTGAAGGTTGGCGACGAGGTTTTCCCCGGCGAGCACGAGGCAATCATCGACCAACAGACCTTCGACTTGGCACAGAAGCGCCTCAAAGAGAACGCCTGGACGCCCGGTAACGAACATCGCGTCAAATTCGATGCTCTCCTGCGTGGGCTGATCTACTGCTCCTGTTGCGGCTCCGGCATGTACTCGACGTACTCGGCCAACAAGGAGCGCCGCTACCGATACTACGTCTGCTACCGGTCGCAACAGAAGCTGGAAGGCTACTGCACGTCGCGCTCGGTGTCGGCACCGTCCGTCGAGGAGGCAGTTGTCGAGAGTATTCGGCGTGTTGGCGTCCATCCGGACGTGCTGGCTGAGACTGCGCGCGCGGCGCGCCAGCGTCTCGCTGAGATCGTTTCCGGCTTGCGCGAGGAACTGAACACGACGAATGGCCGCGTCAAGAATCTCAAGTCGCAGATCGCCCGGATTCGAAATCCGGAAGCGGCGCGCTTGGCCGAGATCCGCGAACAGCTCGACGCCGGGGAAACACGCGCGGAGGACCTTCGCAAGGAGATCTTGCGCCGCGAAAAGCAGCGGATCGACGAGAAGGAGTTGCGCCGCACGATGGAGTCCTTCGAGGACGTGTGGAAGGCCATGAACCTCGAAGAGCAGCGGACCCTCCTTCGCCAACTCGTTGAGAAGGTTGGCTACGACGGCCGCACGGGCACGGTCACCGTGAGCTTCAAATCGGCCGGTGTAAAGGAATTGGTCCAGAAGGAGGCAGTCCGATGAAGAATACCGACCGGACACTCCAGGTCGAAATCACGCTCGCCCCTGCGAAGGGCCGCAGGAGTGGCCCGCGAGGCACGGAAGCGCCCATGGTGGCGGAGCCGCCGCGCATCCCGCGAATCACCCGCCTGATGGCCCTCGCGATCAAGTTCCAGGACATGATCGACCGTGGCGAGGTTCGCGACTACGCCGACCTGGCCCGGCTGGGCTACGTCACACGGGCGCGCCTGACCCAGATCATGAACCTCAACTTGCTGGCACCCGACATACAGGAGGAGATCCTGGGATTCGGTGGCGAGACAATCATGGGGTTTGCCGCCGAGAGGTATGTCAGGCCGGTCGTGAGCTATCCGGCTTGGGATTGTCAGCGGCGCGTCTGGGCCTGCTCGCCTCATCGAGCAGCTGCGGCAAAGGTAGCTTCCGCCCACGCTCTGCTGCCAGACTGCGCGTGAGTGGCGGCGAGAGCGCAATCCTGAAACTGTTCGCTGTACAACACCGACAGCACTTGCTCGCGTTCGTCTAGCGCCAGAGCGCGAGCCGGTGTGGGACGAGGCTTGGGGGCCAGCGGTTCAGAACTCCTGCTGCGGTCCCGCCAGCGGCCGCTGGCGATAGAAGGTGGCTCGGGGAACACCGAGACTGTCACAGGCGGCTCGGACGCCGACTTGTGCCGATTTGGTGACGGCGGAGTCCATTAAGCGTGAATATCCACCGCTCGGCCGGCCTTGCTCCAGGCCGCCGCAGTTTCGAGGTTGCCTGCAACCGGCAGCACCCGATCATCAGCAGCACAAGCAATAGGAAGAGGCGGCGCATCGGAACGAACGGCAGCAGGCAGGATCGTCGGACCGTAGATGGATCCCACAAAATCAACACGGCTGCGGAGATCTT
>VFZX01000576.1 GCA_016871015.1 Acidobacteriota bacterium | reverse complement strand
CCTAGACTGATTCTAAAGGGCTTGCCGCCTTCTTACCCCTTCAGGTGACGAACTTGGGCTAGCCGGGTCAGTCTGGTCTGGGCGTTACAGGTTCACTTCCATCACCTCATCAAAGATCCCCGCCGGAAGCTGGATGCCCAACTGCCGGAACCGGTCGAGGATCTTCGGCTTGTACCCGGTGGCGATGAACCGCCCCTGCACCTTGCCCGCGTCGTTCACGCCCATGCGCTCGAACCGGAACACTTCCTCGATCTGCACCGCTTCTTCATCCACACCCGCGACCTCAGCCACTGACGTGATCTTGCGCGATCCATCCGACAGACGCGCCACCTGCACCACCATCTTGATCGCGCTCGCCAACTGCTGGACCACCACGCGTGTCGGCATCTCGAGATCGGCCATCAGCACCATCGCCTGGAGCCGCGAGAACGCGTCCTTCGGCGTATTCGCGTGGACCGTCGACATCGAACCCTCAACACCGGTGTTCATCGCCTGCAGCATGTCGAGCGCCTCCGCGCCGCGGCACTCACCAATGATGATGCGGTCTGGCCGCATGCGCAATGCCGTGCGGACCAGCGTCCGCTGATTGATCCCGCCCTGCTTATTCAAATTCGGCGGACGCGTCTCGAACTTGATCACGTGCCGCTGTTGAAGCTGCAACTCGGCCGTGTCCTCGATCGTGATGATGCGCTCTTCCTCCGGAATGAAGCGCGACAGTGCATTGAGCGTCGTCGTCTTGCCGGATCCGGTGCCGCCGGACACGAGCACGGTCGCCTTGGACTGGACGGTCGCCGCCAGGAACCGCAGCATCGTCGCCATCAAAGTCCGGTTGGCGACCATCTCGTCCGATGTGATCACGTGCCGCCCGAACCGGCGGATGGAGAGCGCTGGGCCATCGAGGGCCAGCGGCGCAATGATCGCGTTCACGCGCGAGCCGTCGAGCAGCCGCGCGTCCACGATCGGATTCGCTTCATCCACGCGCCGCCCGACCATTGAGACAATCTTTTCGATAATGTGCAGGAGGTGGCCGTTGTCGCGGAACCGCACCGGCGAGAGTGACAGCTTTCCCTGGCGCTCGACGTAGACCTTGGCGAATCCATTGACCAGGATGTCTGAGATTGCCGGGTCCTTGAGCAGCGGCTCGAGCGGCCCCAATCCCAGAACCTCGTCGAGCACCTCCTCAACGATCTTGTTCTGTTCGCCCGTGGTCATCGGGATGCGCTCGTCCTCGATGATCCGCTCGACCACGCGGCCGATTTCGGCGCGGACCCGGTCCTTGGGGATCGACGCCACCCGCTCCAGGTTGATGACGCCGATCAACTTGCGGTGGATCTCGGCCTTCAGCTCAAAGTACCGGTCCGCCGAGCGCGGCGCCGCGGGGGATGCCGGGCCACGCGAAGGTGGCATCGGCCGTTGAGTGGTTCCCACGAAATCTCCTTAAGTCTGATTGTACTGGCTATGGAATCGTGGCCATCATCACGGGATCCGGCCCGAATCCCTTTTCCACTTGAAATGTCTTGACCAGCTTGCGGTCCGGAACCGAGATGACATAGACGGTGTCCAATTCCTCGACCGATGCGAACGCGAGCTTACCGTCGGGGCTGATGTTGAGCGAAATCGGATCGCCCTTCACTGGAATCCGCGCGACGGGACGGCGGACTTCGAGATCCGTGAACTCGATGTAGCGGCCGTGCATGCAGGCATAGATGAGCATGCGGCCGTCTGGTGTCGCCGCGATGCGCACGGGCCCGCGCCCGGTCTTGATCTCCCCGACCACGCCACGCCGCTCCGTGTCGATCACCGTGATCGTGTCGGACTCGCGGTTGCACACATAGAGGAGTTTACCGTCGCGCGACAGCACGCTTCCCTCCGGCCGCCTCCCCGCCGGCAGCAGCTTCAGCTCACCCGTGGTCAACTGGACCACCGAAATGTCGCCGGATCCGGAGTTCGACACGTAGGCGTATTCAGCGCCCGATTTTCCGGGGCCGAAGGCGACCATGTGCGAGGTGTTCCCGCCGGTCTCGAACCGCTTCAGCACGCGCCGCCGCAATCCGTCGAGCAGCACCAAGCCGTCCGGTGATTCGGAGGTGACCGCCAACCGCCCGGTCACCGGATCGAGCGAGATCCCGTGTGGGCGCCGGTTCCGGCCGAGCCCGATCGTATCGACGCGCTTCTTGGCCGCGATGTCGACCACGCTCACTGTATTGCCGCCCCGGCCGGCGTTTTCGATCCGCATCACACCGTTATCGGTGATGTAGGCGTAGCGGCCGTCGGTGGACAGCACCATCTCGTGCGGATGTTCGCCGACGGCGACTTTGGCGACCGGCTGTCCGTCCATCGTGTAGTATCCGAGCGCATTCGCGCCCTTGAGAAGCACCAGCAGGACCTGCTGTTCCGCGCTCAGCAGGCAGGAAAAAAGTACGGTCCCCAGCGTCAGACGCATTTTCGTATTGTCTCATCGCGGCCGTGCGTGCGGTACCATGAAAACTCGGCATGGAGGGAACCCAGCAGGAACAACAGGCGCCAGCAGTTCAGGTGTCTGTGATCATCGTGAGCCGCAACTGCGCCGCCGCGCTGCGGAAGTGTCTCGCCGCCCTCGAGCAGACCCAGCCCCGCGAGCTGATCGAAGTGATCGTCGCTGACAACGCCTCGCGCGACGGCTCCGCGCAGATCGACTCTGAGTTCCCGCACGTGTCCATGCTGCGCCTGCCGCACCACGTCGGACTCACCAAGGCGCGCAACATCGCGATCCGCACGGCCAAGGCTGAGTTCCTGCTGCTGCTGTCTCCATCAGTCGAAGTGGCCCCGGACACCGTGAGCCGTCTCGTCGAGCACCTGCGGAAGGATTCAACCGCCCTCGCTGCTTGTCCCGAGGCGTGCGGGGCCCGCGCTCTTCCCACGCAGGACCAGGTGGCGAGCCATTGGCGGGATCCGTGGACCCTCCCCGAGGTTCCGCGCGGCCAGGCGGTGGAGCTCCATGACGGCAAGGCACTGCTGATCCGCAAGATTTCGGTGCAGGGGATGAACTACCTGGACGAGCGCTATGGCGAGCATTGGGGCGACGTGGAGCTTGCGTTCCAGGTCCGCCGTGCCGGAAAACGGATCGTCCCCGTGCAAGACGCGCGCGTGTCCCTGAACAGTGGGGATCCCCTGTGGACTCCGGCGGATTCACACGCCCAGGCGGCATATGCTGCCGATGCGGCGACGGGCGCTGCTGCGTATATCGGGAAGCACTTCGGGTTCGGCGCGGGAGTTCTGTTCCGCGTGAAGCTGGCCCTTGGAACCTTGCTGCGCGTACTGACGTTCCAGGACCTCGGCGTGAACACGGGCCTCCTGACCGGCTTCCTGGGCGGGTCCAAGATCGACGGCACGGACCGGTCGCTCTAGCGCCGGTTTAATCTTAAGGACCGAAACCCTTCCGCTCCGATTCACGTTTGTGAAGGCGGAGGCGCGGAAATGTCAAAAACTGGGTATCCCTTTCACTCAGCCGACCCCAACCTGTTGTGCTACCTTCCGTGGGGATGTGGTGCGCCCGACTAGGGTGTCGTAGGTCTTCGGAGAAGTGGTGGCAGCTTGTTGCA
>VFZX01000575.1 GCA_016871015.1 Acidobacteriota bacterium | reverse complement strand
GAGCCGGTGCCGCTGGAGCGGGGAGACCGGGTGCGCGTCGAACTAATGTGCCGTGCCGCGGCGGGCGGCTACACGTGGTTCTGGAACACCGAAGGCCGGCCGCGAGGAAACGGCGCGGCCATCAATTTCCGCCAATCTACACTCTATAGCGGCGAGGTCCGCACGGGTGTGGCGGGCGAAAGGTTGCGGGCGGCCGCTTACTGAGAACCGCGCCTCGTCCTCCACACCTTCACCGCCCATACCGCGGCGGCAGCAGCGGCGATCCACATGGCGGCGCGCAGTGCCGACGCGATGGCCGCGGAACTCAAATCCGGCGCTTCCAACGGGAACTGGTGCAATGTGTCGAAGCGGTCCGCGAGCCAATGCAGTCCGCTGTGGGCGACGAGAGCGGATAGCAGAATGGCGCCGGTCCGTTCGGGAACCACGTAGCGGAACAGCAATCCGAGGGCGGGCACAAGAACCGCGATTACGGCAAGCTGGCCCAGTTCGACACCCAGGTTGAACGCGAGCAGCGCCGTGATCAGGTGATTCCCGGCGAATTGCAATGTTTCGCGGAGTGCGAACGAGAATCCGAATCCATGCACGAGTCCGAATCCGAACGCGGCCATCCACCGGCGTTTCCCCGTACCTACACCAATAATGTTTGACAACGCCATCCAGACGATGGAGGCGGCGATGAGAGTCTCGACCAGGGGCGGGAACCAGAGAGCGTCCGGCGCGTATCCGAAGGCGGAGGCGATCAGGGTCACCGAGTGCGCGGCCGTGAAAGCAGTCACCAGCCACACCAGATCGCGAATCCGGCGCGAGGGCATCACCAGGCAGATCAGGAACAGGAGGTGATCCACGCCATCGAGAATATGATCGAACCCCATCGCGGTGAACCGGAGCGCGGCGTCCCACCAACCGGGATGGAGCGGCACCAGGCCCGGGTCTCCGGTGAACTCGTAAATCCGCTCGCCACCCTCAGCGGGAACGAAGCGCAGCACGGTGGTGACTCGCGCCGCGAAGTGGGCGAATCCGGGCCGGATGGAGAAGCGTGAACGGTCTGAACGGATGGGGAAATCGAGCAGAACATCGAGCAGCACCTGGTTCCATACCAGGTTCGCTGAGTCCGGCGGCTGCGGTCCGGTGACGTGGGCGATTGCCGCTGAGTATGACTCAAATGACCGGTCAGACTCGATTGAGATGCGCGTGGCCGCGACGCGCGGCTTCGGAAGGCGGACGCCGTCCTCGCGGATGTCGGCGAAATTGGCGATCCAGATCTGCGCGGCATCGGGCAGCAGCGGAGCCAGCCGGTCCATGTCGAGGTAGCCACGGTCGCGTTGGGGAAATTCGATGTCGCGGACAACGCGCAACGGCACACGGACCAGCATCCGGAGCCGGTCCCCTTCCGGCTTGACAATCGCGTGGACCGTGACGCTGGCGGGGATGTCGTGCGCGGCGGCGCTCGAGGCAAAGACTGCCAGCGTGAGCGAGCGAACGAGACGTGCGGTAGAGAGGCGCACGGAATAGTGTATGATAGCCTACCGGAGACTCATGCTGACACGGACACATTTCACTGGAGCGGCGCTCGGTGCCGCAATCCTGGCACTGGCGGCGGGATCCTGGTTTTTCCAGGAGCGCGCGGCCGTGGAGGCCGCAAATCCCCAAGGGCCGAAATTCGAGGTCGACCCGTTCTGGCCCAAGCCGCTTCCCAATCACTGGGTGATCGGCGCGACGATCGGCGTGGCGGTGGATCCAAAGGATCACGTCTGGATCATCCACCGGGCAAGCTCGCTCGAAGCCAAAGAGCAATATGCGACCTGGAATCCGAAAGCCGCCGAGTGCTGCGCTCCCGCGCCGCCCGTCCTCGAGTTTGACCAGGCGGGGAACTTGGTAGGCCATTGGGGCGGACCGGGCGAAGGCTACAACTGGCCGGTGTCGAACCACGGCATTGATGTCGATCACAAGGGCAACGTCTGGATCGGAGGCAATGGCCGCGGTAAGCAGAACGCGGCGCTTCCCACGGACGAAAGCCGGATGGGCGACGGTCCGGTGCATGATAGCTTTGTACTCAAGTTCACCCAGTCGGGCAAGTTCCTCATGCAGATCGGCAAGCCGAACCAGGGTAAGGGCAGCAACGATCCGGAGCACCTCAAACTGCCTGCAAAGACGCTCGTGGATCCGAAGACCAATGAGCTCTACGTCGCTGATGGGTACGGGAACCGGCGCGTCATTGTGTTCGATGCCGATACCGGAAAGTACAAGCGCCATTGGGGTGCTTATGGCAACAAGCCGGATGATGCGCAGCTTCCGCCGTACAACCCGAAGGATCCGCCCTCGAAGCAGTTCCGGACTCCGGTGCATGGCGTCGCGCTGTCCAACGACGGGCTGCTCTATGTGTGTGACCGGACCAACGACCGGATCCAGGTGTTCAAGACCGATGGAACCTATGTCAAGGAGACCTGGGTCGAGAAGAACACGCTGGGCGACGGGTCGACGTTCGACGTTTCGCTCTCGCGGGATCCGCAGCAGAAGTTCCTCTACGTGGCGGATGGCACGAACATGAAGGTCCACGTGCTGAACCGCGACACACTCGAGATCGTCGCGACGTTTGGCGGCGGCGGACGCCAGCCGGGGCAGTTCTACGCGGTCCACAGCATCGCGACCGATTCCAAGGGCAACCTGTACACGACCGAGACCTACCGTGGCCAGCGCGTGCAGAAGTTCCGGTACAAGGGCATGGGTCCGGTGGCAAAGCGCGATCAAGGCGCGCCGTGGCCGAAGTAGCCTTGAGTTCCGGATCATGCCGAGTACTTCGGCGAACGGCAATGTTTACGGCCTCGCGGCTTTGCACCACTCGGCATGACCAGAGGGAGTTCAGAACCGCAGGAGTTCGCCGGTGGTCTCGCCCAGGCTCGGACACTTGGCAACCGCGGTGCTGACCGCCTGACGCGAAACGTATTCCACGCCGTCTCGCGCCATGACAAACCCGCGCGCGTTCGGAAATGCCATGCCGTTGGGATTCATTCCCCCTTCGGCAGACCAGTCGCGCAGGATCTTAGCCGTGTGCTATTTCGCCCCTTGCCTTGGATCTGAAGGAAGCAACTCTCTCCGAACCTCACGTCCTGTTGATGCAGGGCCGTCATCTCGGCGAAAGAACGAATCGAGCATTCGTAGCTCCTGTCGGCCCAGTTGGCCGATCAGGAACAGGATGCCGGATCATGCCGACATGCCACGCGACCAGAACCGCGCCAGTCTGCTTCACGGCGCGGCTGCCGCCGAACTACTCGGCATGATCCGGAACTCGGCATGCTCTTGATCATGCCGTGCACGGCATGAACACGAATCTTTGCGCGATCCCTTGTTTCTACGAATGCTCACCACTCGAGTCAGACCATTCCAGGGGCGATTCATGAAGAGAGATGAAGCTCCTTTTCGTAGACAGCCAGGAAACTTCGTAAACTATTGAAAATACGCCAGATTATGCTAGCGCCCATGCATCGGTTGCGGTGGGCGTATAGTTCACCCTAGATCAGGCAGTTGAAACGAGCGCGGGTGGCGGAAGATGGCCGACACTGGCGGAATGAGCGAAGTTTTGGATCCGCGAGGGGTTCACCCGCTGGGTGAGCCGGAAGACGCAGT
>VFZX01000574.1 GCA_016871015.1 Acidobacteriota bacterium | reverse complement strand
GAATAGCCCGTGTCGGGATAAACGGACCGGTCGTTGTCGATCAGTGCAGAGCGTCCGGCGTAGAAGTCCGTCTTGTAGTTGTTGCGGTCACGCTCCGTGGACCGGACGGCTTCCGCCGGCGTTTCCACGTATAAGGCCAGGGCCGCCGAAACAGCCGTGCACGTTCGGTAGGTCACCGCCACCTCGCCGCTGCGCAACCTGCCCACCGACGGGCGGCCGCACACCGAGCGCATATGCGAGCGGAACGGCGCGGACCAAGACTTGCCGCCGTCGCGCGACACGCTCTTCCAGCCCGTGAAGCCTTCCTTGTCTTCGCGCATGTACAGCACCACGGCCCCATCGTCCATCTCCGCGAAATCCCCCTCGTTGAGGTTGAGCGCGATGGTGGGATGCTGTGGCACCGCCGATGGACCCTCCCAACTGGTTCCGCCATCGCGCGACCGGTAGACGAGTTGCTCCTCGCGCCGGTTGGCGAGCGTTCCATCGGGCGCAACCAGACGGGTCAAGCCCATCAACAGGTGACCGTTGGTCAACTGCTTCAGCGAGGGAACGATCGCGCCGCGCACGCCGGTGTCCACCGGGCCGGTCCACGTCTTGCCCGAGTCGGTGCTGCGGAACAGCAGGATTCCGATGGCTTCCATGCCCTTCAATTCAGTGGCGCCATCCGGATAGTAGTCCACCACCAGCAAGAGCGTTCCATCCCGTAGCGCAGCGATACGGGAGCAGTTCAGCCGCCCTTGCCCCGCTGTGGCGTCCTTCTCGATCAGCACTTGCTTGGCCAGCCATGTATTGCCGCCATCGATGCTGCGGCGCACCACCACGCGCGAGAACGGATAGGGCGAGTGCATCATGCTCTCGCGGTAGGTGACCACGAGCGCGCCATTGCTCTGCGCGATGTCGGCGAAGGCCTCGTAAACGGTGTCGTCGCGTGACACGGTCAGCTTCTCGATGGCCGCAAGTGCGCCGCCGGCGGCGTGAAACAGAAGCAAGGCGGCTGCCGCCCGGAAATAGCGTTTCATTCGTTGCCTCCCTCGATCTTGACCCGCCGCACGTCCCAACCGAGCGGCCCGAACGGACCCAAGTCCGCCGAATCATCGGTGACGAGGATGTCGATCGCCGAAGCCGGCGCGACATAAGAAAAGGACACCTCGCCCAGCTTGGTGTGGTCGGCCAGGCCAATTACCTGTTGCCCGATCTCGATCATGGCGCGCTTCACCGCGGCTTCTTCCTCCGAGGGCACGGTGATGCCATACCGGAAGTCGAGACTCGGCATGCCCAGGAACACCTTGTCGACCCGATAGCGCGAAAGCTGTTCGACCGTCGCCGGCCCAACGAGTTGATGGAGCGGATCCCACCGTCCGCCCAGCACGATCAGGTCGAACTTGCCGTATTCGGAAATCACCTTGGCCACCTCGAGGCTGTTGGTGAGGATCTTGGCCCGGCCGACGCTCAAGGAACGGGCCACGTGAAGCGCCGTCGTGCCGCTGTCGATCAACAGACACTCGCCTTCTTCCACCAGCGCGGCCGCCGCTTTGCCGATCCGGGACTTCACACCGGAGACGTGCGTGAGGCGGTTCTCGAAGGACCTCGGCGTAGCCACGCGGTTCATGGCCCCGCCGTGAGTCTTCACGATCAATCCCTGGTTTTCCAGGCTCCGCAGATCGCGGCGGACGGTGTCCTCGCTGACGTCGAACGTCTTAGCCAGACCGGCCACTTCCACCCGCTGGTCGGTCTTCAACAACTCCAGGATGTGGATCTGTCTTTCTTCGCGAAAGAGTGCAGGTCTCATCGTGACCCCATGCCGATGCATGCCGTAGTGTGCCAGTTCGCGCCGGTAATGTCAATGTCAGGTCTTCGGCCCGGCGACTCTCTTGAGTCACGAACGCCCTCTCCCTTGTGCCTGTTTTCGTTTTCCGCCTTGACTCCGGGAGGCCGGAGTTACTATACTCTCTTGGTGCTTGGTTATGCCGGATTGTGCATGTCGGGGCGTTCGAGCGGCCTGCTTGTTCTCTGTTTCGTTGCGGCCTCCTGCTCGCTGCAGACCGGGCGGCTGGAGATCGCCGTGTCCGACCCGGTCCACCCGGTCCTGATCCGCAATCCTCAGAACGTGCTACTTCAGGTGACCGTGAACGCGGCCGCTGCATCAGAGCTCAAATCCATGGAGTTCTCCCTGGACGGGACCACAGACCTTGGCGACGTCGACAATCTGGAGCTATTCGCCACGGGCGCGAAAACGGAGTTCGCCGCCGAAACGCGTTTCGGCGGAGCGGAATCACCGGCCAAGACCGTAAGCTTTAGCGGCCGGCAGCCGTTGCAGCCGGGTGCGAACCGGTTCTGGCTATCGTGCCGGCTCAAGCCAACGGCGGATTTGTCGCACAAGATATCGGCGACGCTTCTTGCGGTGAACGGCACCGCCACCGCTGCCGCCGCGCGCGCTCGCGCCAAGCGAATCGGAATCGCCCTACGCCGTCACATGGACGATAACGTGCATACCTACCGGATTCCCGCTCTGGCGACGTCGCCTAAGGCGACGCTGCTGAGTGTCTACGACATGCGTCGGCGTAAGTCGCGTGACCTGCAGGAAGACATCGATATCGGGTTGAGCCGCAGCGCCGACGGCGGCAGGACCTGGGAACCGGTCAAAGTCATCATGGACATGGGAGCCTACAACGGCAAGCCGGAGGAGGAGAACGGCGTCAGCGATCCGGGTATTGTCGTTGACCCGCAAACGGGTGAGATCTTCGTGTTCGCCGTTTGGATGTGGGGCAAACCGGGCAAACACCAATGGAACGGGGACGGCTCCGAACCGGGATTCGAGATCGGCAAGACCGCGCAGATGATGATGGTCCGGTCGCGCGACGACGGCTTGACCTGGAGCAAGCCCGAGAATCTCACGCGCAAGTTGAAGAAAGAGAAATGGTGGCTGCTGGCGCCGGCGCCGCAACAGGGCATCCACATGAACGACGGCACGCTGGTGATGCCGGTACAGGGCCGCGACGAAAAAGGGGAGACCTTCGCCACCATCATGTCGAGCCGCGACCACGGCGCCACTTGGACCGTGGGGACTCCCGCCTACAGCGGCGGGAACGAATGCCAAGCCGCGCTGTTGAGCGACGGATCCATCATGCTCAACATGCGCAATGATCATGAGCGTTACCGCGCCGTCTACGTAACGGCCGATCTGGGCAAGACCTGGAAAGCGCACGCTACCAATCGCAACACCCTGATCGAGCCGAACTGCAACGCCAGCCTGCGCCGGGTCAATTTCACCAAGGGTTCCGAATCCCGGCCCGTTCTGTTATTCGCCAATCCCCATTCGCAGAAGGCGCGGACTCATCACACGATTCAAGTGAGCTTTGACGACGGAATGACCTGGCCGGAAAGCAACCGGCTGCTCCTCGACGAAGGGCGCGGGCGAGGCTACCCGAGCCTTTCCCAGATCGACGGGGATCATGTCGGCATCGTCTACGAGGGCAGCCAGGCCGACATCGTGTTCGAGCGGATCGCCGTTTCCGAACTCATTCGATGAGACACCTGTGCGAACCGGAGACATCCTTGACAAGTGTGCCGGTGGGCGGTTGACACAAACGAAGGGTAACCGGGGGACAGCGGTTAAGCTGGGGGATGCCCTGG
>VFZX01000573.1 GCA_016871015.1 Acidobacteriota bacterium | reverse complement strand
TTCACCCGGTCATCGAGCGCGGCGATATAGGTGGTGAGCGTGCCTCCGCCGGAACAGCCCGTCACGCCGATCCGCTCCTTGTCGACCTCGGGCAGCGACTGCAGGTAGTCGATCCCGCGGATGCCATCCCAGATCCGGAACCGGGCGACGCTCTCGCCGCCGAGCAAGCTCTGCCAGCCCACCATGCTGTGCTCGGCGGTGGTGCCGCCGGCCTTGGAGTCCCCGAGGTCGTTATCCCAGTAGATCCGCCGCTCGCCCTGGCCGATGGGATCGTAGGTGAGCACCACGAATCCCTTGTTGACCAGCGACAGCGCGATCTTCTGGTAAAAGGCGCGGTTCTTTGCTGTCACGCTATGGCCCACCGGCTGGAGCACGGCCGGGAACGGACCCGTGCCCTTGGGCACGTAGAGGTTCGCCGTGACATAGAACCGCGGGCGGCTTTCATAGTAGACCTTGTCGACGCGGTATCCGTCGCGGCCGAGCGTGCCGGTCTTGCGCGCATTGAGCGGATTCCGAGCGTCGTCCAATCCGCCGATCATGCGCAGCGCCGCCGCGCGCAGCCGCTTCTTGCGCGCCTCGTACTGCTCCTTGGTCTGGATCGCGTCCACCTCGCGGCGCCGCGCGTCGAGCTGGCGTTGCGCGATGCCTTGCAGGTAGGAGCTGAGCATGGCGTGTGGCGCCGGATGCAGTGCCGGATCGAGCGCCTGGAAGTCCTCGGCCGCCAACACAGATACGGCCAGGGCGGAAACCAACCAGTGGAGCCTCATCAGAAGAGCAGCTTCAATCCCAACTGAATCACACGTGCGTCGCCCGCCGACTCAATCCTGCCGAAGCGCGCCAGGTTGTTCTGGCTGGCGAACGGGGAGGAGAAGTTCGGACGGTTCACCGCGTTGAACAGCTCCGTGCGGAACTGCGCGCGGAACCGCTCGCTGAACGGGATGTCCTTCATGATCGCGGCATCGAAGCCCACCAATCCCGGACCGGTGAGGTGGGCCCGCGGCGCGTTGCCGAACGTGCCCATCGCGTTCGGACCATAAGCGGCCGGATTGAAGTACCGCGCAGTGTACTCGGAGCGCGGCCGGCCGGCGGGCAGGAACGGATTCCCGAGCAGATCGGCGTAGTCGCGCGCGATGCCGCTGATCGCGTTGTCGCGCCCGGAGAGCACCGTGAACGGCCGGCCCGCCTGCAGCGTCAGGATCCCGGAAAGCTCCCACGAGCCCAGTACGTGGCGCGCCACCGGATTCCAGCCCTTCAACACCGGCAGCGCCCAGACGGTTGAGACAACGGCGCGGTGGCGGATGTCGAAGTCCGACAATCCCCGGTTGAACACGCGCGAGGTGGGATTGGAGAGCGAGGACGACTGTCCCGGAGTCGGATCCGAGGAGTAGTCGTCGATTGATTTCGAATACGTGTAGTTGGCTTCGAACGAAAGATTGGCGTAGCGCCGCTCGACCGACATCTGAAACGCGTGATAGGCGGAGTTGGCGCCGGGAATCGCCGCCAGCACCTGTCCGAAATTCTGGAATGGACGCCGGTCCTGAATGTTGCGCGTCGTTGCCCCCGGGCCAAAGCGCGCATAGTTGATGTCGTTCGAATAGGGCAGGCTCCGGCCGAGGTTGCCCACATAGCTCAAACGGGCGAGCAGGTTCCGCGGCAGCTCGCGTTCCACCGTCAGGTTGTAGGTCTGGAAGTAGGAGTTGCGGAAGTTCGGATCGAACGTGCCCACCAGTCCGAGCGGCAGCACGAAATCGGAATCGCGGGATGGCGAGAAGGGCGCAAACGAGGCCGGGAAGGGATTCGGAGTGCCTTCATACGGGTCGTCGAACTTGACCGCGAACCGGTTGATCTGCGGGCTGAACGGCGCGCCGTTCACGAATCCGTTGTAGAGCACGGTGAACAGCGGCGTCCAGAACATGCCGATGCCGCCGCGGACCACCGTCTTGCTCCACGGCGTCCGCCACGCGAATCCGAACCGCGGCGCCAGCGACCGGTGGTAGGAGTTGAATCCGCCCTCCGGACAGCCCGGATCGCCGACGCTCAGATATCCCGATGGCGCCTTGGGGAAGCGTGTTGACTGAAGCCCCGGCCGCACGCACTGCACGCGTCCGATCGAGTCGGTGAAAGGCAGCACCGGATCCCAGCGCAGGCCGAGGTTCAGCGTGAGGGTCGAGGTCAGGCGCAGATCGTCCTGGATGAAGATTCCATAGCGGTAGCCCTTCAAGTCCTTGTATTCGCCGCCGCCCTGTTGGAAGTTGTAGACTTCGCCGAGCAGGTAGTCCGACATCGGGTTGCCGGAAATGCTGCCGTCAAAGGTGAACAGTCCCATGGTGCGGAAGTGGTTGCGGATGGCGTTGGTCGAGCGGATGAACTCGCCGCCTATCTTGAGCTCGTGCTTGCCGCGGATCCAGGTGAGGGTGTCGGTGAAATGGTGGTCGCCGTCCTCGATCTCATAGGGCCACGATGGCGCAATGTTGACAAACCCGCTGATGTTCATGACGAAGCCGGGCGGATTGTTGACGGCGATCCCCTTGACGCCCGCGCTCTTGAAGTCGACCGGATACCGGAAGCTTCCCCAGTTTGAATTGCGTGCACGGTAGCGCCAGGCAAAGGTCGCGCTGTTGATCATGGCCGGCGAGATGGTGAAGACGTCGTTGCCCGAGACCTGCCAGTAAGGCTGCGTCTCCTGGCGGTTGAACGGCGTGGCGATGTCGTTCGGATCTCCATAGAGCGGGCGCGAGAGATTCTGGCGGAAGAATTTCCCCGAGAGCCGGTGCCGTGCGAGATTCCAGTCCAGCCGCACTGTGTGCTCGGCCGTATCGGTGATGTTGGGCGCGCCGGTGAAGCGTTCGCCGTTGGCCGTGGCCGGAGTCGCGATGTATTTGAGAAAGTTCTGCGTCACCGGCGAGATGCGGCTGGCAGGAATCTGGTTGTTCGGAAACGGCTGCCGGGTCAGCGGATCGGTGACCCGTGTCGCGCCGAACTCGCCGCGCCGCTGGGCCGCGGTCGGCAGGAACTGCCGCGTCAACTGTGGATCGCTGCGGAGCCGCGTCTCCTGGTAGGAGTACAAGAAGAACAGCTTGTCCCTGCGCACCGGTCCGCCGATGACACCGCCGAACTGGTTCCGCTTGAGCGTGTCGCGGCGCGGCGCGAAGAAGTTCCGCGCGTTGAGCGAGGCGTTGCGGACGAACTCGAACGCGCTGCCGTGGAACTGGTTCGTTCCGGCCTTGGTCACCACGTTGATCACCGCGCCGGTGGCGTTGGCGTATTCGGCGGAGAAGTTCGACCGCTGCACGCTGAACTCCTGCACGGCGTCGGGATTGGGGAAGGTACCGCTCCAGTTGCGGTAGGTCGACGTGTTGTAGCCGCCGTCGAGCAGGAAGTAGACGCCATTGGCGCGCGATCCGTTGACGGCGAAGGCGATGCCCTCGCCTCCGGCCGAGCTGTCGGCGGTCTGGATGGCGCCCGCCTGGAGGGAGACAAGCTGCGTCATGTTGCGCCCGTTGAGCGGCAGGTTGACGATACGCTGCTGGTCGACGACCCCGCGCAGGGTTCCGGTCTGCGCTTCGAGCAGTGGCGCCGCGCCGGTCACCGTGACCGACTCGGTGGTGGCGCCCACCTGGAGCGTCACGTCGAGCGTGATGCGGTC
>VFZX01000572.1 GCA_016871015.1 Acidobacteriota bacterium | reverse complement strand
GCGACGATGCCGGAGATCTGGCGAGCCGCGTTGGCTGCGTGATCGGAGTCGGGTTCGATCGAGACGTCGGCCGTTACCGAATTTGGCTCGACTCGGAATTTGCACCAGAGCCCTCGGGACGTTCAAGAGTAACTAGCGCAACCGCAACTAGAACGAAAACTCTGTGGGTTGTAGGCCGGTGGTAGCGCACCGGATCAGATCATAACTCTCTCCTAGTTTCAAGGACGGTCCGGGGGGCTGATCTTCCACCTCGTTGAGCGACCGAACAGTGGAAGTATCACCTGGGCTGCCGAGAGCAACATCGAAACAGAGAGTAACCGGGCCGCGAGTGGGTCGATTTTCAGCCGGCTGATTTACCGAAGTGGTATTTGGATCCGTAGGTTACAGACTCTCTGTCCGTTCGCTCCAATATCTGTTTGTGGAAGTGTCGCGCTCGGGGAGGCAACTTCTTCCGCAAGACGCCTTCGCTGTTGCAATGAGTTGCGCGCGTCGCTCGGCAATCCCCGTTGTGGATTCGAACTGTCAGGATCTACCACCAGCGCGGTATACTGCGATCGGAGACACACGATGGCAACCGAAAGCCTTGCTGAAGTTGTTCGGTCGCTGACGCCGCAGGAGCAGGATGCCGTGCGGCAGTTCATCGACTATCTGAAACGGCGAGACTCCTCGGTCTCTCAATCGCCGTTCCTCCGGGCCGCCGACGAGTTCATCGCCCAACATCCGGACCTGCTGCCGCGCCTCGCTCAGTGACTCGATATCCCACGGTTGAAGAGGCGGTTGCCGTGCACGCGAAACTGATCGCACGGTTTGGCGGCTCCGGAGGCATCCGGGATCGTAGTGCGCTGGAGTCGGCTCTGGCCCGGCCCCGCAGCGGGTACTACAGTGACCTGATTCAGGAAGCGGCTGCCCTCTGGGAGAGTCTCTCGCAGAACCATGCGTTCGTGGATGGAAACAAACGTGTCGCGGTGACCATGACAGCCGCCTTCCTCCAAGTCAACGGCTACCGACTGCAATTCAACGACGCCGACGCGTTTTCATCCTTGCTGGACCTCTACGAGACAGGTCGAATGCGCCCTCTCCGCCGGCGTTACAGTGTTCGCGGCGCACCAAGTTCGAAACGCGTCCACGATGGGGGAGGCAGACAATTCTCAATATCGCCCTTGCGCATTCAGCAAGATGCGGGCGTCATTCGGACTACCCCATAATGGATTCGAACTCGCGCCTGCCCTGAAGCCGTCGATCTCGTCAGCCGCCTGACGGCGCACAATGACGAGAACCGTTGCACGCCGCTGCCGCTGGTCATTGAGCAGGCGGATTCTCAGGTCCAGGACGCCGGCTCTTCCATGCGGATCTGACACGCTTCATCTGTCGGCCTCCGCCACCCCCAATCGACACTGCGTCCAGCCACGCCCGTCCAAAACCTACAATGGCGAGCCCGTAGTCGATGATCTGGCATTGTCGGGCACATTCGCCAAGATGTCATAAACATGCCACCCGCCGCGCCGTTTTCCAACTGGCTGCCTGGTAGAGAAAGCTTTTGTACCGGACCACGGGCTTGTGGCTCGGTCTGCCTACTGGCCGCGTCAACAACTCCGCGATTGTCTCGCTCCAAGCTGTCGTTGCTCGGGATGCGAATCGCGTACGTCACGCCCCGCTTCTCCAGCGCTTCGTAAATCTCCGGCTTGGCGAAGGCAGCTTCGGCCCGAAACACCACCTCTTTGCCCCGCTTCTGCTGCCGCTCGATCTCGGGAAGCAGCAGTTCTTCCCAGTCGCCGGCACTGTGGACGTTCCCGGGCCGAAGCTTCGCCGCCAGACAGTCGCCCTCACGATTGAACCTTGGAGCCGCTTTCCGCCGGGAGCGACGAGGCAAGGAAGCGGTCCGGCGGGCGGCCTCCGCGCGGAAACTGGAACTGTACAGCGAAGATGGTCTGAGCTGGAAAGATGGAACCGGGCGCCGCGGGCGTGGTGAGCGGGAAGTCCGGCGAACGGGTGTTGCCAGAGACCAGCACGGTTTCGTCCAGCAGGACGGCAACGTCGGTCCCGCCATCCTCGCGGGAGCCGCCGATCAGGGTCGAAACGAGCGCGGAACGGCGGTTGGAACTGAGCCGGACCAGATAGGCGTCAGTGGGTCCGCGGAGGTTGGACACGGCGCCTTCGCCGGCCACGGGGAAGTTCGTGGATGTGGTCAGTCCCGTGAAGTAGAGGTTGCCCCCCTGACCGAGGGCGATGCCCGCGAGCGTGTCCGTGCCAGCGCCGCCGAAATACGTCAGGTAGGCGAGCGCGCCGGACGGATCGAAGATAGCGGCGTAGGCGTCGGAGCCACCCGCGTTAGCCCGTTGCACGGCGTCCGCGGTGGCGGGGAGATCGGTCGAAGTGGTGGATCCGGCCACACAAACCGCGCCCGCGAGGTCGACCAAGAGACCGGGCGCGGTATCGTCGCCCGAGCCACCGAGCAATGTTGAATAGAGGAGCTGGTCGCCGTTGGGGCTGAGCTTGAACAGGTAGGCGTCCGAATCTCCTCTTCGTTCCCGCTGGTGCGCGTCGGGAGTGGTGGGGAAGTCGCTGGACCGCGTGGTTCCGGAAACGTAGGCGTTGCCCTCCAAGTCCACTCGGATCCGGTTGCCGTCGTCTTGTCCGGAGCCGCCGAAATAGGTGGAATAGAGGCGGCGGCCTTGGGCGTCGAGCTTGACGACCCAGGTATCGGTTGCTCCGCCCGCGTTGGCGGCCTGCAGGGGATTCTGGGTGCGGAAGTCGGTGGAGGTGGTTGTGCCGGTGAAGTAGGTATTGCCATTGCGGTCGGCGGCCGAGCCGAAGACCCGGTCCGTGCCGGATCCGCCGAGGTAGGTAATGTAGATGACCGGGTCGATCGTGAGCGGGAGCGACGGATCGTAGCGGCCGAGTTCGATGGCGGCGCCATGGCGAGGGAGGACGCGGTAGGCGGCTTCGACCGGGCGAGATCCCTGGAACGCCCGTGGTCTCTTGTGGAGGACCGGCCCGGCGGGAGTGTCGAGAATCAAGTCGCCGTCCGAACTGAGGCGCAGGGAGCGCGCGCCACGGAACTCGAGATGGATTTGGGACGGGTCGGCATGGGGCGCTACCTCGAAGTCGTACTCGAATTGCGGACCCGTTCCATATACGACGAGGTCGATGCCCTGGTAAAGGTCGCGGTAGCGAACCTTCTCGAACTGGGGAGCGGAGATCCGGAGGCGGGGACGGAAGTAATGTGTACGGGCTCCGGTACTGGCTTCCGGCGCAATAGAAGCGGTCCGGGCGCCCAGCCAACGCAACGCCAGTTCGGTCCAGACAGCGGGCTGGGGGAACCGCATTCGTGCGAAATCGAACACGAGCGGGCCCTCAGCCTCGGGCTGCGCGGCCAGGGTCCGGAGGGCGAACTGGTCCGGTTCCAGGTGGAGCTGATAATTCGGAGCCCGGGCAAGGTAGCGGACCCGGGGTGGGGCTTGGCCCAGGTTCGGTTCGAAGGTTGGGGGAACCTGGCCCACGGTGGCGGCTGCTGCTAACGCCAGAAGTAGCATGTCATCCTCCTACGTATCAACCTAGATCAGGCAGTTGAAACGAGCGCGGGTGGCGGAAGATGGCCGACACTGGCGGAATGAGCGAAGTTTTGGATCCGCGAGGGGTTCACCCG
>VFZX01000571.1 GCA_016871015.1 Acidobacteriota bacterium | reverse complement strand
CCTTGCTGTCCATGCGGCTCACCTCTCGCCAGGGCATCCCCCAGCTTAACCGCTGTCCCCCGGTTACCCTTCGTTTGTGTCAACCGCCCACCGGCACACTTGTCAAGGATGTCTCCGGTTCGCACACGCGCAGGAACGCGGCATAGATGTCTTTGACAGCTTGGATATTGTTCATTTGGATTTCGTCTCCGAAATCCAATACGGAACCATCCAGCCGCTAGATGTGGCTCCGCTACTTTTTCTGCGGAGTCGCCTCAGCCGCGCCGCCTAGCTCCGCGCTCGTCGCATTAGCGGGCTCGGCGCCGAAGTTCTGCCGGAGCACGCCAGTTTGATCGGAATAGAACGTCCGCCGGCCCGTTGTCGGAAACGATTGCGGGTTGGCGTTGATCGTGTAGCCGGTCTGCGAGCCCTGGACCGTGAACAGATAACCGTTCTTCAGTCCCTTCGCCATCTCACCCGTGATGAAGTCGGCTCCCGCCGGTCCAGCCTGGCCTCCCGTGGGCGGACCCAGCTCCGTCAGGGAAGTCGCGAACCGTCCGTACTGCGACATGTACTGCACCTGGGCCTGGTTCAGGTTGTGGATCTCGCGCACCGCAGCCATCTCCTTGGCATTTCGGAGCGCGTCATTAATGCGGGGAATCGCTACCGCGCCGAGGATCATCAGGATCGCCACCACGATCAGCAGCTCCATCAACGAAAAGCCGAGCCTGCGGCGGCTCACGCGGCGTTGGGCAGTCGTACGCATATGTCTACTCATCCATTATCGTATGACGGCTGAACACCGCTTAGCGTGGACCTACGGTGTGAAGGCCGGTCCGGAACCGCGCCACCTGCTCCTCGTCCACCTTTACCCCCAGGCCCGGACCCATCGGGACTCCGACGCAGGCGTCCGCCGGATCGATGTCCAGCCGAGTGCGGGTCACGGCGTCGCGGAAGGGGCTTTCTGTCCGGTCGAATTCGAACAGGATCCGGGGAGGATTGAGCGCCTCGGTCAACGGGGGACATGTAGCCATGGCGTGCAGCGTCGCGGCGGTGCGCAACGCGGTGCCCCAGTTGTGCGGCACCAGGCGGATGTGGTTCAACCAGCAGGCATGATTCAGGCGGCGGAATCCGGTGAGGCCGGTCCACTCGAGGTCGGGCTGAAGGATATCGACGAGCTTGGGCTGGACGTAGTGGGTGAGCAGCCAGTCGGAAGTTTCGGATTCTCCAGCCGCAATGGGGATCGGCGTGCCCTGCTTCAACCTCGCGTATCCGTCGAGATCATCGGCCAGGAGCGGTTCTTCCCACCACATCAGGTTGTACGGCTCCAGGCGTTTGGCGAGCGCCAGCGCGGTGCCGGAGTCGTAGGCGCAATTTGAGTCAACGCCCAGAGCGGTCTCCCCGCCAATCGCCTCGCGGACCGCGGCCACGATCCTCTCGTCGGTTGCGGGGTCGTATCCGATCTTCATCTTCATGGCGCGGTAACCGGCCTGCTTCCAGCCGAGTGCCTCGGCGGCGAGTCCCTGCGCGAGATCGGGCCAGTCCTTGCGGTAGAGCGCGGTGCAGTAGGCCTCTACGCGGGTCCTGTAGACGGGGCCGAGAAGCTGGCAGACCGGTTTTCCGAGGGCCTGCCCCACGGTGTCCCAGAGGGCGATGTCGAGTCCCGCGGAGGTGGGCGGACCGCGCCGGCGCTGCCGGTGCGTGGGTGTCCGCAACGACTCGTAGATTCCCTCGATTTCAAAGATCGACCGGCCGATGACCAGTTCCGGCGCACGCAGGAGATCCTCGCCGCCCCAGGTCCCCTCGCCCCAGCCGGTGATCCCTGAGTCGGTGCGGACCTCGACCATCGTCACCACCCGGCGGCGTGTCCAGTTGAGCGACCATCCAAAGCGCTCCGCCAGATCGCACGCCAGCGAGTGGATCCGGACCTCGGCCACCCGCGGATCACTTATTCCCATACGTTCGAACCTTATCCCATGGATTGAGCACGCTGATCGAACGATTGTACTGAAGTGAAGCTGATGTTGTGGTTCGCCTCTCTGGCCTGGGCACAGGTGCCTGCGCCAACACCCGCGCCTCCGCCGCTCGCCGAGCGGATGAAGCCGTCCCTCGGTAAGCAGAGAGAGTCGGTCCGGAAGCAGGTTGGGGCCGCGCGGGAAGATCCCGGCTGGTTCACGCTGCCGTGGCCCAGCGAGTGGCCCACCCTGGCGCCCGTTGAACCGCTCGTTGAACCGGTGCAGCCCGAGCCGCCTGTAGCCACCAAGACGAGCTACGTGCCGCCGGACTGCGACCCCGTCAAGCCGGCGTTCATTGATCCGGAGATCGAACGGGTCGCCCGGCGCGAGAACTTGCCGCCCGAACGGCTGCGGGACGTGATCCGCAAGGAGTCCGCGTTCTACCCATGCGCGGTGTCGCCCAAGGGCGCGATAGGCCTGATGCAGTTGATGCCGGACACCGCCAAGTCACTTGGTGTGAAGGATCCGATGGACCCGGTCGGCAACCTGGATGCGGGAGCGCGGTACCTGCGGCAAATGCTCGACCGCTATGCCGGAGACTGGCGGCTGGCGCTAGCGGCGTACAACGCAGGTCCAGGAGCGGTGGACTCGGCCAACGGAGTTCCACCCTACGCCGAGACTCAGAACTACGTGCAGGACCTGTTGGGGCAGCGCTAAACTCAATACCGTTCAGTTTGTACCGCGCTGGTGGGACGTGAACCAGGCCATGTTGATTGTGGGGCCTGATCAGCGTCACGGTTTCGGGACCACCCTTTCGCGAGACTGCGGGCCAGAGCGATCAATGGCTTGGGACAACGATGCCCGTCGGGAAGAAAGGACCCCTTTTGTCCGACGCTAAACACTATGGCGTTTTCGGCGACCTATTCCCCGGCGGTGGACCCAAACCACTCATTCCACATTGGTTGCCGCGCGGCAATCACTCGGAAAACTGCGTGATCTTGACGGCACTTCCATCGGGAAAAATCGCGCGAATCTCCAGATCCGCTCCGACCGCCTGAAGGTAGCTGGCAAGCGTGCTCACGTACATGTCCGTGCGCCGCTCCAGCCTCGAGACATCGCCTTGCCCGATATGCAGTTCTCCGGCAATTTTGGCCTGCGTCAGTTCGCGGGCCTTTCGAAGTTGATGGAGCGACATCTCCTCCACCAGCCGGCGGCGTTCGGCGGCGCTCGCGGCCCGTGCCTGGGCGGACATTCCGTTGCGCAGTTGAGAGAAACTCTTAGCCATTCCCAATCTCCTTCTCGATCGTCTTCAAGTGGCGCTCGAACAATCGATCCGCCACCGGAACGTTCGTCTCATACCATCGGTCGTCTCCCGTTTTGTCTCCCGCAATGAGCAGGAGCGCAACGCGGCGCGGATCAAACGCGTACAGCATTCGCAGAGGGTCGCCCCGGCCTGGACTCGGAGTTCCCGCATTTCGGGAAAGCGCGATGTCTACACCTGGGAACTAAACGGGAACCCGAGATTTGGTCCGTGCTCCATCAGGAGTCCCACTCGCGCGTCGACCCTTCCCTGTTCTGATTCGGACAAGGTATGCCACCAGGCTCTGGTGCAAATTCCGAGTCGAGCCAAATTCGGTAACGGCCGACGTCTCGATCGAACCCGACTCCGATCACGCAGCCAACGCGGCTCGCCAGATCTCCGGCATCGTCGCCCCTGCCCCGCCTAG
>VFZX01000570.1 GCA_016871015.1 Acidobacteriota bacterium | reverse complement strand
TTGCTTGAGGGAATTCGTGAGGAGGGCGGGAGCGCGTTTGAGGTGACCTGGACCGAGACGGTTCATGCCGCATCGAGCGCGATGCGCCAAAAGCAGTTCGACGCCGTCCTGCTCGACCTGAATCTGCCCGACAGCCATGGGCTTGAGACGTTCATGACGGTGCGGGCGGCGAACCCGAATCTGCCGATCGTCCTGCTGACAGGGACCGAGGACGAAGCGACGGGCTTGCGCGCGGTGCAGGAGGGAGCCCAGGATTTCCTCGTCAAGGGGCAAGCGAATCCGCCAGCGGTGGTGCGGTCGATCCGGTTCGGGGTCGAGCGCAACCGCAGCCTCCAATGGCACATGAGCAAGAGTCAGCACACGCCGGGCGGGAGGGTGGTCACGTTCTGGGGCGTGAAGGGTGGTGTGGGAACAACCACGCTGGCGCTGAACATGGCGGCGCTCATGGCTCAGGAGAAGCTGGTGATCGCTGCGGAGCTGAGGAGCGACTACGGGAGCTTCGCCGCGCACTTCCGCAAACCGGTGGTGTCGAACCTGTCTGACACCTACCGGATGGCTCCCGCCGAGATCACTGAGCCGGTGATCGAGCAGCGGCTGGTCAACACCCAGCTCGGATTCTATCTCCTGTACGGTCCCCAGGAAGTGTCTCAATGCACCGAAGTCACGCCTGGTCACGCCGACCGCGTGGTGTTTCTGATGTCGCGTATCGCCGACCTGGTGGTGGTCGATCTGCCGTCGGGCAGCGCAGCGGGACATGAAGCGGTCATCCGCCGGTCGAACTGTGTCGTGCTGGTGGCCGAGCGCGACGACACATCGATGATGGCCGCCAAGATCGCCCGGAACCGGCTCCAGCAGTGGGGCGTGAGCATCGACGCGATTCACCTGGTCGTGGTCAACCGGTCGCCGGTGCTGGAGAACGTGCCGAAAGAGAAGATCGAAGAGGCCGTCGGACTCAAGGTCGCCGGTGTCGTTCCCCCGGCACCGGACATCTGCAGCGCGGCGATGCGTGCGAGCACTCCACTGGCGATCCACCGTCCGCGCAGCGCGCCCGCTGGCATCCTTGCATCGATCGCACTGAAGATCGCTGCGACCGCCGCAGGACCAGCTTTCTACGTCCCTTCGGAAGCCGCCTAGAGCGACGCCCGGGTCTCGGTCTGCGGATTGGCCAAGGCCGGCTTTTCGAGCGCGACCTCTTCACCGATTTCCAGTCCAGCCGTTACTTCCGCATGGGTAGCATTCTGCAAGCCCACGGTGACTGCCCGGCGCTCGAAGTTCGACCCCTTCTTCACGTACACGACCGGCTTCCCAGACTCGTCTTGCACCGCACCCAGGGGAACCTGCTTGGCGTTGTCCGATGAACTCTGGATCAACACCTCCGCCGCCGCCGAAAGATCCGGGATCAGCTTTTCGTGTGCCTGATCGATCGCAACCTTCACCGGGATGTTGCGGATGTAGTACTGCTGCCGGAAGCCGCCGGTAGCCAGCGCGTTGATCGAGAACACGTGCCCCGGAAGCGTAATCCCCGGGAACGCATCCAGCCGGACCTTGGCGGTCTGGCTGATGCGCAGCACGCTGCTCTCGGACTGGTTGATGTTGGCCTCCACCTGCATCCGCTGCGGGTTGACGACCTTCATGAAGAGCTGGCCTGGATACACCTGGTCGCCCTGCTGGACCGTCGCCATCTCGCTGCTGCGGAAGATCTGCTGGGAGACGGCGAGCCCGTCCATCGGAGCCCGCATCGCGTACTTGACCAAGTCGACCTTGTGGCGGTCGCGATGCCGGACATGGCGCTGCCGGGTGATGTCGAGGATCACAAGCTCCGCTGCGTAGGTGACCTTCTTCTGCGCCACGTCACCCTGCACCTGCTTGTAGCGCGCCTCCGCCTCCTGTTCAGCGAGTTTGAGCAGCTCCCTCTCAACTTCCGTACGGACTTCTGCCGCGCGTGCATCCAGCTTGGCCTTTTCGTAGTCGGTCTGGGCCACCCGGATGCTCTGCAGCAGCGTGGCCATATCGACCTCTTGCTCAGCCTTGCGCTTCCGGATATCGGCGTCAGCGCGCTCGATGTCATCGGCGATGTCGTCGATATGATCCTCAATGGATTTCGCGTCGATCTGGGCGAGCAGGTCGCCCTTCTTCACCTTGGATCCCGTCGGGATCAGGTACACCAGGATCATGTCGCGTCCAGACTCGAATCCGCGCATGATCGGCGCCGTGATGTTGGCGAAGTCGCGCGAGGAGGTCTGCCCGGCCAGGCGGAGGTTCACGTCGAGCTTGCCGGCAGTCACTTTGGCCGTGCGCGTGACGCCCACCGAGGCAGCCGTCTGCTGTGCCTGTTCCTGACGTTGCTGGACCACCCACGCCGCAGCCCCGGCAATGCCCGCAATCACCAGCAGAATCAACCACTTCCGTGAACTTTTCTTGGGCTCATGGTGGACCGGCGCGGGAGCCGGCTGAACGGGAGCAGGCGCCATCGGGCGTGGGTTGGTGAGGGCCGACATATATAAATGCTACCGCAAGCTTGGGCGTAGCGTGAGGGGCTTCGGTTACCGTCGCTTGATCTTGGACGAAATTTTTGCCAACTCGTTCCGGTACAGTTGGTTCCGGGGGTAGTTCTGGCTCAGCTCCGTCAGCAGCGGCACCGCCTTCTCGGGCCGCTTCTCCCGCACGTGGATGATCGACAGCAGGATCTTCGCGAATGGCCCCAGGTAGCGCCCTTGCCCGGCCACGCGGGTGAGCCGCGACACTGCCTGGTCCTTGCTGCCCTCCACCTGCTCGAACCGGACGAACCAGCGCACGAAGAACGGCAGGCTTCCCACCAGGTACTCCGTGATCCCCGTGGTCAGGTAGGCATCGACAAAATTCGGATCCTTCCGGATCACCTGCAAGGCATAGTTGTGTGCCTTTTTGGCGTAGCTTAGCGAGCGGAGCTGCTTTTTCTCGACCAGCGCCAGGTAGTCCATCCGCATCCCCTCGGTCAGGCAGAAAGAGAACAGCGTCTGGAGGTCGTCGGGATCTGTTTTCAGCTTTTCGGCGGCCAGCCGCTGCGAGCGGTCGATGGTCGCAAAGAACTGCTCGCGGATCTTCGGGTCGGGCACCAGCTTCTCTTTGGCCGCGATCCGCTTGTCGTCGGTCAGGAACTCGCCTTCGAGGATCTTCAGGCGGTCGAGTTCGTAGAACAGGTAGGCGGCCGCACGCACCGAGACCGCGAACGCGTCGGAGGGGTGTTTGGCGTCGTAGTCGTCCAGGATCCGGTGGGCGGCCGCGAAATCCAGGTCGTACATGCGGTGGAACGCTTCGCCAATCGGGTCCACGGGCGGCGCTGCGCGTAACGGCGCGAGGCAAACAAGCAGGAGGAGGGCGGCTCGCATCCGGAATTATGCGTTGAACAGCCGGTCGAAGAATTCGCGGGTGCGGTTCTGGATCTGGGCCAGCTCATCGGTGAGAGGCTGATCGTGCAGGTGCTCGGGCGTCCACCGGCTGACGAGTTCGGAGATCATGTCGAGTTGCATTTGTGAGGCGGGAAGCTGGCCCCGCGCATGTCCCGAGATCAGGCGCATGGCGTGGTCGATCGAACGGAACAGGATTGCGGCGTCATTGAGGAAGCGCGAATCGGCCCGGTCCAGGTGGCCCATTTTTTCAATGATACCGATCCGCGCGGGCGTATTGAGCACCGGATAGAAGATTCCCGCGCTTTTGAGCCGCAGGT
>VFZX01000569.1 GCA_016871015.1 Acidobacteriota bacterium | reverse complement strand
CCCTCTTCAAGGTCTCCAGCCGGTCCCTTTGTTCCTGGCTCATCGAGATTCGTTCCATCCTTCCAGATTCGCGTCAAGAGGAACTTTCTACTTTGCGCAAACCGGAACTTCTCACTTTGCGCCGACACAACTGATGATACAATCCTGAGAATGGTACTCAGGCAGCTCACTGGGCTTTGTCTCGCAACCGTTTCGGCCTTGTTCGCGCAAGGCAATCTGGGAGGAGTCTCCGGCACGATCATGGACTCATCGGGGTCCGCGATCACCGATGTCCGGATCACACTGCAGAATCTGCAGACCAACGCCACGCACCGCGCGACATCGGATGACCGCGGATTCTCACTTCGCGCGATTCCGCCAGGGCTCTACAAGCTGGAGGCCGAAAAGACAGGCTTCCGCAAGTTCGTCCGCGAACAGGTGAGCATCCTCACGGCGACGATTATCGAGCTGCCGGTGACACTCGAGGTCGGATCGGTCAACGAGTCCGTCACGGTGCAGAGCAATGCCGTCGCGCTGCAGACGACGTCGCCCGAAGTGTCGACCGTTCTCGAGCGCAAGCAGATTCTCGACCTGCCGATCCAGGTGGGCACCGGCGCGATCACCACGGCGGCATCCGGACGGCGGCAACCCGAAGCGTTCATCTTCCTCACACCGGGTGTGACGGGGAGTCAATGGGGCAAGAGCATCAACGGGAGTCCCGAGTTCACGCAGGAGATGCTGATCGACGGGATCTCGGCGCAGTTGGCCGGCAACCCGGGGTTCCTGGCACAGACCGCGCCGCCCTACGAGGCGATCGAAGAGTTCAAGATGCAGAACACGCTGTTCCCGGCTGAGTACGGGCGCGGGCTGGGCGTGATCAACTTCACGCTGCGATCGGGGACGAACAAGTTCCACGGGGGGTTGTTCGAGCTGTTCCGCAACAACAACCTGGACGCGCGGCAGTTCTTCGCCGCGCGGCGGGCGGTCGTGCGCTTCAATGAAGCGGGCGGATCATTGGGAGGTCCACTGTGGATCCCGAAGGTCTACAACGGGAAGGACAAGACATTCTGGAACTTCAGCTACAGTCTGGTCCGCAATTCGCCGCCGATCAACGGGAATCTGGTCAGCCTACCGACCGCGGAGTTCAAGGGCGGCAACTTCTCGCGGTACTTCGATAACGCCGGCGCGCTGATTCCGGTATTTGATCCGGCGACCACCACCGCCGACGGGACGCGGACTCCGTTCCCCGGCAACATCATTCCATCGGCGCGCGCAAGCCAAGTGGCGCAGCGGGCGATGGCGTTGATGCCGGGTCCGGACAATCCGGGGACGTACTTCAACAACTTCGTGCACAAGGGCGCCAACTACACCGAGGACGACGTGTGGTCGCTGAAGGCGGACCACCTGTTCAACGAGAATCACCGGGTGAGCTTCTCGATCTGGCGGTCGCTCAACGACGGCTTCGTGCGGAGCGAATTCGGCGCCGCGGCCGGACCGTTGGGGCTGTTGTTCCTCTCCAACATCAAGGGCCGCAACTACCGGTTCAACTACGATCAGACGGTGTCGCCGACGCTGCTGCATCATTTCGGATTTGGTCATACGTTCTCCGATCCGACCCGGCAGCGCGACACGCGCCGGGGCAACGAGATCATCCAACTTCCAGGTGTCGCGCGCGACGCTCCCGGTTTCCCGGCGTTTTCGATCGGCAATCCGTATGGGGGACTCACGATTGGCAATTCGAATCAGCAGCCCAACGATCCGTCGGCCAACATCAGCTATGTCGTACTCGACAACTGGACCTGGGTGAAGGGCCGCCATCTGCTCAAGATGGGCGGTGAGTTCCGTTTGCTGCGATTCAACAACTTCGCGGGCACCGACACCGGCGGTTTGAGCGGGCTCTACAATTTCAGCGCGCTCAGCACGTCGAACCTCACCGATCCGCGCCAGAATCAGTTGGGCAATGGCTGGGCGAGCTTCTACCTCGGACAGGTGTTCTCGGCGCAGCGGCTGATTCCGGCACCGGAGCGCCAGATGCAGCACGAGTTCTACACCTGGTTTGCCGAGGATGTGCTCAAGGTCAGCCGCAATCTGACGATGACGCTGGGACTGCGGCACGAAGTGGCAACCGTGGTGTACGAACGGAACTACCGGCAGTCGTTCCTGGATGTCGGACTTGCGAATCCCGGGGCCGGCGGGCGTCCGGGCGCACTAGCGTTCCTGCAGAATGGCAAACGCCTGGCGCCGTCGTATAGGCGCGCATTCTCGCCGCGGGTGGGACTCGCCTACACGTTGAATCCGAAAACCGTCATCCGCACGGGGTTCGGTTTGTTCTGGTCGCCCACCAATGCCACCAGCATCGGGCGCCTGTCGCGATATTTCAATAGCGGATTCTCCTTTACGCAGGATTTCCCGCAGCAGACGTCGGGCCGCGTTCCGGCTCTGCTGCTGGAGGCCGGCCCCACGCCGTTCACGGGGACACTGCCCAACACCTCGCCGACGCTGCTCAACAACAACATTATCGACTTCCTGAATCCGGGATCGGCCAAACCAGGCTACACCAACAGTTGGACCTTCAACGTCCAGCGCGAGCTGCCCTGGCAGTTTCTCGCCGATGTGGGTTATGTCGGACAGCGTAGTGTCGGGCTCCCGGGCGGACTGGAGAATTTGAACCAGGTTCCCGTTTCGCAGTTGCGGCTGGGGAACACGCTGAACGCGGGGATCACGTCACAGGCGGCACGCGACGCCGGAGTCAACGTGCCGTACCCGGGATTCAACGGATCCGTGGCGCAGGCGCTCCGTCCGTTCCCGCAGTTCACCGACATCCGGAATCTGCTGCAGCCGACGGGGTGGAACAACTACCACTCGTTGCAGGTGCGTATGCAACGGCGGTTCTCGCAAGGATTCTCGATGCTGATCGCCTACACGCATTCGAAGAACTTCATTCACGGAGGCGGTTACACCGGGTGGGGCGACGACGCCGCGGCCGCGCGTCCGCTCGATACGGCGAACCGGGGACTCGAGAAGCGGCTGGCTCAGTTCGATCTGCCGCACAACCTGGTCCTGTCGTGGAACTATGAGCTGCCATTCGGCAAGGGCAAGCGCTGGATGAATGTCAACAGCAAAGCGGCGAACCTGCTGCTGGGAGGCTGGCAGGTGAACGGCATCCACGAGTACCGCTCGGGGACTCCGTTCGGCGTCGCCGGCGGCGGGCTGATCCCGATCTTTGGCGGCGGCAACCGTCCGAACCGCGTGGCCGGTGTTGCGCCGTTGAACGGAATCTCGCACGGATCCTTTGATCCGGGCCGCGACCGTTATCTGAACATCGCCGCGTTCGCCCAGCCCGATCCGTTCACGCTCGGCACGGCGGCGCCCAACTATGGCGACATGCGCAATTTCGGATTCCGCAACGAGAACCTGAGTTTGCACAAGAATTTCGCGTTCATGGAGGGCCACGCGCTGCAGGTGCGGGCGGAGTTCTTCAACGCCTTCAACCGGGTCAACTTCGGCGGAGCAGCGGCGAACATCAATGCTCCGGCCACCTATGGACGCATCACCGGCGCAGCGCCGCCGCGGAGCATCCAGTTGGTGGCCAAATATATTTTCTAGGAGCCTGTCCGAGAATTGACGGGCGAACGCTCATCGCCGCCGGTCGAAGTGTGGTTGTTGCGTAGCACGATTTTTCGTTGCCAGGCTGCCGGAACGCCTTGGATTCCCGATTTTGGCCTCCAG
>VFZX01000568.1 GCA_016871015.1 Acidobacteriota bacterium | reverse complement strand
TCTCCGCGTCGAAATGGCGACCAGCGAAAAGCTCTTCAACCGGAACGAATCGAGACATCTCTCAATCTTCCCCCATCCCGGCGGGTTGCACCAGAGCCGTCGCACCCATCGGCGAAGGCGGAATGGGCGAAGTGTTCCGCGCCCGCGACACCCGGCTCGACCGCGCCGCCGCCATCAAGGTCTCGAAAGCCTTACACGGTATCCCTCTCCATGATACCGGCCGTGACCCGCGGATGTCACCAGTAGAACTTCAAACCGAATTGCATCACGCGAGCCGGCTGAGCTCCGGTCACCCGCCCGATCACGGCCGGAACGCTGGCGTTGTTGGCCGGGCGGTTCAGGTTGGAATTGTTCAGCAGGTTGAATGACTCGTAGCGGAACTGCAGACGCCTCGCATCGCTGAACGCGAATGTCTTAAAGATCCCGATATCAGTGGTCTTCGATCCGTCGGTATCCAGGTAATGGACGCCGCCGTTGCCGTAGGTGTTCAGCGCCGGCTCGGAGAAGCAAGCCGTGTCGAACCACTTGGCGATCGTCCGCTGGCCAGCGGGAAGATTGCCATTGCAGGTGCGGTTCGGCCGTCCTCCGAAGCTGACGCCCGTATTGGACCGGTCGGTGGCCCCCACATGAAACGGCAGCCCCGACTGCAATGCGACGATGCCGTTCAACTCCCAGCCATGGGCGATCCATCGGGCTGGTCCCTTCAGACTTTGCCCGAAAGGCAACGCGTAGTTGACGCTCGCCACCAGCCTCTGCCGCACGTCGAAAATGCTGCGTCCGTAGTCGTTGTCGCCCGGCTTGTAGAAACGCGTGGCCTTGCCGTCGTAGGAGTCGGTGTCCATCGACCGTCCCCACGAGTGGCTCACCAGGAAGGACAAGCCGCTCGAGTATGACTTGCGAAGCGAACTCTGCAGACCGTGGTACTTCGAAAGACCCGCACCTTCGTCGCTGAGGATGAAGCCGAGGTTCGGATAGGGACGCCGCTGTTGAACGGTCCTGGTGTCGCCGGGCTGCAACAGCGCCGGAATCACGTTGCGGTCATAGCGCTTGGACAGCTTGGCCCCCTTCGAACCCACGTAGGCGACTTCCACGAACACCTGGCCGGGCAGCGTCCGCTGCAGGCTCAGTGTCCACTGCTGGATGTACGGCGAACGGCGCCCAAGCAGATTGAACAGGAACTGGCCGAGCGGCAATGGGCTGTTCAAATTGGGTGTGGGGAACAACTCCGTGATGCTGACCCTGGGAACCACGGGATCGGGCGGCGCGAACGACTGGCCCACGTTCAGAGGCGGCGAAATGCCCTGCCACGACTGGTCGTTCCCCGGGAGCCGGTCGTAGAAAACTCCATAGCTGGCGCGCACCGCCATGTCGTCCGAGTCGCTCGGCCTCCACGCCAGACCGATCCGCGGGCCGAAGTCGTTGTAATCGGTGGGGTACAACCCTCGGCGGACTCCGTTCTTGCCGGCGAAGCGTTGCACGCCGGTGGCGAAATCGAATTCGGCGATATTGTCATACTTCTCGATGAGTGGCTGCTGCACCTGGTAGCGCAATCCGAGGTTGATGGTGAGCTGTTTAGACACCTGCACGTCGTCGTTGATGTACATCGCCCACCACCAGCCGCGGCGATAGGTGGGCGTCACCCGTGCCTGCCCGGTGGCGTTGGAAGGCCATCCCAATAGGTAGTCCGCGGCCGGATTGCCGGTTCCCGCCACCCGGTTGGTTCCGTTGAACGCTTCGGTGAACTGCCCGCTGAACGAAAAGTTTCCTTGGGGGTTGAAAGCCACTTCATGCCGCAGGTTCATGCGCTCCAGTTGGCCGCCGAACGAGATGCGATGTTTGCCTTTCACCCACGATGCATTGTCGAACACGGAGAAGATCTGACTGTTCGGAATCAGGCAACTGCCGCTCGAGAATCCCCATGACCCGAAGTCCGTGAGACCCACGATCGGCACGCCGGCGCAGCCCGGAGTGGTGGAAAGATTCCGGATCCCGAAGAATGCGGGCCAGTCAGCGTTCTCTCCCTGCACGGGCCCGCCAGCGCGCAAGATGGTGCGGTTGAAGCCGGCCCGCAGATCGTTCACGAACGATGCCGAGGCGATGCGGGACCACGAAAGCACCGCGTTGCGCCCATAGAGTGGAAACAAGCGGCCGTTGCCGCGCTGCGGATTCACGTCGGTCTGGTCGGTTTGATCCCAATTGATGCGCCCGAAGAGACGGTCGTTCGACGAGAGACCGTAGTCCCAGCGCGTGTCCCACTTGTAGGTGTCCTGCACGACGCGCTGGCGGCCGAACAGGTTGAAGCCTTGGGCGCGCGCAGCCGGGTCGACGGGCGACAGAGGCGACGTCAAAATGAAATCGTTGTACTTCTGCGCGAACGCATTGATCCGGCTGGACGGAACCTGGTTGTTGGCGAACGGTTGCTTGATGCGCTGCGCGTCCGCCGTGGCTGGATCGTAGATCGGATTGAAGCCGGAGAAGTTCCCGCTGAGCATCCCTTGGGTGGGAACCATCAGGTTGGCCGGGAAGGCCTGCCGGAGTTTGATCAGTTCGAAGTTGGCCATGAAGAACAAACGGTCTTTCTTCACGGGACCGCCAAGGGAGGCGCCGAACTGATTCTGGCGCAGCGGCGGCTTCTTCGCCGAGAAGTCGAAACGGTTGCGCGAGTCCATGGCGTCATTGCGGAGGAACTCCCAGGCGCCGCCGTGGACCTCATTGGATCCTGACTTGGAAACCACGCTGACAATGGCGGGCGCGGCGAACTCCGGCCCGAAATAGCCGCGCATGATCTTGAACTCGGCGATGCCTTCGATGACCGGCTGGATCGCCACCGCGCCATAGTATTCCTCCCGGCCCAACACGCCGTCGAACAGATAGGCCGACGAAACGTGCCGTGTGCCTGAAACCGAAACCGACAAGTTGGTGCGCCGTCCATTGAACGCCGACGTGGTGTCCTCGCCGTTCTGCAGCACCGGCGGCACCGCGCCGGGAGTCAGTTGCGCCAGTTGGAGGAAGTTACGCCCGTTCAAGGGCAGATTCACGATCGGCCTCTGATCGATGACCTCGCCCAACGTCGCGTTGGTGCTGTTTACCGCTTGCGCCGTTGCCGCCACGGTCACTTCCTGCGATACGTCGCCCACTTTGAGAGCCACGTCCTCGCGCCGCCTGGAGTCCACCTGGATGACGACGTCGCGAAGGGTGAACTTCTGAAACCCCGGCATCTCCACGGTGAGGATGTATCGCCCCACCGGAAGCTGAGGGAACAGGTAGCCGCCGTCGGAGTCGGAGTTCGCCTTACGCGTGTCGCTGGTGGCCCCGTTCTGGACGGTCACCGCGGCGCCCGCCACCACCGCCCCGGTCGAATCGGAAACAGATCCGCGGAGTTCGCCGGCGGTCGTTTGAGCTCTCAGCGACCCGTTGACCCAAAGGACACCCAGAGCGAGAAGCGCACAGACCGTGAATGCGCGACTCGCATCCGGGCGCCCGGGCAGATCCGTTGCACGAGTACTTCTTGAACCAGAGATCGAATGCATGACGGAACTCCTTCAATTCAAAAAACTCAGGGACTACAATACTATCAGCTAATTGAGTTGTCAACATGCGCAAAGCGAACTTTTCGGGGCTCTGCCGAAAAATCGAGCTTCGCTAGATGGCTCTGGTGCAACCCGCCGGGATGGGGGAAGATTGAGAGATGTCTCGATTCGTTCCGGTTGAAGAGCTTTTCGCTGGTCGCCATTTCGACGCGGA
>VFZX01000567.1 GCA_016871015.1 Acidobacteriota bacterium | reverse complement strand
GGCATCCCCCAGCTTAACCGCTGTCCCCCGGTTACCCTTCGTTTGTGTCAACCGCCCACCGGCACACTTGTCAAGGATGTCTCCGGTTCGCACAATCCCCCAGCTTAACCGCTGTCCCCCGGTTACCCTTCGTTTGTGTCAACCGCCCACCGGCACACTTGTCAAGGATGTCTCCGGTTCGCACAAGGTTCAGTTCGCGATCAAGCTGATCTTTTAAGTTCTAAGGAACTCGCGCACAACAGACTCGCCGGGCGCTTTGCAATCAACGAGTTCCTTTTCCCGGGTGGTGCCGCGCCCGGCGGCTTGTGCGCTTTTGGCGCATTCTCAGCCCGCCTGCCCCGGGTTCTCCCGGCCCGAGCCAGGGCGTTCGAAATTATCGATCCAATCTGACCCGACGCCCGGCCCTGCCGTGTTCCCCTGGTGTCTCTCCGCCGGGTCACTCCAGATGGCGTGCTTACGTTTATGATTCTTTACCGGCTTGCGACCGCGTTCCGCCTGGTGCGGCCGGGCCCATTCATCGGCGCGGAAGACGGCCGCTCACAATCAGGCTCCGGCGCTCCGAGGGGTGTCTCGAGAGCGTGCCAGGGCCAGGGGGTGCCACGTGTGCCGGGCGAAGGCCCGAATCAGCAGCCGCGGCGCCGAAGCCGGCATACGGCCAGCCCGAGCGCGCCCGCAGTGAGCAGGGCCAAGCTGCCCGGTTCGGGGATGACCGCCGCCGTGTCGACCGCGTTGACCCGGAAGGCACCATGTTCACCCTGATTGGTGTAGATGAACGTGGCTCCGTCGTTGAGTGAGGTGGCCACCCGTCCAAATACACCTGTCTGGTTCCAGCGGTTGTTGCCGGGCGAGCGCAATAAGACCCAGTACGCCGTGCCCGAGGTTAGCGCCGTCGGCGACATCGTCGCGGTCGCGAGCGGAACGAGGCCCGGAAACGGCCCCGTCGCATTTGTCGAGCCAGTGGAGAGCAGCGTGCCGACGTTGTTGCCGATGTCGCTGTATAGTTCGACACTGACGCTAGTACTGCCGCCACTGTTGCTTAGCGCCAACTCGATGGTGGTCAGTGTGCCGCCGCCGTTCGCGGTGAACTGGCTGCCCGGGGCGAAGACACTGCCGAAGGCCGGGCCGACAGCCCGAGCGCTGTTGGTTGCGAAGGCGTTGTTCGCCCCGAAAGTGTTAAAGATGACTGCAGCGTTGGCGGTGCCAGGCGCAGAAATCAGGGCGAGGGCAACACCACATCGTCCGCGGAATGGGCTTGCGCCGGGAACCGCTACTTTTTCCCGACTTCGTACAGGAACAGGTAGTGGACCCGGCGGTAGGCGTCCACCTTCTCAACCACGTCCGGGTTCCAGCCCCGGATCGGATAGTCGTGCGACACGATGCGCGCGCCCGGCCTGAGCGACTTCTCCAGATGCGGCCGGAGCAGGTCGTTCGACTGGGTGAGCAGGTAGATGGTCACCACGTCCGCGCCGCTGATGTCGGCCTTGAGCAGATCGCCTTCAATCACCTGGGCACGGTTTTCGAGCTTCAGGGTCCGGATCCGGTCTTCGATGGGCTGGTAGGCTTCGGGATTCTCGTTGGACAGGACCACGTCGCGTGCCGTGAGTCCGTGAGTGGTGGCGTTGCGGGAGGAGTGTGCCTTGCCCCGTGGAGTGACGGGACCGCGGGAAGCAGCGCCGTTGAGGCGGGAGGCTTCGCGTTGTTTTTCCGACGGCATGATTGATTTCCTCGTTGTTGTTTCGAGCGGGAGCGGAGGCTCCCACCTGGTATGGATTTTGCATCGGGCAAGATGGGGCGCAGGGGCTGGGACCGGTAAAGTGTTGAAATGGAGGGGAAAATAAATTTGATTTTGGCGTGAACGGTGTAGCGGCCAATCCACGGTGCCGAACGAGGCTGACGACGCCATCATCCCGCCGAAGGGCGCCACCCCTCATCCGGATCATCGGTGAGGTAGGCTAGACACCGCAAAGGAACCCGTCGTCAATCTTCTCAACATCCGGAGATCGCGCGCATCAAGGCGGCAATCCAGGCGTGGGACTCGCATGCCGTCTACGCCGACCGGCGTTGGCTTCAGCCACTCATCAACGCGCTGTTCTCAGGTTTCTCAGGTACAGACATAGGACCGCAGAGGCGTGAATGAGGCGGGGAACGGATCAGACCGAGCGCTCTCCTCAGCCCTTCGCGGAGCGCAGCTCCCTTGGACCTCGTGAGTAGAGAACGATATACGCCGCAGTGGTTTGCGCGCCGCAAGATCCCGGCCGGCGCTTAACGCCGCGTCCGACCGGAGCAGGTCAACCAGTTGTTTTTACGTTCGCCGAGTCATTGTTCAGTGTCTTGAGGGGTTTGGTGGCGATGGCTGGAAACGCGGGGAGTTCCCGCAGAGCCCAGTGGTGATGATTCGGTACTTCGATGGGCGGCCGGGCGATCTGTTGTATGCCGAGCCGATTCACGCATAGCGGCGGCTGCCTTATTTCGTGGCGGGAATCATCGCGAAGATCCGCTTTATTGATTTGAAGGGTCCGAAGCCCTTCGAATCGACCTACGAATCCGAGAGGTTCCATCATGCATCGAAGCTGGCAACTCGTTCTGAGCCTGTGGCTGCTTACCGTCGCGCAAGGCGCGACCACCCCGATCGTCACGCTACTGCGCGAACGGTCCGGCCCGGCCGCACCGGCGGCCGCGCAATGGTTGACGACCACGGTAAAGCCGTCCCAGCCCTTCTCGAAGATGTCGGGAGCCGCGCAAAGCCAGACCGCGAGTCCGGTGCGGGGAGGCCGGTGTGAGGATACGTTCGACGTTGCTGTCGGGGATGTCGATGTGAATCACACGCGGCATGCCGACCTTACGGTCAGGCTCGCAACGCTTACCGCTGCCGGCGAGGAGAAGACATCGATCGTGATCTTCGATGGACCGGCATTGGCTGCCGGGAAAACGGCGGACGAGATCGCGGCGATTCGGATCGGTGATCTGGGAGCGCTACCGCTCACGTGGTCTTCCACCTGCCATACCTTTCGCCTCACGGTGACCGACACCGGATCGACGGCCGGAGGCCAGCTCCATTCGTGGACGCTACGGACGCGAGTGGCTTGGTACCCGTTCCACCACGATCGCGCCTACTACCAAGCACTGTTGTTCGGAAGCGTGTTCAACCGCCCCAGCGCGGCCAACTATTTTCGCGAGGTCTCGCGGTGGAATCAGATTTTCACGAATGCCGGTATCCATGGACCGGTCGCCTGGCAGCGCAGGGACTGGGTGCACGCGGCTATCAGTGAACTCAGCGCGGTACAGGCGATGCTCACACTGCACGCCGAGGGATTCCGGTTTTCCGACTACGACACGAACCGGGATGGGCAAGTGGGCACTGATGAGCTCGTGATTCTGGCGATCGACAACCAGGAATGGAGGGGAGGGTCACTCCGCAGGGCGTGGGGCGAGTGTCTGGACATGAGAGCCACCGCGGGGGTCGAGGTGTGTAGCGCCGTGGTGCTGGCTGGCACACGGGTGGACTTCGCAACTCTGACGCACGAATTGAGCCACGCGCTGGGAACGACAGACCTCTACGGTGACTGGGCCAAGGGAGAGTGCCGCAGTCACTTCCTCACACTCATGAGCTGTACGATCAGCAAAATCCCCGACGACCCACGGCCGGTCTACCTCGATCCGTATCATCGATGGCGCCTCGGCTGGGTCTTCCCGATCGCTTTCGGAAATAGCTCCTCGTACGAGTTGCAGGCGGAGCATTACAACGAACTCGGCCACCTGCGCGACCG
>VFZX01000566.1 GCA_016871015.1 Acidobacteriota bacterium | reverse complement strand
GTGGCAGGGGGATCCGGTACGATTCCGCGATTTCCTTGGCCGTCGCACCCTGCCGGCGGGGCTCCGCCGCGAGGTGGACGAGGGCGATCAAGGCGTAATCGGACTTTTTCGTCAACTTTAGCATCGAAATCGTGGACCGAAACGGTCCAACATCCACTCTACCACTCCCCAGATGCGTGTGCAACCCCCAACGATTCAGGGATTTAAGTCCGGACGTTTTCCGTCGTAGATTAAACGGCTTGCGGCACGGCCGCCGTTACTACGCGGCACATCTCGCGAACCAGCGCTTCCATGGTTACGGGCTTGGAGACGTAGCCGTCCATACCTGCCTCGAGGCATCGCTCCCGGTCAGCCGCCATCGCGCATGCCGTCATGGCGACGATCTTCGGACCGCCGCCCGGCAGGCGGCTGCGGATCTCCCGGGTTGCGGCCAACCCGTCCATGCCAGGCATGTGCAGATCCATCAGGATGAGGTCGAAGCTCTGTTGCCCGGCCAGGGCAACCGCTTGGAATCCATCGCCCGCCACCGCAACCTGATGCCCGGCGCGCTGAAGCATCTCGCAAGCCACTCGCTGGTTCACGCGGCTGTCCTCGGCCAGGAGCACATTCAGGGGCGCCATAGCGTCAACCCGGTTTGGCGCGTGCTCGGCGATCCGCCCGACATACGGCTTAAGCGCACACTCAAAGGAGAACGTACTTCCCATGCCCGGAGTACTCTCCACGCGGATCCGGCCCCCCATCAGCGTCGCGAGATTCGAACTGATCGCGAGTCCTAAGCCCGTGCCGCCGAACCGCCGGGACATTGAGTTATCGGCCTGCTCGAACGCATCGAAAATGCGCCGTTTCTGCTCCGCGGTCATCCCGATCCCGGTATCGCGAACCGCCACCTCGACCCGAACAGTGTCACCCGTCTCCTCGGCTTTGACCCAGATCTCCACGCGGCCCACATGGGTGAACTTGATTGCGTTCGAGATCAGGTTCACCAGCACCTGGCGGAAACGGCACCGGTCTCCGCGGACCGCGCCGGGAACCTCGGGCGCCATGGAAACCGTGAGCGCCAGACCTTTTTCCCGCGCCCGGCTCTCCATCGTTTTAACGGTCGTCTCGATGGTCTCGCGCAGCTCGAAGGGAATCTCCTCGATCACCAGTTTTCCGGCCTCGATCTTCGAAAAGTCGAGGATGTCGTTGATGATCGTCAGCAGCGACTCCGCCGACTCCTTAACGAGCGCCAGGTATTCCACTTGCCCGGGCGAGGCAGCCGCCATGGCCAGATCGGTTAGACCGATCACGGCGTTCATTGGCGTACGGATCTCATGGCTCATGTTCGCCAGGAATTCACTCTTGGCGCGGCTTGCCGCCTCCGCGGCCTCCTTGGCCGACTGCAGCTCGCGCTCTGCGCGGACCCGTGCCGTGATGTCGATCAGTGCGGTCCGGATCCCCTGGATCTTCCCTTCACGGTCGAGCAAGTAGCTCTCGTGGATCTCAAGCACGAGGATCGCGTTCCGGCTGGTCAGATATTTGCGCCGGCTTGGCGTCAAGGGCTGGACCGCCGACAGCTTGGCGAGCGTGGCCGCCCGGCTGACGTCGCGGTCCGACGGAGCCACAAACTCCCAGATCGGACGCCCAACCATTTCTTCAGACGGATAACCGAGCAAACGGCACTCGGCCCGGTTCACACGGAGGATCACACCGAAGCAGTCAATCTCGTGGTAGGCGACCGGAGCTTCCTCAAAAAGCATCCGGAACGCCTCTTCCTGCTGCGTCAGCTTTCCCAACGCCGCAAGCAACTCGCGATTCCGTTCGACGGCACGCTGTTGCATCGCCGCGTGCGCCTCTTCCAGGCGCGCTGCCTGTTCCACTGCGGTCCGCTCGTGGGCATCGAGCAACTGTTCCAGGGTGTGGACCCGCTCCTGCAACCGCTGGATCTCAGTAATCGCCATGGGAAAACACCGCCGAAAGCAGAATCACGGCAAACAGATTTCCCGAGGGCGGCCGGCGCAACTTGGCCCCGAGCCCGGTCATGTCCGGCAATGAGAAGTTTGGCAGCCTCCGCATGGACCCTACCACACCAACTCATCGGCGCTACATTTGATAATCTGTAGCGTCAGAACCCATGCCATCACACTCGTCCTTTGCAATCCGGGCTGCCAGCGGCTCCCTCGAACTCGTTACACCGCGCCTGCACGGCGGTGCGGACCTCTGGATCGAGGGCCAGCCCTTTATCATTTTCGGAACTCCCGGCGAGGTCAGCTCAGCAGCCCTAATTGAATCCAACCTCGGTGGATCCACCAACTTGCACTGCCTCTACCGGGAGGGCACAACCCTTGCCCACGACTGGGGGGAGCGGCCGCCAGGAATCTGGCACGGCCCAACCGTTCTCCCGGGTGGCCTCACAGTCACGGGAGCCCCGGCGTTTATTGAAGTCCCCGATGGCCTTGTCCACGTGATTGCCCCCACTACTGCGGGGATCGCGCACTGGACTGGTACTGCCCGTGCAACGCCCGACTTCACCGACCTCGCCAAACCGCCGCTGCTGATCGACTGGAATGCACCGGTTTTGTTCGCGGATCCCTCCGCCGAGGCAGTGGCGCTGCTCCACGGCTCATTCCAGAACATCGAGGCCATCACGCGCACCGGCGGCGACCTGTCGCACTGGTGGCAAGACAACGCCACTGGAGCCTGGAACGGCCCCTTCCCCGCGGGCTCCGGCGCGACGGGCCAACATTGCTGGTTTGAGGGTCCGGACGGTAACTTCGAGATCATCGCCCCTATGGCCTCGGGCGGACTCGGCCACTGGACCCGCGATAACTCGGATCCCGAACTGCCGTGGTCCGGCCCGGTCCAGTTCGGCGAAGGAGCCGTTACCGCGGTTGGATGCGCGGCGGACTTCGAAGCAGTCGCGGTTTCGGCCGGCAAGCTATTCCAATACACTCTACAGGACGCTGTCTGGAGCGGCCCTGTTCAAATCAGCCCGGATCCACCCGATCCGGCAGTAGCCGGAGCCTCAAACGTCCCGTGGCGGGCCGGCATGGTCGGGGTCCATGCTTCGCTGCTTCGTACGGGCAAAGTGCTGCTGTTCGGATTCGGCGACGAGAACATGGAAATCGCCGAGTCCCGGATCCTGAATCCGGCCACTGGAGCCGTCAGCACGCCGGCTGGAGTGGTCCATCACGGGGGCGGCCACGGACCCGCATCCACGCCCCATATCTTCTGCAGCGGCCACGCGTTCCTGGCCGACGGACGCTTGCTCGTCACAGGCGGCCATCATCTCGACATCAAGAACCTGAATGTGCTGGACCCGGTCCTCGAAGCCTGGCAAATGGCGGGCTCGATGCCCGAGAGCCGGTGGTATCCCACCTGCTGTCCCCTGCCCGGCGGCCGCGTGATGACGGTGGGCGGAACTTCCGGTCTGGGCGGTACAGAACAGCCAGTCAACAACACACTCGAGATTTACGCTCCGTCCACCGGCCTGGGCCCGCAGATTCCGGTGCCAAATCCCTTCTCTGCCCATTTCGACGCCGCACACGCGATCATGGATACCTACCCGCTGGTGCTGTTGCTGCCATCGGGCAAAGTGTGGGTCCACTCGCGTTACTCTTCCCGCTTCTTTGACCCCACCACAAATACCTGGGACTCCACGGACCTGCGCACAGCGTACGCATTCGGGCGGACCTATCCCGGGCAAGGCAACGCGATCCTCCTTCCCTTGCGTCCGGAGGAGGACTACCGCGCCCGGATCCTCCTCACCGGCGGCTGCGGCGAGGCGTTCGACCGCCTCTGGTGGGGCGTTCCCGCTGCCACGGAAT
>VFZX01000565.1 GCA_016871015.1 Acidobacteriota bacterium | reverse complement strand
GCGCGGTGCGCTCGTGCCCGTCGAACGAATCCGCCCCTGCCTCCATAGCTACTTTCCGGCGCGAAAATTGCCGGTTTTGGCCCGTTTTTTCCAGAATCGGCTGAATCGCGAACGGGGGAATCAATAAGTTGGCGCGTCAGATGCGAATTTTGCGCCGGAAAGTAGCTAGCTGTATCCGCCGTGCCGAGTTCACACGCCCGACGTGGATGCACTCCAGTGCTTCTTTTGGCCGCGCCGCGACAACAACGATTCACGACGCCACCACAACTGGAGTCTCCATCTCTGGCATCTTCATAACCCCCGCCGTCACATTCCGAGCAGGCGGCGGCGGCTCATCGCGCGCGGCGGGCGCGGTTCAACCCCGCGAGCCGAACGGAACGCCACCGCGAAGCCAGCCCGCAGCGACGCCGTTTGGCGGATCGGAATGCGCCCGTCCCGCAGCAGCCGCGTTTGAATCGAGGCGTGGCGAGTCCACGGTCCGCGACCGATGTGGTGCAGGTCGTGGTTCACCAGGTCCCCACTCAGCAGCAGAAACCGAACGGGCACGTAGGCCAGCAGCCGCAGCCACCAGCCCGACCGGGCCGGGTCCGGCAAGAGCAGTCGGCCGTAGGTAACCGCGGTGGCGGTGTCGACCGGGTTGGCCCCCACCGGACGCGCGCCCCAGAAGTGCTCGGTGGACCACTGGGTCAGCGTCGCGGCCTGGAACAGCGGTCCGGCGAAGATGGCCCAGGTGATCAGGCCGGACCACGGCGTCGCGCCGATGACCGCCGCGTGGAACACGATGGCGAAGGCGCGGCGCCAAGCCGGGCCGCGCAGGAAGACCGCGCGGGCGCGAGCGGCGAGGAATCGCAGGTGGAATCGCGGCTCGAGCAGCGTCGCGACGAATCGGGCAGGGGAATCGAACCTGGCGCCGAGCCAGGCGATGAAGCGCTCGGCTGCGTCATCGGGACCGGCGGCGCCGGCGCTGACGGCATCATATAGGGTGCGGCGGATGGCGGCGGGTCCGGGCAGGACGCGGGCACCGTGCGTCATGTAATGGCCGACCACCGAACTGAATGACCGCATGCCGTGGATGAGGAGCAGTCCGGCAAGCGGGGTACCTTCGCTTCAGCCTTTCCCACCGCGATGTCGAGGAACTGCTGGCTGAACGCGGCGTGTCCGCCGATCATTCCACCGTCTGGCGTTGGGTGCAACGGTATGCGCCTGAATTGGATCTTCGCATCCGGCGTCATTTGAAGGCCACCAATCTCTCTTGGCGAGTGGACGAGACCTAGGTGCGTGTTACACGCTCATGCCGACTGCTCCACCGACTTGTCGTTCCAGGGTAGGGGGAGGTGACGATCCCTTGGCGTGCGAGGGGCGGAGACCGCGGGCGCTTTCCTGCATATTTAGTACTACTCTCCGCCCTGTGGTGAAATCCAACATGGCCCACCTTGTGGTGAAATCCCGCATGGCCTGTGAGCGTCGAGGCCACCACCGCGATCAGCACGTCACGCGTTCCCGACACCGCCGCCGCGATCCGGCCCTCGCCCTTTTCGATCTTCTGTGACACGAGGGCGAAAAACGCCACCAAGCCGACCACCCGCCTGATTCCGTTCTCGATGATCGCGGCGGGCATGCTGGTCGACAACGCGGTGGTGGTGATGGAGTCGATCTACCGTATCCGTACTACGAAACGCCGGTCTAAGTTCATCTTGAGCAGGTTTTTCCACATGCAGCATGTACTTGGCCTGCGATGCAGTTTGCCCTCCCGCAAGTGCCAATCCCGGACTGGCCAAAGTTTGCGAACCCTCCGTGCGATTGTGCCACGCCGGGATCTTCACTCCATTTTCACTCCATTAAGGGGAGTGTGGATCAGAGAGCTTCGGAAGTTGCTGAATCCATTAGACCTGGATTCACCGCTATGAACGCCGTTGTTCTTTATTTTCAACTGACGTGCACATTCCCAAGCTGGACGTCGTGGGTTCGAGTCCCATCTCCCGCTCCATGTTTTCAACGACTTGAGAACAGACCATCCAAGAACCTTACTGCGATTACTGCGTTAAGGGCGGTTTCAGTCTGAAGTCCGAACTCCCCACTTCCTCGGTTTCGAGAAGCCTCTGAACTTCGAGCGCTCCCCGTTTCATCTACTGGAGGACGGTCGATTCGAGATGACGAACCGCTTTCAGACGATCCTGAAAGCTGGAAACAGCATACTCATTTTCTTGTACGTCCACCGTGTTCCCCATCTGGGCTGATCTGGTGTGGGCATCTACACCAGCTTGCTTCGACAGGGTCGCAAACGTTCGCCGCATCACCTGGAACGTCGCCCACTGAAGGCCGACAGTCTTTAGCCGCGGCTCCATGCTCCGTCTCCAAATGTTGTCCCGCCGAATCGGGGTTGCCGGATTCTCGGACGGGAAAAGCCACGCTTCCGGTTCCTCCGGCTGCAACTCCCCCCACGCGGAGAGAAGCGTCGCCGTCTGGGCCGTGAGCGCGACTTGGCGGTATGAACGTTTCGTCTTCGGGGTGTCGATGTTTCCTCGGTAGAGTCTACGCCGCACCCAAACGCAGTCGGGCTCAACATCACCAACCTGTAGCGCGAGAATCTCCCCCGGTCGCATGCCTTCGCACATCGCAAGACGCGAGACGACGCGCTCCCGGAGATCAAGAACGGTTGCCATCTTCGCGATGTCCTCCGGCCCAAGCACTCGCCGTTCGCGAGATTCCTTGCAGACTCTCGGGGTAAAAAGCGCCGTCGCGGGGTTCCGCTCCACGACGCCTTCGCTCAAAGCGAGTTCGAACACCGAGCGGAGTCGAAACCGCAAGTGATCTACGCAACTCTGAGCGAGTTCCTTCGACTTCTGTTTGAGAAGGCTTTGCAACGCTTCTCGGGTGATGTCCTTCATGAGCCTGGGGCCAAGCGCCCCGACAAGATGAACGGTGACGCGATTCTCCTCCGTCATCCCCGTCGAAGCCTTCCACTTTTCCCGATACACAGGAAGGTAGATAAGCTCGACGAAGCGCTCGAAGGTCATCGCCACTCCGCCGGGTCTTCCGGCTTGGAGATTCACCGGTTCGAGAATCTCCGCGAGTACCTGCTCTGCTTCGATCCGCGTCATCTTCGAGACGAGCCCAAGCTCTTTCGATTTCGGCAAGCCCTCCTCTCTCCACTGGGCGTACCAGTAGTTCTTTCCGTTCCGCTTGCGGGGCTTTACGCTCCCGCGCTGGAACCGCTTTCGACGCATAGAGTGTCCTCTTTCCTGCGTCCGAAGCGCTACATCCTGACATGGCTCTGATGGTAGCATCGGCGTCCGGTCCAGATCAGCGCTTCGCTGATTCGAGCCATGCTTCAAGCCATTCGCGACGAATGAGTTTGCGGCGGCCCATGGGCAAGTGGGTGAGGGGAGGAAGCCCTGGAACGCGACCGTTCAGGACGTTGCACACGTGCGCCTTCGAGCAGCGAAGAATATTCGCCACGTCCTGTACGGTCAAAATCTCGCTTGGTCTTGCTACTGCCTCCATGCTTCCTCCTCGTTCGCTCTCGTCGTCGAAGCCGGTGCCGCTATCGAGCTTCGGGCTTCCGGTCCAACCGTTCGTATATCCGTTCGGCCCATTGCCGCATTAGCGCTCCCACTGGATAGTGATTCTCGTCGGCTGCGGACGATGCGTGCCGCCTCAAGGTTCGCTCGATCATAGCCGCTGATACAAGCACCAACGTTCCTTCTCACGTCCTCCGCCTCCAAAATAGTGCAGAGTGTATAGATGTGCACCCATTTCCCTAAAAGTCGCCTTAAGAGCGACCAAAAGAAGTTTATAGAAAACCCGTA
>VFZX01000564.1 GCA_016871015.1 Acidobacteriota bacterium | reverse complement strand
GGTATTGACAATCGCGCGGAGAAGGTGTAAGGTGAAGATCGAGCCGCACCCGCCCTTGATAAGTGTCAAGCAAGAATCCAGGCTAAAGTGTCAAGGATGTGTCCGGTCGCGCAAGTCCGATGTGGATCCGGTATCAGCCATAATAGGCGGACCGGATGCTGCTCAAGGAACTGTCCGATATGTCCGCGCATGTCGCGGAGTCCTCACGCCGAACGGCGAAGATCGCACTGCTCGCGGACTTCCTGCGGCGGCTGCCGCACGCCGAGGTGGAGATCGCGGTGTGCTTCCTATGCGGCGCGCCACGGCAGGGCAAAGCGGGTATCTCCTACCGTTCATTGAGTGAGGCAGCAGGATCACCGGCCACAACGCCATCGCTCACGCTCACCGATGCCGACCGGCGCATCTCAGACATCGCCTCCGTGCCGGCGCGCGGGCGCAAGCTTGCGCTGCTGCGCGAGCTCATGGAACTGGCCACCGCGCCCGAGCAGCAGTTTCTATCGAACCTGCTGATGGGCGAAATCCGGCAAGGCGCGCTCGAAGGACTGATGGCCGACGCAGTCGCACAGGCGGCCATGGTTCCGGTAACGCGGGTCCGGCGGGCGGCGATGATGGCCGGCGGGATCGCCGAGGTCGCGCGCGCCGCGCTCGAGCGGGGCGCCGATGGACTGAACTTGTTCGACGTCCGCTTGTTCCGCCCCGTGCAACCGATGCTCGCACAGTCCGCCGAAGACGCGGCCGAGGCGATCGGACTGCTGGGAGAAGCGGCGCTTGAATTCAAGCTCGACGGCGCGCGCGTGCAGGCCCACAAGTCAGACGATGAAGTCGCGGTGTACTCGCGTGGACAGAACGAAGTCACCGCGGCCGTGCCGGAGATCGTCGAGGTGGTCCGCGCGCTGCCCCATCGTGAACTGATCCTGGACGGCGAGGTCCTGTGCATGGCCGGAGGCGGGCGGCCCCATCCGTTTCAGACGACGATGCGGAGGTTTGGCAGAAAGGCGGACCACGAATCGGTGCGAGCGGAGTTGCCACTGACGCCGTTCTGGTTCGATCTCCTGTACGTGGATGGACAGTCGCTGCTCGACGAGCCGCAGTCGCGTAGGTTCGTGGAGCTGGCGCGGCTCACGCCGCAGGCGTTTCTGATTCCGCATCTCGGCACGGCGGATGCGGCCCGCGCGGAGGAGTTCATGCGACAGGCGCTCGATCTCGGCCACGAGGGGATCATGGCGAAGTCGGTCAGCGCGGCCTACGAAGCGGGCGCGCGTGGACAAAGCTGGCTGAAGGTGAAGCAGGCGCGGACGCTCGACCTGGTGATCCTCGCCGCGGAATGGGGCAGCGGACGCCGCAAAGGCTGGCTGAGCAATCTGCACCTCGGTGCGCGGGATCCGGAAACCGGCAGCTACGTGATGTTGGGCAAGACGTTCAAGGGCCTCACCGACGAGATGCTCGCCTGGCAGACGGTGGAGTTCCTCAAGATCGAGTCCGGCCGCGATGCCTACACGGTTTACGTCGAGCCGCGCATCGTGGCGGAGATCGCATTCAACGAGATTCAGGTGAGCCCGACGTATCCCGGCGGCATGGCGCTAAGATTCGCGCGAGTGAAGCGCTACCGGACCGACAAGACCGCGGACCAGGCGGACACAATCAGCGCGGTCCGGCTGCTGGCGGGCTTCTGACCGGTTGCGTGATGGGCGGGAAAGTCGTAGCCTGGAGCGTGTCACCGTGGAGGATCGTTTGAGCTTGCGGCTTGGGCTCCTGAAGTGCGACCCCAGGCCGGTCGAGGCGATGTACGCCGCATGGCTGCCGGACGCAGGATGGACCGTCTACGACGTGTTCTCGGGCCAACTCCCGGCTTCACCCAGTGAATGCGACGGCTGGGTGGGTACGGGATCGCGCTTCTCGGTCTACGATGACGAGGCCTGGATCCGGAACTACGCGCAGCTCGTTCGCGATTTGCACGCCGCGCAGGCTCCGTTCGCCGGAGTCTGCTTCAGCCACCAGATGCTCGGACACGCGCTCGGCGGCCGCACGGCGAAGAGTCCGAACGGCTGGTGCACGGGAGTCCATCAGTTTGATGTGTGGGAGACGGCGGACTGGATGGTCCCGCCCCTGGCGCGGTTCGGACTGGTGATGAGCTGCCAGGACCAGGTCCTCGAACCACCGCCCGGCACGCGTGTGCTTGCGGGCAATGATCAGTGTCCCGCGGGGATGATCCAGATAGGCTCGATGTTGGGGATGCAGGGCCATCCCGAGTTCACGCCGGAGTATGGCGAGTCGCTGATGCTCGCGCGGCGGGAGGTGATCGGCGAGGAGCGGGTGCGGGCGGCGCAGGCGACACTGAGGGATCCACGCCATGCAGCCGAGGTCGGCGGCTGGGTCCGCAACTTTTTCCGGGTTCATTCCGGCCAGGAAATGGACCGGAAGTAGTCTGAGTGCTCCAGCAGCTCCGGGGCAGGCGAATATCCAGGCACGGCAACCAGGGCGATTTGCAACCCACACCGTCTGGCATACTTCATCGCTGGGATGCAATCGGTGTCGTTGGTCGCGAGAGCAATCAGATCGACGGAGCGGTTATGCGAAAGACCAGCGATGTCCATCCCGATCCGCATGTCCACGCCCTTCTGTTCAAATTTCGGCTCGAAATCGCTATCTTGGAGCGGTCCGCTGGGTTGATAAGGGACATTGCGGAGAACGAATCCGCGAAATTTCAGGGAGCCCAATCGAATTGCGAAAAGATCCTTCCTCGCCAGTTCATGGAGCCACTGGTCGTTCCCTGTGAAGACTCGCCGTTGACCGGATACCGGAAGCGTTACCGTGCCCGAGAACGGTGCGCAATCGTAGTAGAGAATCCGGTGAATCTCTTCGGCCTCTTGCCGGCACGCAAGCCCGGCCCTCTCAATCAAAGCCGGGTCATAGGTGATTCTGGACCGATAGGCGTGCACTCGAAGGTGGCCGCCGTCCAGCAGAACCGCGATCTTTTCGCCATATTAAGAAGCCCCCAGTGTTACCTGGGGGCCGTGATCAGGATAAATCTCGCCTACGAGCCTAGCGGATAGCGGCCAGCCTTGCGACCGACCTGAAAAGAGTGTAGCTCAACGCTCGGCCAATCGCAATGCCGATGAGGGTCCTCAACCAAGCGCATACCCCTTCGCCAGGAGCGCAAACACCATGTGGGCCACGGCATTGACCGCCAGCGTAGCCTGCAGAAGCAGGAGGAGCCAGGAACCAGTGTTCGGGCACGCCTCCGGAGACACTTACGGCAAGAGATCTAATAACGGCTCATCGGGGTTGAACCGCTCCAGTAATGAACGGAAGGCCCGCCAGTAAAGGACCGTGCACGAAGAGTGCCGCCGGCAGCAAGGCCCACAATGCTGACGCGCTCACCCAACCCTCCTTCCACGCCCGCCGCAGGATGTAGAAAGCGAGCGGGAGATTCAACAGAACCGCGGTCACGACTCCCGGCGCATGACCCTCGGCCAAGAACGCGAACACCACGTGCGCCACAGCATTGATCGCCAGCGTAGCCTGCAGAAGCAGGAGAAGCCAAAGGGACCAGTGTCCGGGCACGCCTCTGGAGACACTTAAGGCAAGAGCTACGGGTAGGACCGTCACCTGCGCGACCGGACACATCCTTGACACTTTAGCCTGGATTCTTGCTTGACACTTATCAAGGGCGGGTGCGGCTCGATCTTCACCTTACACCTTCTCCGCGCGATTGTCAACACCTCGATATTCCGGATTTCTTGGTTTCCTGAACGCCCCATTTTCGGAGAAAATGGGGCCTTTTCCCCGGCGCGCGTGACGTAAGGAGCCCGAAGGGCGACTGGAGTCAGGCGCGCCCAGCC
>VFZX01000563.1 GCA_016871015.1 Acidobacteriota bacterium | reverse complement strand
TCCATGCGGCTCACCTCTCGCCAGGGCATCCCCCAGCTTAACCGCTGTCCCCCGGTTACCCTTCGTTTGTGTCAACCGCCCACCGGCACACTTGTCAAGGATGTCTCCGGTTCGCACAACCCGGCGGCGATAAAGTAAATGAGGCAGCACGCGGCCAGCGCGCCGCCAGCCATGCGTGCGGTCACACTTATATGACCCGCAACGGGGCCATTTCACTTACAGCGGGCGCAGGATTTATTCGGCGGCCATGGCCGGGTAGTTGCCGCGGGGATCCACGAGGCCGCGCACGGTGAATCCACGCGACTCCAGGTGGCGTGCGCCACGCACGGGTGTCAGCAGCACCTTGGAGGCGATGTTTTCGGGTCCGGCAATGGCTTCGAGCGCCTTGAATCCCGGGACTTGGCTGGGAGCCTCTTCGGCCAGCTTGCACTCGAACAATTCGAGTTTTTCGCCGCGCGGGATGAGAAAATCCACTTCGCGGCCCGAGTGGTCGCGGTAGAAATAGATGTCGGGCGTCTCACCCATGTGGATGAAGCTGCGGACGAGTTGGCCCAAAGCGAGGGTCTCGAAAATCGCTCCGATGAACACGCTGTCGCGGAGCTCGCGCACAGTCCGGATGCCGGTGAGATAGCAAACCAGTCCGGTGTCCATGAAGTAGAGCTTGGGCGACTTGACGATCCGCTTGCCGTAGTTGCGGTAGAAGGGTTCGAGGAACCGGATGAGTCCTGTGGCGGCGAGCACCGACAGCCAGGACTTGACGGTGTTGGGGCTCATGCCAAGGTCGGAAGCGAGTGAGGTGATGTCCAGAAGTTGGCCGGTGCGCGAAGCGAGAAGGCGGAGGAACCGGTCGAAATCCCGCACGTTGCGGACGTTCAGGACGTGCCGGACATCACGGTCGAGCAGCGTGTTGACGTACTCCGCGTAAAAGCGGTCAGGGGAGATTCCAAAGGCATGAATCTCGGGATATCCCCCGAGCAGCATCCACTCCATCAGTTGATCCCCTTCAGCGGTCTTGCCAAGGCCGGTTTCCATTTCGTGGAGAGAGAACGAGTTCAGGTTGAGAATCGAGATCCGGCCGGCGAGGCTCTCGGTGGCCTTCTCAAACAGAGGGAAGACTTGGGATCCGGTCAGCGCGAAGCGGCCAAAGGTGGTCCGGTTCTCGTCGATTTCGGCTTTCAGGTGCCGGAAGAACGTAGGCGCGTATTGAACTTCGTCGATGATGACGGGGGGCGGGTAGCGGCGAAGGAACTCCTCACCTGCTTCCTCGGCCAGTTCGGCATTCGCCGGCCGGTCCAGCGTGACGTATAGGTGGTCTGGCAGGGCCATCCGCAGGAGGGTGGATTTCCCTGATTGCCGGGGACCGGCCACAAAAAGGGCGGGACGTGTCGCCGCAACTGAGCGGACAAGCGCCACCATGTCTCTCCGGACCATGATGCTATTGTGTCAGTGTAGATGATGAAATGTCAATATTAGAAGTGATGAATTTTCGTCATCCATGGAGACGAAAGTTCGTTACATGGCGTAAAGCATTGAAAAAAAGCTGCTTGCCTCTGTTTGTGAAATTCCGTCAGTTGTGTTGATGAATTTCCGTCAAGAGATAAGCCGGCTGATCACGCGCGCGGGTTCGACACCCGTAAGCCGTTGATCCAGACCCTGATAGCGGTACGTGAACCGCTCGTGATCGATTCCGAACTGACGCAGAATCGTGGCTTGGAGGTCCCGGATGTGCACCGGATCCTTCACGATGTTGTAGGAAAAATCATCCGTCTCGCCGTGCACCGTGCCACCCCGGACGCCGCCGCCCGCCATCCACATCGAGAAGCAGCGCGGATGGTGGTCGCGTCCGTAGTTGTCCGCGGTGAGCTTGCCTTGAGAATAGACAGTCCTGCCGAATTCCCCGCCCCAGAGGACGATGGTGTCCTCCAGCATGCCGCGCGACTTGAGATCCTGGACCAGCGCATAGCAGGCGCGGTCGACGTCCTTGCACTGCGCGGCAAGGGTCTCGGGCAGCAGGTTGTGCTGGTCCCAGCCGCGCTGGTAGACCTGGACGAACCGCACGCCACGCTCGATCAGCCGGCGGGCCATCAGGACACTATTGGCGAAAGATCCCCCCGTCCGCGCCTCTTCGCCGTACAGGTTGAACACGCTTGTGGGCTCTTTCGACAGGTCAGTCAGCTCGGGAACCGAGCTTTGCATCCGGAAAGCCATCTCATATTGGGCGATTCGCGCCTGCGTCTCCGGATCCTGATTGGTCTCGTACTGGATCTGGTTGAGCTCACCGAGCGCATCGAGCATCCTGCGCCGGACACCGCGGTCGACCCCGTCCGGGTTGTTGATATACAGCACTGGATCGCCGCCCGCACGGAGCGCAACGCCAGAGTAGCGGGCCGAAAGGAAGCCCGCACTCCAAAGCCGCGCCGAAATCGCCTGGACCCCCGCCTTCGGGTGGGTATGGCTGGCGTTCAGCACGACGAACGACGGCAGATCCTGGTTCATGCTGCCGAGGCCGTAGGCGATCCAGGCGCCCATGCAGGGCTTGCCCGCGATCATCGATCCGCTCTGCATGAATGTGATCGCAGGCTCGTGATTGATCGCCTCGGTGTTCATCGTGCGGATGATGCACATGTCGCCCGCCATGCGCGCGGTGTTGGGCAAGAGCTCCGAGATCCAGGCGCCACCAGGCCCATGTTGGGCGAACTTGAAGATCGACGGAGCGATGGGGAACCGGCTCTGTCCGGAGGTCATGGTCGTCAACCGTTGGCCGTTGCGGATTGTTTCCGGGAGGTCTTTGTCGTACCACTCCTTGAGTTGAGGCTTGTAGTCGTAGAGATCCAGTTGCGACGGACCGCCCACCATATGCAGATAGATCGCGCGCTTGGCCTTGCCCGGGAAGTGAGGAAGCACTGGCCGGGCTTCGTCCGCATTCATCAGCGACGCCAGTGCCAGCGCTCCGACACTGCTGGACCCGCGGGCGAAGAACTGTCTGCGCGTCTCGAGAAGGATCCTGCGATCCGCCGGGTTCATCATTTGTTTAATGCCTCATCCAGGTTGAGAATGCTCGACGCGACCATCGTCCAGGCGGCGAGCTCCGGTGTGGGAAAGCCGCTGGCGGCCTTGGACTCGCCGACTGAAACCAGCTTTCCAGCTTCTTCGGGACGGGAGTCATAGTGCGCCATCAGGCTGGCAAGTTCCTTCCGGATCACGCCGCGCTCGCGCGCGTTGAAAGGACGGGCCAGGGCGCGGGACGTCATCACGTCCAGCCGCGCGTCAAATGCCGGGGCCGCCAGTGCCTCCTGCGCGAGGCGGCGCGAAGCCTCAACCAGTTGTGGATCGTTCAAGGTAACGAGCGCCTGGAGAGGCGTGTTGGTGCGTTCGCGGCGCACTGTACAGCTCTCCCTTGTGGGGGCATTGAAAATCTCCATGGACGGGGGTGGCGCGCTTCGTTTCCAGAACGTGTACAGGCTGCGGCGGTAGAGCGCAGTTCCGGAGTCGCGCTTGTAGAAGCGGGTGTCGCTGCCCTTCATGGCGACTGTCTCCCAGATGCCGTCGGGCTGGTAAGGGCGCACGCTCGGTCCGCCGACGGCGGGGCTCATCAGGCCGCTGGCGGACAGAAACAGATCGCGCACCATCTCACCGTCCAGCCGGAATCGCGGACCGCGGGAGAGAAGCCGGTTATCGGGGTCGAGGCGGATTTTTTCGGGCGTAGCCGCGGCCGACTGGCGGTAGGCAGCGGACTTGAACATCAGCCCATACATCCGGCGCATGTCCCAGCCGGACTCGCGGAACTCGACCGCCAGCCAGTCCAGCAACTCCGGATGCGAGGGCGCCTGGCCGGCGGTCGAGTTCCGC
>VFZX01000562.1 GCA_016871015.1 Acidobacteriota bacterium | reverse complement strand
CACATCCCCAGCCCCCATCCCCCTCACCGCCGGCAGCAGCTTCCTCTCCGCAATCCCCACCGACACCTCATACCTCGACTTCACATAGCCGAACGAACCCGCCATCCCGCAGCACCCCGCGTCGAGTTCCACCACCTCCGCCCCAGGGATCCGCTCCAACAACGCCTGCGTCGCCCCCAGCATCCCCATCGACTTCTGATGGCAGTGCCCGTGCAACAGGATCCTCCCTGGCCCCGCCCGCAACGGCAAATCCAACCCTCTCGCGAAATCCTCGAACAACATCGACGCGCCCGCCACCGCCTCCGCCTGCTTCCTCTGCTCCCCGCGCAACAGCGACACCGCGTCCTCCTTCACCGCCGACAAACAACTCGGCTCGCAGAACAGGATCTTCCGCCCTCCCGCCGCCAGCGGATACAAACCCGCCGCCAAAACCGCCGCATGATCCCGCGCCTCCCGCAACAGCCCCTGCGAAATCAGGGACCGCCCGCAACACCCCGGCCGGACCACTCCGGCCCGCTTCCCCGCCCTCTCCAGCACCTCAACCGCCGCCATCCCGATCTCCGGCTCATAGTGGTTCGTGAACGTGTCCGCGAACAGAACTACATCAGGATCAGCGGACTGTGGCGCTGCCTCCATGAAGGTCCGCCTCACCCACCGCGGAGGCATCCGCCGCGCATCCAACCCCAGCACCCACTCGTTCAACGAACGCCCCAACCCGCTCCCCGCCAGCCAATTCGACACCGGCGCCAACCGGCTCCCCCACACCGCCAGCTTGTGGACATTGCCCAGCGCCCGCGCCCGCAACGGCGTGCCGCGCCGTTCATACCACGCGGCCAGAAATTCGCTCTTGAACCGCGCCACATCCACGCCCACCGGACATTCCGCCTTGCACGCGCGGCACTCCAGGCACAGGTCCAGGACCTCATACACGCCCTCATCCGCGAGGCCCGCTTCGCCCAGCTTCCCGGTCATCGCCAGCCGCAGCGCGTTCGCCCTTCCGCGTGTCGTGTGCGCCTCATCCCGCGTGGCCATATAAGAAGGACACATCGTCCCGGCCAGCTTCTTCCGGCACGCGCCCACGCCGCTGCACATCTCCACCGCGCCGCCCATCCCGCCGAATTCGGAATAGTCGAACCAGGTCCGCGGGGCCGGCGTCTGGTAATCCGTCCCGAACCGCAGATTCGCCGTCAGCGGCGGCGCGTCCACAATCTTGCCCGGATTGAACAGCCCGCGCGGATCGAAGGTCCGCTTGACCTCGCGAAACGCCTGGTACAGCGTGGGTCCGAACATCTTCTCCATGAACGGACTCCGCACCAGCCCGTCCCCATGCTCTCCCGACAGCGCTCCGCCGAACTCCAGCACCAGGTCCGCAACCGCATTCGCAATCGACTCGAACTTCGCCACCCCCTCCGCGGTCTTCAGATTCACCACCGGCCGCACATGCAGGCACCCGACCGAGGCATGCGCGTAAATTCCTGCCGTTGTCCCGTGCCTGTGGATAATATCCAGAAACCGCTCGATAAAGTAGCGGAGTTTCTCGGGCGGCACCGCCGTATCTTCGACGAATGAGATCGACTTCGCGTCCTCTTTCATCGCCATCGACAACCCCAACGCGGCTTCACGCACGCTCCAAATCTTCTGCTGCGCCGGTCCCGTCTCGCCGTGATAGGCGTACCCGAGCCCCCGCTCCCGCAGGTCCCGCTCGAGCGCCTCCAGCCGCGGTGGCAGATCCTCTTTGCGGTCCGCGTAGAACTCGACGCACAACGTCGACCCCGGATCCCCGTGGATGAATGCGCGCTTCAACTTCTCGAGCGCCGGATTCTGGCTGGTGTTGGCCAGGATCGCCCGGTCCATCACCTCCACGGCCGACGGACCATGCCTCAGGATCACCGGCGTAGCCGCCAACGACTCGAGCAGAGTTCCGAACTCGATCACCATCACCGCCTTCGCCTTGGGCAGCGGGACCAGGTTGAGCTTCGCTTCGAGGACGACGCCCAAAGTCCCCTCCGAGCCCACCATGATCTTGGCCATGTTCACCGGCTTTGTCTCGTCCGTGAACTCGTCCAGATTGTATCCGCCCACCCGCCGCAGGACCTTCGGATACCGCCGCGCGATCTCCCCCGCATGTTCGCGCGCCAGCGACAGGACCACCCCATAGCAGGCCGCCTCCAGCGAGTCCCCCCGCGGAACCTCCGCCCTCGGAATCTCCCGGAAATGCGCGATACTTCCGTCGCTCAACAGGACCGTCTGCTCGAGCACGTGATCAATCGTCTTCCCGTACAGCACGCTCCGCGCACCCGCGGAATTGTTGGCCATCATGCCGCCGACGGCCGCCCGGCTTGCGGTGGAAATGTCCGGAGCGAATCGCAGCCCCAGGGGCGCAAGCTGGGCGTTCAACTCGTCCAGGACAATCCCCGGCTCCACCCGCGCCCAGCGCTCCGCCGCGTTCACTTCGAGAAGGCGGTTGTAATACTTGGACGTGTCGATCTGGACCCCCTCGCCGATCGCCTGTCCCGCCTGAGATGTTCCACCTCCGCGCATCGTAATGGAAACATTGCGCCGCCGGCAGATCTCCACGGTCTTGAGGATGTCCTCGCGCGTCTTCGGGATCACCACGCCGAGCGGCCGGATCTGATACACGCTCGCATCCGTTGAGTAAAGCGCGCGCGTCACCGGATCGAAGCGGACCTCGCCCTCGAGTGTTGCTTTCAGTTCCGCGGCGAGCGCGCCGGCGATGAGTTCGGACGGTTCGAGAAGAGGTGTCGAACGTGTCATGGCCTGTCCTCGTTCCGGAGGCTGCCATCAAGCATCTCCTTGGTATACGGCGACAAGACCTGTCCATCCAAAGCGATGTTGGGAAGGACCGTGGGCGGATCAGCGGCCTCGGGACCGGCACGCTGCAGCAGTAGCGCCAGGGAGGTCAATCGTCCAGCCCGCATCTCTGTCTAGCATACCGCCGGTCCTTGGTTGCACCGTACCCCCGTGCCCAGGCTGGGCTCCGGCTTGCACCCTCCAACTGAGGGAGACCGACAGCATGAAGCAGCCGTCAATCAATGATTCACGCCCTTGACGCCCGTGCCAGTCCGGGCGATAAAATACAGCTTCCCGAACCATGGAAAAAGTCGCTCCGGAACATGTACGAGAACAGATCGATCGACTGACCACCAGCCAGGCTTTCCGGAACCGTCTCACTCTGCAGCGGCTGCTCCGCTTCCTCGGGGAGCATTCCCTCGATAGCGCCGCGCCGGATCTCAAAGAGTACACCGTCGGTATGGAGCTGTTCGGTAAGCCCGAGTCCTACGATCCTCAGGCCGATCCCTCCGCGCGAGTGCAGTTGGGTAAGCTCCGCCAGAAACTCGACGAATACTACCGTACCGAGGGGGCATCCGATCCATTGATCCTCGAGATCCCCCAGCGCCGTTTCGCTCTCCACACTTCACGCAGAGCGGCCGATGTGCCCGAAACTCCCATCGCCGCCGAACCGGTCCGCAGAGGACCAGCAACTTCCCTCACGCTGCCGGTGCTCCTGGCGATTCTTGCCGCCATCGGATGGACGCTCTTCCTCACCAGAAACCTCTCTCCGTCGCGTTCGGCTTCCAGCCACCAGGGCGATGTGGTTTCCCGGTTCTGGCACGCTGTCGCCGCTGGGACAAAGCCCACCACCGTCTGTTTGGCCACTCCCCTGTTTCTGGGCGTGGCAGGAAATCGCTATCGCTCTCCCCGTATCGAGACCTTCGAGCAGGGGCTCTGGTGCAAATTCCGAGTCGAGCCAAATTCGGTAACGGCCGACGTCTCGATCGAACCCGACTCCGATCACGCAGCCAACGCGGCTCGCCAGATCTCCGGCATCGTCGCCCCTGCCCCGCC
>VFZX01000561.1 GCA_016871015.1 Acidobacteriota bacterium | reverse complement strand
CACCGTCCGTTCGCCGGCGCCAGCTTACAGCTATTTGCTGTCCGAAACCCACTCCTCGGCCGCCGGAACGGTCGACATGACCGGATCACTCACTGGTGGCGTGATGGGCGAATGGGTCATCGACGAGACCATCGTTCCGGTGTTGAACCGCGCCGCGAGGGACTGGCACGCCGACTACTTCGCCGAACTCGTCGCCATGGGTATGAGTTGCGTGACGGCGTTCAGCCAGGAACTGGTGCTGCCGCCCGATGATCCTCCGACTGCCGTCTGGGTCCAGCGCTATCCCGACGGCAACCCAGTTCAAACCGCTACAGGCTTCGGCAACAAGTTCTCGTCGCACTGCGCCTTTGCTCCGCCATTCCGCGACTACATCAAACAGGCCTACGCCGAGGTCGCGACACTAATTGAATCTGCGGGACTCGAGGCCAGGCTCCAGTTCGGCGAGGTCCTGTGGTGGTTCTTCCCAAACGCATCCGGAATGGCGTTCTACGACGCCTACACCACGGCTGCCTTCCAATCCGCCCACGGCCGCCCGCTCCACCTCTTCCTCACGCCGAATGACGACCCTTCGGTGAACAGCCACGTCGACGCCGACTTCCTGCGCCAGACCGTCCGCGACCACGTTGCCGCCATCCGAGCCTACGTCCTCGCCAGCCACCCACGCGCCAAGTTTGAGATCCTCTGGCCGCTCGACGTCAACGATCCCGACACCCGCCAACTGAACCGCTACATCAACCTCCCCACGGAGTGGACATCGAAGGCCACCAGCGGCTTCGACACGTTCATGATCGAAGGCTTCCAGTACGCCGGCCTCGATCGCAATATCGACAAAGTTCGCGCGATGGCTGCCTACCCCTTCGAGGTGCTGAACTGGCTCCGTGCCGACTGCCGGTACCTCATGGGCCACTTCAACGCCGGATGGCCTTGGCAGCGGGACTATCTAGCCGCCAGGCGAGGCCGAACACCGCTCGTGAAACTCTGGGCCTACGACCACCTCTGCCTGTTCAGCCGCGATCTGCCACTTCCATCCGAAGCGCGCACACATCGAGGTTGACGCGAAAGCGATGCTACCTGGCGGCGACGGCGTCCTCCGGTTTCCGAACACCTTCCTCCGCTACCGTTCCCTCAGCTGACACCGAATCCACCACCGTCTGGAGGGCCGTCAGCAAGTCGCCATGATTCTGCGCCAGGTAGCGGACGACGCGGGTGTTGTTCAGAAGCTTCAGCAGGTAGGCGCGGGCGAGCACGAGATTCAACATCTCGGTTCCATAAGACTCCTCGATCAACTTCAGATCCTTCTGCAGGCCCTCAATTTCGCGTTCCATCCGAAGCATCTGCTCGGTCGACAATCCGTCCACTTTCTTCGGCTTGTCCTCATCCAGCAGCAGAGCACGGCTCGTGGCAGCATAGAGTGCCTTGATGTACGACATCGAGTAGTTGTTCGCCGCCACCAACATCTCCGCCACCTCAACCTGACGGAGCGGCTTCATCTTCTTTAGGATCTTGAACGCCTGCGTCGCGATGTGCTTGTTCTTGAGCAGGTCGATTGCCTCCTGGCAGATCCCATCCAGCAGGTTTACCTTCTGCCGGATGGCGGAGATGTTCACGTCTAACGCCCGGGCGATCCGCTGGCTGGATACGCCGTTCTCGATCGCCTTCAGGATCATGTAGTGCTCCTGAATGGTGGCCAGCCGGTTCACGCGCTTGTTGTACGTGTAGGCCTCGTCCTCAGTGGAGATCAGGCATGGCGCCTCGGTGGCGCCCGACTGCTGCAGCACATCGAACCGAAGATGGCCGTCCAGCAACATGTACTTGCCGCTCTGTCCAGTCAACGGGAACACGACCAGCGGTTCGATGATGCCGACCTCTGCGATGGAGGCCGCGATCTGCTTATACTTCCGGCCAGCGCGCACGAAGGCCTTGAGCTGCTTTGAGGGGACAATGTCCGCCATCTTCAAACTGACGCCTTCAACTCGGAAGCCTTTTTTCACCGATTGGGCCATTCCTATCTCTGACCTCCGTACTTGATCTTTTCCGCCAGGTATTTCGGCATGTTGTCGAGCCGTTCGGCCCGCAGCATCGTGATGAAGTTCTCATCCTGGAGAAGGGACTTCAGCGCGGACAGGATTATCAAGAGGCGGCCCTCCGTAAGCTGTGCTTTTTTCACCATCAGCTTCTGGCGTTGCGTTTCCTCTTTGTAGGCCTTCAGCAGCGTCTCCTTCGATGGCCTGGCGCGCTGCTTCTTGGGCCCACCGATCTTCACGTCCTTTCCCTTCGTCATTCGCTCTTCAATGAGTCGGCGCACTGTGGCCAGTTTCTGTCCGCGCAGGCTCTTGTCCTCGTAGGCTTCGCAGAGCACGCGTTGGATCTCCTCGTCGTTGGAGCTGGCAATCCGGATCGCCACGGTCAGCGCCACGCGCCCGTTCTCCACTTCGCGGATCAGCCGTTCTTCACCGTGCTCCAACAGCCGGACAATTCCGTGGATGTATGTCACATCCAGGTCGAGCTTCTTCGCGATCTGCTCTGGCTTACAGCCCCGCGCCTTCTGCGCCCGAACCTCACGGATCAACTCTGTGGCGTAGTAGGGGCGCCGCGCCACGTTCTCAACGAGGCTCATCAGCAGCTGCTCTTCCTTCGATGCGTCGATAACAATTGCGGGCACTTCGCGTTCACCCAGTGCGAGACAGGCCTCCAGCCGTCCTTGACCGCACACCAAGTCGTACTCTCTGTCGTCACCGGATCCCTTCCGGCGGCTGACGGTGATCGGGCGTTTCAGCCCCACGTGGGAGATGTTGTCGACAATCCCCTGAAACACCACCTTGTTGCGCGTCCTGGGGTTCTGCACGTGGATTTTGTCGATGGGGATCATCTGCACCACGGGTTGGTTTGAACTCATGCTGCCTCCTGAATGCGGATTCGCTCGGCCATGCCGAAGAAGTAGTCGAGGGTGGAGAAGCGATATGCGTCGAGTGCCAGCCGGTTCTCCTCGGCAAGCCTGAGCCGACCGGAGTGAAGGTCGATCGCCGGCAGCAGGTAGTAGTCCATGGGCTCGGAGTTCGCGGCATTGAGCCGAATGGCCACTGTAATGTCGGGTTGCAGGCCGGCATCCATCCGAATCAGCCAGCGCAATGCGCCCGCGTCCGTGTGTCGGCATCGCGCGATGACCAGTGAGGCTGTGAACTCCCGGTTGATCGTGAGGATCTCAGTTGCCCGATCCCTTTCGATGGCTCCGCCGAGAGCCTCGATCCGCGCCGTCACGTCCGACACGACCTGCGGGTACATGGCGCGCAGACGCCGGTTGGTTTCGATGAATTCGAAGTCGCGCTCCGGCGTGTAGCCTACGAGCCGATAGGCGCGCACGAGGCTTTTGAAACGGGAGCGATAGGCGGAACTGGTGGGCATCCCCTCCGTCTCGTCGATAAGGATGCCAGACAACCGGCCTTCCTTCTGCAACAGCCGCTTGAGGCTGTCCAGCAGTTCCGCGTCCGAGTACCGGCGGTTCCGCTCGCGGATGATCCCCTGCGCCATGAAGTACAGGCTGGGGTCAATGATGGCATCGAACGCCCCGTCCCGATGGATCCACATTTCCTGCGGATTGACCACCCGTTTCTTCTTCAGCTTGAAGGAGACACGATTGTAGACGTTGTTGCCAATGTACTTTTGGTTGGTCAGAACCTGGTGAACCGTGGCCCGCGTCCATTCCCGGCCAAGGTCCGTGCGGATGCCTTCGGCATTTAGGCGCTGCGCAATCTCGCTCTCGACTTTCGCTTCCTCAACGAACATCCGGTAGATCCGGCCGACGACCGCGATTTCTTCCGGCGGCCCCGGCACCAGGATCACCCTGTCCGTCTGCAGGCTCTTCTGCTCGCCTCGAGACAAG
>VFZX01000560.1 GCA_016871015.1 Acidobacteriota bacterium | reverse complement strand
TGGATGTTGTAGGCATTCTGCGCCAGCGCCGGCTGCGCCCCGATGTTGCCTGAGAATGACGCGTTGTCGATCGCCTTGGACAGCGTATAGGCGGCCAGGAACGAGAGTCCGCGGCTGAAGTTGCGCCAACCGGGCGATGAAGGAATGGTAGTTCGACATGCCCGTGCGGGCGTGCGCCATCAGGCCCGGCGAAAACGAAGGATACGGCAACCGGCTGGCGATGGCCGTGCGCCTGCTGGGATCCGGATCGAGCCGCGCCTGATTCCACTCCAGGCGCTGGTCGAGGTTGGTGCCCTTCGCGCCCGAGTAGCCGAGCTCCACCGCGAGCTCGGGCGTCACTTCGCGCTGGAGGTTGAGGCTCCATTGCTGGACATACGCCGAGGGCAGCTCAGGCGCGACAGTGTTCACCTGTGCCGAGAACGCCGTGACCTGCGCCGGAAACATCGAGGACCACGGCGTCAGCGGCGGCCGCGCCGCGTCGTTGACGATGTTGTGTTGCAGCAGATGCGGCGGATTCCCGATCGAAAAAATGTGGTTGGTCTCGTTCGAATTGTCAATGAAGATGCCGTAGCTGCCGCGCACCGCCGAACGGTTGCTGCCGCGCGGCCGCCATGCGAATCCGAACCGTGGGCCAAAGTCGTTGCGGTCCGGCTCATAGAGACCGCGGTTTGCCAGTGGCCTGTCGGTTGGGATAAACCCGGGTCCCGGAACGAAGTAGAAGTTCTCGGCCGGATAGATCACCCGCCCGCCCGGGAAGTAGGGATCGAATCGCGAGATGCGGTTCCGGTTGTTGATCCAGGGCGAGTAGTATTCGTAACGCAGGCCGAGGTTGATCGTCAGGTTGCGCACGATCTTCCAGTCGTCCTGGACGAATCCCTGCCAGAGCGTGGCGAGGTTCACGCCGTCGACGCCCGGCGGCGCCGTCCCCGAGGCCGTGCGTGGGAATCCGAGCAGGAAATCGCCGAGCGGACTGCCGCTGAAGTTTCCTTGAAACGCAAAGGTGCCGTGCGTGGCCCCGATGTTGCGCGTGTCGTGCAGCACGCGCCGGATGTCCACACCGGCCTTGATGCTGTGTTTGGCCAGGATGTAGGAGAGGTTGTCGACGTAGGAGAACGTGTTCACACGCTGGGTGATCAGCCCGATTCCACCGGCGCCACTGAATCCCGTGATCGCGACGGCTGGCGGCGAGTACGCTTTCGGGTTGTCGATGCTGAGCAGGTTGCGGAGCCCGATCTCGGCCGCGAAGTTCCGGCCCCCGGATGTCGACCCGGGGCTCAGGTTCGCGTTGTGCCGGGCAAATCCGAAACGGAATTCATTGATCAGGTTCGGGCGGATCACCAGATTGTGGCCCGCCGTTCCATTCTGCTGACGCGTGTTGGCCACGCGCGTGTAGAACGGAAAGATCGCCAGCGGGAGGCTGTTCACGTCGTTCAGAGTGTGACGCACAAAGCCATTGGACCGCGGTGAAAAGTTGTGGTCGTAACGTAGCGTCAACTGGTCGGAGGCACTGCGGCCGCTGCCCGCATGGAGCAGGTTGAAATTCTGGCCGAAGGTTCCCCGGGCCAAGTTGGTGACCGGCATGAACTGCCGGTAGGCGCGGGTGCTTGAATTGATGCGCGCCGGCGGAATGATCCGGCCGGGGAACGGCACGTTGTTGGCGAACGGATCGTTGAGCGCACCAGTTGTCGCCGTCAGGTTGCCGTCCAGTTCGGCCTGCGTCGGGAAGCTCGCGCGGATGGTGTTCGGGGTGCGCTGCCGGAAGGCTTCGTAGTTGATCAGCCAGAAGCTCTTGTTCCGTCCGTCGTACAGCCACGGGATGAACACCGGGCCGCTGCCCGTGCCACCGAACTGATTCCTTCGCAACGCGGGCTTGGCGGCGTCAAAGAAGTCGCGCGCCTGCAGCTTGTCGTTCCGCAGGAACTCGAATAGCGTCATGTGGAATTGATTGCCGCCGGACTTGGTCACCAGATTAATCTGCGCGGCTCCGTGTCCGAACTCAGCGGCGAAGCTGTTGCGCAGCACCTTGAACTCCTGGATCAGGTCGATCGACGGACTGATCATCGCCGTGTTGGCATTCGTGTTCGAATTCGTGGTGCCGTCCATCAGGAATCCGACGCTCAAGTTGCGCGCTCCGGCAACGCTGATCCGGTCGCCGGATCCGGGTACGGGCGCGACGACGCCCGGGCCGAGCGAGGCAAGTTGCTGGAAGTTCCGGCCGTTCAGAGGAAGCTCGACGATCCGCCGGTTGTCGATTACCGTGCCCTGCGTCGCGTTGTCGGTCTCGATGAGGCGGGCGGCTGCCGCGACTTCGATCGACTGGGCGACTTCACCGAGCTGGAGCGTGAGATCCAGCCGCAAACGCTGGTCCACTTGGAGCACGGCACCCGTCACGCGGTGGGTGCGGAAGCCGGGAGCCTCCGCCGTGAGCTCGTACTCGCCAACCGGCAGCGCGGGCATCTCGTAGTCACCAGACGCCGACGCCCGGACCGTCCGCACGGCGTTGGTGCGGGTGTTGCGGACTTTGATCACTGCTCCCGCGATCCGGGCTTGTGTGGAGTCGCTCACGGAGCCGAGGATCGTGCCGAACAGCGACTGCCCGGCGGTGGGTGTGGCGGCGAGAATCGCGAGAAGAACCCAGTGCAGCAACATGGCGTCATTATATCCGACGGATGGAACGGCTGGCCCGGCAGAACCGCGGCAAATCGACGATTTCCCGAACGTTTGGAGCCTCCCACACGGGCCCCGCCACCTACTTTGACCTTGAGGACCCGCAGGACGCCGCGCGCCTCTCTCAGCCCCAACTCGCGCTTGCGCCCGTCAACGGGCTCGTCGTGATTGACGAGGTGCAGCGCCAGCCCTCGCTGTTCCCGCTCCTCCGCGTACTGGCCGACCGCCCGGACCGCCCGGCGTCCTTCCTGATCCTCGGAAGCGCATCCCCGGAGCTTGCCCGCCAGGCAGCGGAGTCACTCGCGGGCCGGATCCGCTATATCGAGCTTGGCGGGTTCGACGTCTGGGAGACGGGCGGCGCTCCGGAGTCTCAGCGGCGGCTCTGGCTACGGGGCGGCATGCCGCGGAGCTTTCTCGCCGAGGACGATACCTGGAGCCTCGACTGGCGGCGCCAGTTCATCCGCACCTTCCTCGAACGTGATATCCCGCAGCTTGGAGTCCGGGTTCCCGCCGAGCAACTGCGCCGGTTCTGGACCATGGTGGCGCACTATCACGGCCAGACCTGGAATGCGTCTGAGATCGCCGGATCCCTCGGAGTGAGCGCTACCACAGCGTCGCATTACCTGGACATCCTCACCGGAGCCCTGGTGATCCGCCAGCTTACGCCCTGGTTCGACAACGCCGGAAAGCGGCTCCGGCGTGCGCCCAAAGTGTACCTGCGCGACTCGGGGCTGCTCCACGCGCTGATGGGAATCCCGGATCCGCACGCCCTTGCGGGCCACCCCAAGCTCGGAGCTTCCTGGGAAGGATTCGCGCTGGAACACGTTCTCAGGATCCGCGAGATCGCCTCGGAAGAAGCCTTCTACTGGAGCATCCATGGCGGTGCCGAAATTGACCTGGTCTGCATCCGTGGCGGCAAGCGGTTCGGGTACGAGTTCAAGTACGCGGATGCTCCGGTCATGACGAAGTCGCTCGGTTCCGCGGTCCGCGCGCTCCAGCTTGAACGCGCCTGGGTCGTGGTTCCCAGCCGCGAGGGGAAACCTTGCGCTACGCACTCAGCGACCGCGTGGAAGTGGTGGACCTCCACTCAATAGCTGAAGGCCCCCAGGGTCCCGGGGGCCTTCAGAGTTCCAACCTCTGACTACTGCGTCACGCCCAGTTTGCGCGACCGGACACATCCTTGACACTTTAGCCTGGATTCTTGCTTGACACTTATCAAGGGCGGGTGCGGCTCGATCTTCACCTTACACCTTCT
>VFZX01000559.1 GCA_016871015.1 Acidobacteriota bacterium | reverse complement strand
AACTGAGCCTTGAGTTCGACCGGGGTGAGATTGGAGCGGAGCCGCGGATACGCGGTTTCTGGAGCGGATGCCAAAACGCCTCCTCTTTGCTGGGGGGAGGGAGTCGGTCACAGTCTGAGGAGAAGACACGATTCGGAATTTTAAGCACGCTAAGGCGTACGGTCGCGCTTGACGATATCCAGGATCGTGTTCTTGCTCAGACCGAGCCGATGGCTGATTTCACGGTAGGATTGGCCTTCACTGACGAGTTGGAGCACTTTGGGCGCGAAACGGTCGGCCTTGACGCGCTGACCGGGACGCCGTCCGAACACGACGCCACGCTTTCGAGCGGCCGCAATGCCCGAACGGACTCGTTCGCGGAGTAGATCCCGTTCGAACTCAGCCAGCGCCGCCATCAGAGAGGCGATTAATTTGCCTTGAGCGCTTCGCAGATCGAATTGCAAGCCGGTCTGAGCGATCAGTGAGACTCCCCAAGCTTGCAGATCCTGCAGTGTGTGGAACAGATCGAGCATTGAGCGGCCCCAGCGGGTCAGTTCGGTGACAAGAATGACGTCGATATCGCGGGCTTGCGCCAACGCCAGAACCTTCTTACGTTCGGTGCGCTCATTCTTCGCTCCGGAGGCGGTTTCCTTCCAGACCCCGGCGATTTTATAGCCCGCCTTCTTGGCGAAGGCGCGTAGATCCCGTTCCTGGCGGGCGCAGGTCTGGTCGGCGGTCGATACCCGGCAATACAGTGCTGCGGACTGTCCCAATTGAACCCCCATGGAATCCTTCCTGCCAAAGACCCAGGAAAGGGGCGTTTTGCGCAGCAAAGTTATGGTCCAGTGAAAGTATACTTCAACAGGGACAACTATGCCACACCGAGAATTGCTCACTGAGTCGCAGCGGCTCAGTCTCCAAGCTCCCGCGAGCGATGAGCGCGGGATGGTACGCCATTACACGCTGAGCCCAGAGGATCTTACGCTGGTCAATCGTCGCCGTGGCGATCCTAATCGTCTCGGCTTTGCACTCATCCTTTGCTACCTGCATTTTCCAGGGCGCATACTGCAACAAGGCGAGCTACCACCCGCTCCGCTCTGCGCCTTCGTTGCCGAGCAACTGGGCGTCGATGCAGCGTGTTTCGTCGACTACGCCGAACGAGATCAAACTCGCCGAGAACACGTCCTTGAGATTGAAACTGCGCTGGGACTTCGCCCATTAACCCGAGCTCTGTATCGGGAGCTGGCGGCGTGGCTCTTGCCGACAGCACTGGCCACCGATCATGGATTGACACTCGTTACCACTTTGCTTGAGGAACTACGCGCGCGGCGTATCGTCTGCCCACCGCTGGCGGCCATCGAACGCCTAGCTGGATCGGTTCGAGCTCGTGCGCAGCGACAACTGTGGCGTCGGCTCACCGACGGACTAACGGATCAGCAACGTCAATCCCTCGATCAACTGCTCGAAATCCGGGCCGGGGGCGGGCAAAGCACACTGGCGTGGTTGCGGCAGACCGCTTATGCAGCTACCACTGGCAACTTCCCGAAGCTAATCGAACGGCTGGGCCTGGTTCGCGCTCTCGGCATCGAGCCCGAGCGGGTCACGCGGGTGCATCAGAACTACTGGCTTAAGCTTGCTCGTGAGGGTGGCCAGAGCACCGTGCAGCATTTGGCGGAACTCGAGCCTCTGCGGCGCTACGCCACGCTCACGGCCTTGGTGTTAGAACTCACGGCCACACTGACCGACGAGGCGCTCAATATGTTCGAGCATCTCATCGGGCAGATGTTCAAAAAGTCGGAACGCAAGCATGCCGAGCAGTTCCACGCCAGCGGCAAATCGATCAACGAGAAAGTACGGCTCTACGCCCGGGTGGGCCAAGCGGTCCTTGAGGCGCGTTCTAGCGGCGGCGATGTATTTGCCGCCATTGAGGCTGTGTTGCCATGGTCCAAGTTTGAATCGACTGTGTCGGAAGCGCAGGCGCTCGCGCAGCCGGAAGACTTCGATCATCTCGCGCTACTCGAAGAACGATATAGCAGCGCGCGTAAGTTTGCGCCGCTGCTGCTTGCTAATTTTGAATTCCACGCCGCGCCGGCCGCAGCTGAGTTGTTGCAGGCTCTCCATCTGCTCCGCGACCTCAACTCCAGCGGCAAGCGCACGCTGCCCGAGCAGGTGCCGACCGGTTTTGTGAAACCGCGCTGGAGGCCCTATGTACTTCCAGCTAGCGGCGTGGATCGTCGTTTCTATGAGCTGTGCGCACTCGCGGAACTGCGTGATCGTCTTCGCGCCGGGGATATCTGGGTGACGGGGAGTCGCCAGTACCGGGATTTCGAGACGTATTTGATTCCAGCGGCGACCTTCGCAGCGATGCAAAAGGAACCACTGCCTCTCGATGTCGATACGAACTTGACGTCCTACCTCGCCGAGTGTCGGCAGAGGCTCGAAGACACCCTGAGTACGGTGGCATCCAAGGCGCGGGAAAAAACATTGCTCGATGTCACGCTCGCCGACGGGGAACTACACATCTCCCCGTTGCGCAAGAACACGCCAGAATCCGCTGAACTCTTCGCCGAAAAGGCATACGCATTGATGCCCCATGTCAAGATTACGGAACTGCTCGCCGAGGTCGATCAGTGGACGAATATGAGTGATCGATTCTTACATCTGCGCACTCAGGCACCGCCCAAGGATCGACAAGCTCTTCTGACTGCGGTATTGGCCGACGGCATCAATCTCGGACTGACACGCATGTCCGAGGCCTGCCACGAGACAACTTGGCGACAGCTCTCTTGGACGGCAGACTGGCATGTACGCGAAGAGTGCTATGCCCAGGCCCTTGCCAACTTGATCGACGCCCAGCATCGCCAGCCTTTGGCGGCTCACTGGGGCAGTGGCACCACGTCATCGTCAGACGCTCAGTTCTTTCGCGCTGGCGGCCGTGGCGAAGTCGGGGGGCTAGTGAACTTGCACTACGGTCAGGACCCAGGCGTCAAGTTCTACACTCATCTATCCGACCAGTTTGGGCCCTATCACACCAAGGTGATCGCTGCGACTGCTAATGAGGCACCCCATGTCCTCGACGGGTTGCTCTATCACCAGAGCAGCCTCGTCATTAACGAGCACTACACCGATACCGGCGGCTTCTCGGATCATGTCTTTGCCATGTGCCGTCTGTTGGGCTTCCGCTTTGCGCCGCGCATTCGCGACCTCAAGGAAAAGCGCCTCTACGTGTTGCCGAACATGACTGTGCCGCCCGAGTTCAGTTCTCTGGTGGCGGGCACCATCAGTGTCCGCGCCGTCACTGATCATTGGTTCGAACTACTGCGCCTCGCCATGTCGATCAAAACGGGAACGGTCACCGCCTCGATGATCCTGCGCAAGCTCGCGGCCTATCCCCGGCAGAACGGTCTGGCCCTAGCGTTGCGAGAACTGGGAAAGTTGGAACGGACTTTCTTCACTCTTCAATGGCTGCAAGACCCGGAACTGCGTCGCCGCAGTCATGTCGGGCTCAACAAGGGTGAGCAGCAAAATGCGCTCCGCCGCGCTGTATTCTTCAATCGGCTCGGTGAAATTCGCGATCGCTCCTATGAGAACCAGCGTCACCGCGCGAGCGGTCTCAACCTGCTCGTCGCAGCTATCATTCTATGGAATACGACCTACTTGCAACGCGCCGTCGATCACCTGCGGAATCAAGGGCAACATCCAGAACCCGGCGATCTGGCCCATTTGTCGCCGCTCGGCTGGGAACACATCAATCTTACCGGCGATTATCGTTGGGAAGCATCGCGCTCCTTCGGTCCAGGTCAATTTCGACCGCTTCGTACCCGGTCACTAGATCTCGCTGCAGCTGCTTAGCGTGCTTAAAATTCCGAATCGTGTCTTCTCCTCAGTCTAACAGACTGACCTCATGGCAGGCTGGCGAAGGCGATCTGGCTGTTTTTTACACGAATCCTT
>VFZX01000558.1 GCA_016871015.1 Acidobacteriota bacterium | reverse complement strand
AAGCTTCAGAAGGACCGCTCGGCGGAGGGCCGGGCGCGCCTGGCCTACTTCTGGCTCAACAAGGGTCCATGGTCGGACCTCGATGAACACGCGGCGTTCCTGCCCGGCGTCCCGGCGCGCAAGCCGCCGGGGTCGAACTACTACCCGGAGAGCCTGTCGAAGGAGGAGTTCGAAGCCTGGTTGTCACAAATCGATCCGCCGATGAAGGAGAAGGCGCAGAGCTTCTTTACGGTGATCCGGCGCGAAAAGGGCGGACTGAAGATCGTGCCCTACTCGGTGGAATACGCAGCCGAGCTGAAGCCGCTGGCGGCGCTGCTGCGGAAGGCGGCGGAGGCGACGCCCAACGCGACGCTGCGGAAGTTCCTGCGGCTGCGCGCCGATGCCTTCCTGTCGGATGACTACTATGCGAGCGACGTGGCGTGGATGCAGCTCGACTCGCCCGTCGACGTGACGATCGGTCCTTATGAAACCTACACCGACGAGCTGTTCGGATTCAAGGCGGCGTTTGAAGCCTATGTCTGCCTGCGCGACGACGCCGAGACCGGCAAGCTCAAGTTCTTCGCCGCGCACCTGCAGGATATTGAGAATCACCTCCCGATTGATCCGCGGCACCGGAATCCGAAGCTCGGGGCGTTGACGCCGATCACGGTGGTGAACCAGATCCGCCCGGCGGGCGACGGCGCCCACGGGATCGCGACGGCGGCGTTCAACCTGCCGAACGACGACAAAGTGGTCACCGAGATGGGCGCCAAGCGCGTGATGCTCAAGAACGTGCAGGAGGCCAAGTTCCGGCACATCCTGACCCCGATCGCGCGGCGCGTGTTGAGCGCGGCGGACCAGCAGGAGCTGAGCTTTGACGCCTTCTTCACCCACATCCTGGCGCATGAGCTGAGCCACGGCCTGGGTCCGCAGAAGAATGTCCGGCAATCGTTGAAGAACTACTATGGAACGTTGGAAGAGGCCAAGGCGGATATCACCGGACTCTTTCTGCTCCAGTATCTGTATGACCGGAAGCTGCTGCCTGAAGCGGAGGTCCAGCTCTATACGACGTTCCTGGCGTCGATGTTCCGGACGCTGCGGTTCGGGATCCATGAGGCGCACGGGCGCGGCATGGCGATCCAGTTCAACTACCTGCTGGACGCCGGTGCGATCCGGACCCGTGCCGGCGGGGCATTCGCGCTCGACCTGGCGAAGACCAAGGAGGCGGTAACGGGCCTTGCGCGGGAGATCATGACGATCCAGGCCGAGGGGGACTTCGAAGGCGCGCGGCGGATGGTGGAGCGGCTGGCGGTGATCCGGCCGGAGCTGGCCAAGTCCCTGGAGCGGTTAACGGACTTACCGGTGGATATCACGCCGCGGTATTCTGAGCCATGATCAGTCCCGCGGCAGCCGTATGGATCCTGGACCGGATCCACTATGAAGAACGGATCTTTGCCCTGCGCGCCGAAGGGGACCTGGACCTGCCCGCCTATGCCGGGTCGACCATGCGTGGTGCGATCGGAATGGTGATGCGCCCGGAGCTGTGCCTGGGGCGGCGGGACGCGGGGGCGGTGTGCGGGGAGGACTGCGCTGCGCCTTCGGTATGTCCGTTCTACAGCTTGTTCGAGCAGTCGCGCGCGGGCGGGGGCGCGGGAGAGAATCAGCCGAAGCCGCTGATCATTGAGACTCCGTTGGGGGAGCCGTTGGCGGCGATCGCGGCTGGGGCGGAGGTTTCGGAGCCATTCGAGCTGGAGGCGGGCCGCCCGGTCCCGGTGCTGCGGAACGGGGCGCGGTGGAGGGTGGGGCACGGGCAAGAGATCGAGTTGGTGGTGCGCGCGTTGGGGGTGGCGGGAGCGGCGCTGGATGGTGTGGAGGAGGGAATCCGGCAGCAGGGGCTGGAGGTGAAGGGCGGACGTCTGCGGCTGGCGGAGGTGGCACGGCGGAAGCGCCGGCTGGGGCGTGAGGAGGCTGATGGTCCGCTGCGGCGGATCCGGCTGGTGATCGAGACGCCGCTGTTGATGAAAGGCGCCGAGGGGACGTGTTTCGATCCGCCGGAGGTGGGGCGGATGGTGTTGGAGCAGGCGGTGGTGCGCGCGGTGCGGATCCACAACCACTTGTTCGCGAGGGGAGACGGGAAAGCGCCGTTCGTGCGGCCGGAGTGGCCTGGCGTAGTGATGACCGGGCACCGGCTGTTCCGGTATGTGCTGCCGCGGCACAGCTACCGTCAGGAGGAGTGGATGAACTTTGACGGCGTGGTGGGGTGGATCGAGTGGGAGGGGGAGGTAGGTCCGCTGGTGCCGTGGCTGCGGGCGGCGGAGGTGGTCCATGTGGGGCAGAAGGCGGCGTTCGGGCTGGGCCGGGTCCGGCTGTGGGGATGATGCGGAATAGCCGGAGTTTTCGGACGTAATCCGGTCTGTTTCCCTGGCCTGTGACGGCCGCGGAAGTTGCTTTATTCCACTTTTATGGTGAAGTTTCGGCGCACTTCGGCTTGGGTTCGTTTGTGCAAATTTTGATTTTTTCGCGCTGACCGGGAATTCCGCCGTCCGGGTGATGCGCTTTTCTGGCCGTTGTGTGGTACTCAATGGAGTGCTCCTGCGACTGTGATTTTGGACGGTGTCAAGACAGGAGCCGGGCTGCGGACGCCGTAATGTACTGAAAAGACTCGAAAAATATTTTCGAAAACAAGGATAACGAGTTGCGGCGGTCCCCCGCACCCTTGGAGTGACGTTTCGCAAGTTCAAGTGCATACCGGCTTTGGTCCGGCTTCTTCGGGCCACGGGATGGCGAGGACAGCACGGCGGACGGCTTGATAGGCGTCAGGGAACTGCTCGACGGCATCGAGGATCGTGGAGATGATGATCCGGCTCTGGGTAGGGGTCTCGCTGAAGATACTGGTGGCGCGGGCGGGGGTGGAGGCCGCGGCCTTGCCGTGGCAGGGGAGGGGGTCGAGTTGGCCCTCGTGAAATGTGCTGCGGCTCACGAATGGGTGAGCGGCTGGTTGCCATTGCATGCGGAGTCAGGCTCCTGTTGATAATAGGAGGGTTGCAGGACGTTGGGTTCGTTCCCGCGATTTTTTTGTTTGGGCGTGGAGGGCCCGGCCAGGGCCGTTGACGCCGGTTTGTTCTTGTTTGTTGTGCATGATGTTTGGCGCGGGGGGACGGTCCCGCCCGGTGAGTTGTAGGTTAGAACTCTGTCAAGCGGGGCTGGGGGAATTGGCAGCGGGCTGGAGGGGCTGTTTTTGGCTGGAGATGGCTGAGGGGAAGGGGGTTGTGAGATTTAACAATTTTCTGCCCGTTCCCGGTGAACGCTTGGCCGGTCTTGGCGATCCCGGCCGCAGGACTCTGCGCGAGACCGTCTGGCCGAGGCGTGTTTGCGAGACGAGGGGGCTCTGGCTCAACATCGCGCGGAGTTGGGTCGCACAATATCGGCACCGGCGCTCACTTCACTGGCGGTGGTGATCGCGTGAGCGGTTCGAGGCGATCCAGTGCCGGAATCGGGAGCCAAGAATACAATGGCGATCGTCGACAGGGGCGTAGCAACTGGTTCAAAAATCGCACGCTGCGAGGGCGCGCGCCTAAGGCTCACGAGTGCCACGCGCGCAGTGTCCAGCTAAATTCGCCTGTTTCAATCGCAACGCTGCGAGGGCGCGCGCCTAAGACGCACGCAATCACCGCATCCGTGAAACTTCTCGCGAAAAGGTTTCAATCGCAACGCTGCGAGGGCGCGCGCCTAAGACCAGAAGCTCGCAACCGAACTCGGCCTCGTGGGCCAGGGCGTTTCAATCGCAACGCTGCGAGGGCGCGCGCCTAGGATGTGGCGCTGTCGAACCCAGCCTTTGCGGATCCGTTTTACGCGGTTTCAATCGCAACGCTGCGAGGGCGCGCGCCTAGGAGCCTGTCCGAGAATTGACGGGCGAACGCTCATCGCCGCCGGTCGAAGTGTGGTTGTTGCGTAGCACGATT
>VFZX01000557.1 GCA_016871015.1 Acidobacteriota bacterium | reverse complement strand
TTGCCGTTTCATCAGTACGAGGCCGCCAGGCTCGATCCGGAGCGGTGGGAAAGATCCTCCAAACAGTGGAAAGAGACCCTGGAGGCCCGCGAAAAGTCGCAAACCGAGTTCCGCAAGGGTATCAACGAACGCGTGGAGCAGCACCGGATTCTGTTCGGATCGCAGGACCTGAAGGATTGGGCCGAGCCGGGACAACGCAAGTATTCGATCCCCAGCGACATGCTCACGAGCAAGGAAGAGAAGGCCCGCCAGAAACTCATCGGACGGCAAACGGCGCGCTTCGCCAATCCGAACTCGCCCGACTACTATCTGCCGAAAGCTCACGTCGTTGCCGATAGCGACGAGCTAAAGGATGTCGTGGCCACCAAAGTGCTGGCCGGCGGAAACTACAAGCTGGCAGGCGAAGAGGTGAAGCCCGGCTATCTGAGCGCCATCGCCGGGAACATGGATCCGGTCAGCCTCGACGGTCTGGGAGGTACCCGGCGCCAGTTGCTGGCCAAGTGGATCGCTTCGCCCGGCAACCCTCTCACCGCGCGTGTGATGGTGAACCGGATCTGGCAGTATCATTTCGGCAAGGGACTGGTGGCCACGCCGAGCGACTTCGGCAAGAACGGCGGCGGAACCCTGCATCCGGAACTGCTCGACTGGCTGGCCGCGCGCTTCGTCGAAAGCGGCTGGAGCGTCAAAGAAGTTCAGCGGCTGATTGTCAATTCCAACGTCTACCAGTTAGGAATGAATCATCCTCAGGCTGAAGCCGCCAGCAAGGCCGATCCGGATAACCGGCTTTTCTGGATGCGCGACCCGATTCGCATCGAAGTGGAATCGATCCGCGACAGTATGCTTGCCGTCAGCGGCCAGTTGAACCCAGCGATGGGTGGACCTCCGTTCTTCCCGGTAGCCAACGATGAGCAGATGGCGCGCGCTCCCACGTGGTGGGAGCCATCCGAGGTGAAGGAACGGAGCCGCCGCACGGTGTACATGCTGCAATCGCGGTCTTTCCAGTTGCCCTTCATCAAGGTGTTCGACGGGGCCAATATGGATCAGACCTGCGTGATTCGAGGAGTCACTTCCGTGACGCCGCAGGTGTTCGCTCTGTTCAACAACGAGTTCTCGCACGCGCAAAGCACGGAAATGGCGAGGCGGGTTGCCGCCGAAGCCGGTCCCGAGCCGGACAAGCAGGTGCAGCGGGCGTTCCAGTTGGCGTTCCAGCGGGATCCGTCCGGCAGCGAACGGGAGATGTCGATGAAGTTCCTGCGGCGGGCCGAAACCAAGCCCCTTGGGAATCTAGCCGACCTGAGCCTGGTGCTATTCAATATGAACGAGTTCATTTTCCTGGACTGAGAGAGGGAGGACAAGGCGAATGTCGAACGGAAAGCTCCAGTCTTGCGGCAAGATGATCCGGCCCGGCCCCCAGGCCGGCGAGATCGGCCGCCGCGATCTTCTGTACCGTTTCGGGCAAGGGATCGGCAGCATTGCTCTTACCTCGCTGTTGGCGGGGGACGGTCTGCTGGCCGCGGAGTCCGGTGGTCCGGATCCGTTAGCGCCGAAGAAGCAGCACCTACCGGCCAAGGCGAAGTCGGTGATTTTCCTGTTCATGTCCGGTGCTCCCGGGCAGATGGATACCTTCGATCCGAAACCGAAACTCCGCGAGCTGCACGGCCAGCCGATCACCCGTAAGTACGGAAGCCTCGAGAAGCGGATCTACGTCGGCAGTCCGTTCGAATTCGCGCGGCATGGCAAGAGCGGGATGGAGATCTCCGAGATCTTTCCCCACCTGGCCAAGCGGGCTGACGACATCGCCGTCATCCGCGCCATGCACACCAGCGCCGAGGCGCACACTACGGCCACGTTCTTCATGAACACCGGCGAGACGATTCCGGGTAGTCCGTCAATGGGCGCTTGGACGGTGTTCGGCTTGGGCACGGAAAACCAGAACCTACCGGCGTTCGTGGTGCTGCCGGACCTCCGGGGCGGCGTCTTCGGCGGCAGCATCAATTGGGGTAGCGGCTACCTGCCTGCCTACTATCAGGGCACGCTGATCAACTCGGTGGGTGATCCGATCGTGGACCTGCAGCCGCCGGAGGGCGTAACCCGGGAGCAGCAGCAAAGAAATCTCACTTTGCTCAACGAACTCAATGCCTCCCAACTGGGCGCGCAGCCGAACAATCCGCACCTGCTGACGCGCATGAAGAATTACGAACTCGCGTTCCGCATGCAAACCGCCGTTCCCGAATGCTTGGACCTTGCCAAGGAGTCTCAGGCCACGCGCGATCTGTACGGGCTGGACGACAAGCAAACCGAACCGATGGCGAGGAAGTGCCTAATGGCGCGGCGGCTGGTGGAGCGCGGGGTTCGTTTCGTCCAGATCTTCTCGGACGGTTGGGACTCGCACGAGAACATCGCGCGCGAGCACCGCAACCGCGGTCTCGAGACCGACAAGCCCGTGGCAGCGCTCCTGACGGACCTCAAACAGCGTGGGCTGCTCGACCAGACGCTGGTGGTGTGGGGCGGCGAGTTCGGCCGCACCGCCGACAATAGCATGGACTTCTTCCGAAGCGGTCCGGGCCGGGATCACAACCAGAATGCGATGGTGATGTGGATGGCCGGGGCGGGCGTCAAGGGCGGGACCGTAGTGGGACAAACGGACGAACTCGGCATCCGGTGCGCCGAGAACGTGTATCACACGCACGACATGCATGCCACCATGTTGCGCTTGCTGGGTCTCGACGACATGCGGCTCACCTACTACCACTCCGGCCGGTTCAAACGGCTCACGAACCTGGGCGGCAAGCTGATCAAGGAAATCCTGGTCTGACCGATGATTCCCCTGACACGCCGCGGATTCCTTGCGGCCACTGCTGCCGCGCCCGCCGCGCAGGCTCAGCCGAAGCCAGTGCCTCGTAAGGCATCGCCCGGCAAGCGCCGCCTGTTGTTCAACTGGGACGGGTCTGTCATCCACACATGGGGACGCACCGTGCTCCCGGCTTCCTACGGACCGTTGACGCGCGAGCAGTTCACCTCGCTCGTCTTCACACCGATCGAGAATTCCGCCGTCGATACCGTGCTGTTCAGCTTCGGCAGCGGCAATGTCGCCGAGTACCAAAGCAACGTGCTCGAGTGGCCCGGGCAGGCGGACCGCTTCGAGTTCCCGAAGGAGAAGAACTGGCACGGTGGAGTGCCGGTCGATCCCAAGGACCAGTACCTCAACCCCAAGAGTCTCGCCGATGCCGGACACAATCCGCCAGCGGTGATTGTCGAGGAGTGTCACAAGCGCGGGCTCGATGCTTTCGTCTCCTTCCGTGTCAACGACATCCATGACGGGCAACATCCGCGCGGGATGCTGCCCAATCCGGAACTGCCTTCGTTCAAGCGCATCAGTCCGGAGCTGCTCGTGGACGATCTCGACTGGTGGAGCGCTCTCGATTTCGAACAACCGCGCGTGCGTGCGCTGAAGCTTCGCGCGGTGGAGGAGTTCTTCGATCGCTGGGATTTCGACGGCCTCGAACTCGACTTCCTGCGGCACTCGCTCTACTTCCGGCGCGGTACGGAGAAAGAGAACGGCAAGTTCCTGACGATGTTCCTGCGCGAAGTCCGCAAGAGCCTTCGCGCCAGGGCCGCCAAGCGCGGCCGTCCCATCGAGCTCGCCATCCGGATCCCGGAACGCGTGGAATGGTGCCGCGATGGCGGCTTCGAAATCGACACCTGGATTTCGGAGGATCTCGCCGACGCCCTCATTCTCGGCCAAGGCCTGACAGAAGCACCCGGCGTGAAGGTGTTTCGCGCGTTGGCCAGGGCGCGCGCTCTTCCCGTCTACACGAGCCTGGCCTGCTACGGCAATCATTACCGCCTGAGTCCCGACGAAGTGATCCGCGGCAGCGCATCCAACCTTTGGCGCGATGGCGCTGACGGCATCTACACCTTCAATTGGTATCTGTTCGGCGGCTGGCGCAAGCA
>VFZX01000556.1 GCA_016871015.1 Acidobacteriota bacterium | reverse complement strand
CCCCGGCCTCGCGCGTGTAATGATGGATCAGCGTGTTGAGGCCTTCGTCGGCAAACTCGATTTCCTTGCCCGCGAGCCCGTTCTCCTTGGTTTGCTTGGGGACCAGGAACCGCTTGGCAATCTCCACCTTTTCGAGTTCGGTGTAGCCCGACAGCCGGATCACTTCCATGCGGTCATGAAGCGCCGGCGGGATGGTGTGCATCACGTTCGCCGTGGCGACGAAGAACACCTGGCTCAAGTCGTATTCGACATCCAGGTAGTGGTCAACGAACATGTAGTTCTGCTCGGGGTCGAGCACTTCGAGTAGCGCCGCCGATGGGTCGCCGCGGAAGTCGGTCGACATCTTGTCGATCTCGTCGAGCATGAAGACCGGGTTGCGGGTGCCGGCCTTCTTCATCATCTGGATCACTTGTCCGGGAAGCGCGCCGATGTAGGTGCGGCGGTGTCCGCGGATCTCGGCTTCATCGCGCACGCCGCCAAGCGACATGCGGACGAACTTGCGCCCGGTGGCCTTGGCGATCGACATGCCGAGGGAGGTTTTGCCTACGCCCGGAGGTCCGACAAAGCACAGGATCGAGCCCTTGGGATTCTTCACCAGCCGGCGGACGGCCAGGAATTCGAGGATCCGCTCCTTGATTTTCTCAAGCCCATAATGGTCGGACTCAAGCACCTTTTCGGCGAATGTCAGGTCGCGGATTTCGCGGGATTTCTTCTTCCACGGCACAGCCAGGAGCCACTCGAGGTAGTTCCGCGACACGGTGGACTCGGCCGACATGGGCGGCATCTGCTCGAGCCGCTTCAGCTCAGAGAGCGCTTTCTCCTTGGGCTCGTCGGGCATTCCGGCGGTCTCGATCTTCTTCTTGAGGTCGTCGAACTCGCTCTTCTCGCCGCGGCCGAGCTCCTTCTGGATGGCCTTGATCTTCTCGTTGAGGTAGTACTCTTTCTGCGCCCGTTCCATCTGGCGCTTCACGCGGCCCTGGATGGTGCGGTCCATGTTGAGCTTTTCGATTTCGATGTCGAGCATGTCGGCGACGCGGGTGAGCCGGTCGACGGGGTCGAAAATCTCGAGCAGTTCCTGCTTCTCTTCGATCGTGAGCTGGAGGTTCGCGCCCACGGTGTCGGCGAGCTTGCCCGGGTCGTCACCGCGGATGGCGGCCACCATGGTCTCGTAGTTGAGGTTCTGGCTCAGCTTTACGTACTGCTCAAACAGGGTGGTCACGCGGCCAATGAGGGCCTCGAGCTGTGGACCGTGGTCCACTTTGAAGTGCGAGGTGCGCACCACGGCGCGGAAATAGCCGTCTTCGTCGGAGACCGAAACGACCTTGCCGCGCTCAACGCCTTCGACCAGGACTTTGATGTTGCCGTCCGGCAACTTGAGGCTCTGCACGATGTTGGCGACCGTGCCGGTCTGGTAGATCTCGTCGGGGTTGGGCTCGTCCACGCTGGCATCATGCTGCGTGGCGAGGAAAATCTTCTTGTCGGCGGCGAGCGCTTCTTCGAGCGCGCGCACGCTCGACTCCCTGCCCACCACGAACGGCGTCATCATGTGGGGAAAGATCACGACGTCGCGAATTGGCATCATCGGGAGACGTCTGGTCTCGGCCTTATCCTTGGAAGTCAACATGGGCGTACATTTTCAGGATACTGGAAAGCGGCGGGAAGATGCAGAATTCCGCGCGGGGGATCTCTGATCCTGGTGGGGAGGCGGCCGGGCGCTCAAACGGGTCAGCGGAAAGCGGCCGTCGAAACGCAGCTCTTGACGGCCGCTTCAAGAACCGGAAGACTCAGCATTATACTGGCTTGATGCTGGCCGTTCACCTGGAATCCGGACGTGTTTCGGTCCGGCGCGTCCCCAAGCCCGGGCGCCCGCCCGGATACTCGCTCATCCGGATGCTGGCCGCCGGAATCTGCAACACTGACCTCGAACTCCAGCGCGGCTACTACGGATTCCGTGGCCGTCCGGGACACGAGTTTGTGGGGGAGGTCGCGGAGTCCGATACGGCTGAACTCGTTGGACGCCGTGTCGTCGGGGAGATCAACCTCGCCTGCGAATGCTGTGCCTGGTGCGCGCGCGGACTCGGGCGCCACTGCCCGAAGCGGACCGTGCTCGGAATCGTCCGCCATCCGGGCGCGTTTGCCGAGTTCCTGACGCTGCCCGACCGCAATCTCCACCTTGTGCCGGACCGTGTACCGGTCCAGCACGCCGTGTTCACGGAGCCGGTGGGCGCCGCGTGCGAGGTCCTCGATCAGGTGAAGATTCCTCGCGGGACTGAGGTGGCCGTTCTCGGCGACGGCAAGCTGGGGCTGCTCACCGCGCAGGTGTTGCAGCTTCACGGCGCGCGGGTGGTGCAGGTCGGCCGCCATCGGGAGAAGCTCCGGATCGCCGAGGCGTTGGGCGTCACGGGACAGATTCGCGGCGCCCGGCTTCCCACGGCGGAGTTCGATGTCGTGATTGAAGCGACCGGATCGGCGGACGGCTTGGCGGCCGCGGCGAAGATGGTCCGCCCGCGCGGGACGGTGGTCTTGAAGTCAACGGTACATGGCACAGCGCAGGTGGAGACGGCTCCGCTGGTGGTCAACGAGATCACCCTCGTCGGCTCCCGGTGCGGGAGGTTCGCGCCGGCCCTCAAGCTGATCCGGCAGGGCAAGCTCAATCTGGACCCGATGGTCACCGACGAACTCGCTCTCAGCGAAGCGGAACGGGCGTTTGAGGATGCAGGCCGGAAGGGTGTGTTGAAGGTCCTGCTGCGGAATTGATCTCAGGCTGGGAACCACGCCTGCAACGTCGCGCGGAGTTTCAGAAAGGCTGGGTCCGTGCAGAGTTGTTTTTCCCACTCCTCGCCGCGTTCATCGACAAGGAAATCTTCACGAAAGTGATTGAAGGTGAGCGTTACAAGGCGGATATCGTCGTCCAAACAAAGGCCAGCGAGGAGCGCGAGATTGGGGTTCTCATTGAGCCGCAGAACAATCCGGTACCCGTGTTTCCGCGCCGCATGTTCAACTATGACCGGCCGTTCACGGAGGCGCCTTGCGACTACATTGTTCGCAGGCTTCGTGAACGATTGGCACGAGAAGGGTCATGCGCAAGGGCGCGAGGAGGGGCTTGTCCAGGGGCGGGAACAAGGACAGTGGCAGGGGCGGCGCCGAACACCCAACAACTCGAAGACCTCTGCGATACACTGCTCGACTTCAGTTCCCCATCCAACCTCGACCGCTGGCTCGGCCAGATTCCGGTCTCCTAACCTAAACAGGCTCCTACGTCCCCGGCATCCGCCAGCCCATCAGCCTGCTGGCCACCAGCATCAGCGTCGCGGTGCAATTCAGCGTCGCATGCGCGGCGATCGGAGCCCAGAGGGTTCCCGTCTCCGCATACACCCAGGCGAAGGCCATCCCCGACACCAGGTAGTGCGCGAACATTGGCATGTAAAAATGCGCGATCGCAAACAGCAGCCCTGACACCAGGAACGCGCGCTTCAACTGCCGCGCCTCAAGAAACGGACCGAAGATCGCACCACGAAAGAAAAACTCCTCCGCGAATGGCGCGCCGAAACTGACCAACAGCGCTGCCACGGCGAACGGAATTCCCTCAAGCCCCAAGACCTTCTCCAGGTCCGGCCGCGGCGGGATGTTGCCTCGGTAGATCACATATAGCACCGCGACGTTCAGCATCGCGAACAGGAAACTCCCCGCGCCGGCCGCCACACCGAGAGCCACGGCTCCACGGGGCGGGCGCACCAATCCAGGAACCGCGTATCCAGCCCGGCGAACCGCCTGCAACCGTATCGCCCCGGCCACCCACAACGCAAGCGTCCCGGCGGCCATCACCACTAGGAGCCTGTCCGAGAATTGACGGGCGAACGCTCATCGCCGCCGGTCGAAGTGTGGTTGTTGCGTAGCACGATTTTTCGTTGCCAGGCTGCCGGAACGCCTTGGATTCCCGATTTTGGCCTCCAG
>VFZX01000555.1 GCA_016871015.1 Acidobacteriota bacterium | reverse complement strand
CTCACCTCTCGCCAGGGCATCCCCCAGCTTAACCGCTGTCCCCCGGTTACCCTTCGTTTGTGTCAACCGCCCACCGGCACACTTGTCAAGGATGTCTCCGGTTCGCACACACCCGGCGGATCTGAACAGGTCGCCGAAGTCCGGACGCACCGGGAATTCATCTTATACTGAGGTCGTATGGGACAGGCCTTGAGAGCTCCGGAGCCGCTGATCACCGGCATGCGGATGGACCGGGACGAGTTCATGCGCCGGTGGGAGCTTCTGCCTGAACTGAAGAACGCGGAGTTGATTGAAGGGACCGTCTTTGTGGCCTCTCCTGTCAGCGCCGATCACGGCGCGTACGATTTTGCCCTCCACACCTGGCTGGGAGCATACGAGAGCGCAACACCAGGAGTCCAGGGCGGCGCCAACGCCACTGTTCACATGCGTGACAGTTCTCCCCAGCCTGACTCGTTCCTCGCCATCCTTCCCGAGTGTGGCGGCAGCGCGCGTCTTCAGGACGAGTACTTCGCAGGCGCGCCGGAATTGATCGCCGAGGTGAGCGCGTCCTCATATTCACACGATCACGGACCGAAGGCCGCGCTGTATCAGGTCTCGGGCGTACTCGAATACATTACCGCGGACACGCACTCAAAACGGCTGATCTGGCGGGTGCTGACGCGCGGGTCTTATCGTGAAATTCAGCCGGACCCGGACGGCGTCCTGCGATCGCGGACCTTCCCCGGCCTGTGGCTGGATCCACGGGCGTTCTGGAAGCGGGACAAAGCGGCAGTCATGTCCCTGCTCCGCCGGGGGCTCCGGTCTCCGGAACACAAGGCTTTCGTCGCGAAACTGGCGCGCCGGAAGAGCCGCACAGCCTAAAACGTGTACTTCAGCGCGAATTGAATCCGGCGCGGCTCATCGGCCTGGGTGATGGCGCCGGTCGCGGCGGCGCGGAGTCCCGAGGCGGGCTGCCCGAACGTCGGCGTGTTGGTGAAGTTGAACGATTCGAACCGGAACTGAACCGTGTGTCCCTCAAACGGCATCCGGAAAACCTTGGCAACGATCAGGTCGAAGTTGCGGGAATCCGGACCCATCAGAACATTGCGGCCCGCGTTGCCAAAGATCCCTGGGGCGCTTTGGACGAAAGCCTGTTCGTCGAACCAACGGTCGATGGTGGGGTTGTCGAGCCTGCCGTTGCCGATGCGGTTGCCGCGGTTGCGCGTGCCGGAGTTCTGGGGGTCGCCTGGATAGCTGATGTCGAACGGGAATCCGGTGCGCAAGGACAGGATTCCGCCCACCTGCCATCCGCCCAAGATCGCATCGGTGACCCCATTCCACGATGAGCCGAAAGCGCGTCCGAGTCCGAAGGGCAGTTCGTAGGTAAAGCTGCTCACGAAGTTGTGGCGCCGGTCAAGATCGGAGAGTCCGCGCTCGTTGGTGAGATTGTACTCGTCGGCGCGGCCTGAGGTTCCCTGGTTGAGGTTCTCGTTGGACTGGTCGATGGTCTTCGACCACGTATAGGAGGCGATGAACGTGAGTCCCTTGGAGAAGCGCTTTTCGGCGCGCGCCACCAGGGCGTTGTAGTTCGAGTTGGCGCCTGCCTCGTTATAGGTGATCGAGTTCCATTGGCGGCGGACGCGGCGTTGCGCTTCGGGAATGGAGGGGTGGGCTCCGCCGTTATTGATGTTCCGCCCTCCGTACAGGTGCGTCGCCTTGGCGCCCTGATAGCCAACCGCAGCCAGCACGCCGCGTATCTGGTGTTGCACGTCGAAGAACCACTGCGTCGCGTACTGCACGGGATAGAGGTCGGGCGAGACGTTCAGGTTGGTGTTGAACACCGGCGCCGAGGCGGGAAGCTGAACCGGAATGAATCCGTTGCGCACCGTGGTGACGGGCGTCACGTTGTCGGCGGTCTGCAGAACGACCTCGGTGAAGTCCGGCGTTCCGTTGCGGAAGCGGGCGCTTTCGCTGTTGTAGTTGTCGGCTTCTCCATAGAACAGGCCGATCCCGCTACGGATGACGGTGTCGCGGCCTATCTTGTAGGCGGCTCCGAAGCGCGGGGCATAGTTGTTCAAGTCCTGCTTCCCGCCGGAGTCGCGCGGACCTCTTGGCCGCTCGAAGGTCTCATAGCGCGGATCAGTGCGGGCCACGTTGTGCTCGGTGAGGAACCGGCTCACGCCACCGCGGCCGACGATGTTGCCGTACGGGTAATAGGGATTGCCCATCAGCTCCCACCGGAGGCCGATGTTGAGAGTAAGGTTGCGCAAGACTTTCCAGTCGTCCAGGAAGTAGAAGCCCCAATAGGGCGCGTAGGTGTCCTCTCCGCTTTGGTTGCCGACGATCGTGCCGCTTGCCAGGCCGAGGAGCATGTCAGCCATTCCGTTGCCCGTCTGCGCGCGGCTGGTGGCGTTGTTGGGCTGCTGCGCGGTGAAAATCCGGTTGAAGTTGAACTGTCCGCGGCGCAGGCGCGATGCTTCGCGGAAGACCATGCTCTTGCGGAATTCAGCGCCCGCCTTAAGCGCGTGGGATCCGCGCTGGATGAGCAGGTTGTTGTTGAGCTGGAGGACGTCGAGGTAGTTGTTGTTCGGCCAGCAGCAGCGTGCGCCGATCACGTTGTAGTCGGACACGTTGAAGTTGGCCAGGCCATGATCGAGTCCGTCGTTCATCGAGTCGCCGGGGGCACCCTTGATGCCGTACTTCTTGTTCAGGTTCTCGGTGTCGAGCAGGTCAAACCGCGTCGGGAAGTGCGTGTATCCGAAACGCAGCTCGTTGAACATCGTGGGGGAAAGGCTGCGCGTCCAACTCCCCACCCAGTTGTCACCCGGCAGGTTGATCGTCTGCCCGGATCCGCCACCCGAGGCCGAGATCGGGAGCGGCCCATTCTGGAGCTTATCGTCGCGGCGGATGCTCCAGCGGCCGAACACGCGGTCTTTGGCGGAGAAGTTGTGGTCGACGCGCATGTCGTACTGGTCGGAGGTCTCGACGTCGGTGGGAGCGAAGAAGTAGTTGTTCGGGAGCAGGTCGCGGCCGGGGATGTTGGGCAGCGGATAGAGGCCTATGATGGTCTTCGCCACCGGGTCGAAGCGGCTCGCCGGAATCTGGTTGTTGGGGAAGGGCTGGCGCGTTACGGCGGCTGCCGTGCCGGTGGTGGTCGCGGGATCGAAGATCATGTTGCGGCGCGTGCCTTCGCCGCCGAAGCTCCCGTCGCGGGCGGCCTGGCTCGGAACGGAGCTGGTGAAAGTCTGGCCGCGGCGGATGCGGGTTCCCTGATAGCTGACGAAATAGAACGAGCGGTTCTTGAGGATGGGCCCGCCGACAGTGCCTCCAAACTGGTTCTGGCGCAGGGTGGGCTTGGGCCGTCCGCTGCGGTTCGCGAAGAAGTTTGACGCGTCGAACACCTGGTTGCGAAGGAACTCGTAAGCCGAACCGTGCAACTCATTGCTGCCCGACTTGGTCGAGACCAGTACCTTTCCGCCCATCCGGCTGCCGTACTCGGCGGAGTTGTTGTTGGTGACCACTTTGAACTCGGCGACCGCGTCGACCGGAGGCTTGACGGCCTGGGATTGGAATCCGAGCGGCCCGCCGGAGGCGCGCGAGGAATTGTCGACCCCGTCGAGCAGCACCTGCGTCTGGTAGGCGTGCTGGCCGAGTGCGATGAATCCGCCTTCGGTGCCATCCTCGCCGGCGGTGCGGGATCCGCGGCCAAGCGAGCGGGCCGGAAGCACACCGGCGGAGAACTTGGCGAGCTCGAGGTAGTTGCGCAGGTTGAGCGGCATTTCGACGATCCGCTTGTTCTCGATCACCTGGCCCATGACGGTGGACTCGGATTCAAGCAGCGGCGCGTCGGAGGAGATCTCGACCGTCTCAGCGACGTTTCCGATCTTCAGCTCGAAGTCGAGGCGGGAGGTTTGTCCAACGTCAAGCTTGACGTTTTCGCGGGTGGAGGGGCTGAATCCGGCTTTCGCCGCGGTGA
>VFZX01000554.1 GCA_016871015.1 Acidobacteriota bacterium | reverse complement strand
CCTTGCTCGTGGACCGCATGTCAAACTAAGGAGTATCACCCAATGCAAATCGGTCGCCGTCCGTCCATCTTCAACTTCGTTCTCGCGTCTGGATTGATTGCCGTGCTCGGTGGCGCCGAGCGTGCATCGGCGCAGTGCGCGGCGGCTGATATCAATCACAACGGCGTTGTGGGTGGCGAAGACTTGGCTGCGCTCCTAGGTCACTGGGGCACGAACAACGCGGCTGCCGACCTCAACAACGACGGTGTGGTTGCGGGTGCAGACCTTGCCATCGTTCTGGGGGTTTGGGGTCCGTGCGGTTTTGGCGGCTATACGGGCACGTTCTATCGCGGCGTCGACTACAGTCCGACCTGGTCGGGCTGGGTCCAGGGCCTTGCGCTGACCCAGACCCATGATTCCGACTTTTTCAACGACGCGTTCGCCTCGCTGTGGGCCAACCAGTTCCAGGCCGCGCCCCCCCACAGTTGCAGCCTACCCGCCAACAACACCATCTACCGCGATGACCTCGGAACCATCCACACCAACGGCTTCGGTCTGGTGCGGTTCTACGACTTGGGCCCGTCGCGCGGCACCTGTACAACGAGCGCGGACCCCGCGCCCGATCACCTCAACTTCCTGAACTATGCAAAGACGCTTGGCCTCACGGTCGTGGTGCCGGTGTCCGACTATTTTCTCGGCAACGACCAGTACTCGTGGAATGGCTGGACGCCCGACAACCTCTACTCCTTCGGCTCGGCACCCAGCAACATCCAGACCTCCTTCACGGAGTTCGTCTCCAGCATCACCGACTCGACAACCGGCCACATCCACACCGCCGTCCACTCGATCGCCATCGGCAACGAGGGCGACCTTGGCCAGGGCATCAGCGACGGCACCACCGCCTCCCAGTTCCTCGCCCGCACGAACTGGTGGATCTACAACCTGCACCAGCAGATCAACGGCGCGGGCCCCAACGGGCCAAACCAACTTCCCGTCGTCAACGGTAGTACGGGCGCCCTCATCCTACTCACCGCCCCCATGTCCAATGCCGACTCGGGCGCCAGCCGCGGGGGGTGGTGGGCCTCCCTGATCAACGGGGTCACGGAGGCTACTCCCATTCCGCTCGGTTATCCCGGTTGGACCGGGCAAAATTTCACAGCGGCTGTCACGGGTCTCAACTCCAGCACCCTCACATACAGAGACTGGGCGACCTACTACTACAACAGCTTGAACATCGAGCAGTCTGGCGACGGGTTGCTTAAGAGTCCTATGGCGCAACAGCTGGCCCAATACGACAGCAACAACGTTTCGGTGTGGCCGTTCTTCAATTTCAGCAGGTCCGGGAGCAACACGCCGCTGATGTTGATGGAGGTGTCCCCGCCCAACCAGACGAACGCCCAGTTCTCCGTCACCCAGGCCCAGGCGATCGAGGCCTATCTCGCCCAATACGCCAGCACCACCAACCTGATGGGCTACAACTTCTTCGAGTTCAACGACGAGCCGGGGCTAAACAAGAAGTGGGGCCTCTACGACTACAGCGCGGGAACCTTTACGAATGCCAACACCGGAACCACCAGCACGTACTACGGCACGTTTCCGGCCATGCCCTTCCCGGTCGATAAGCTCACCGCGGTGGGTGGCTACCCGGACAGCTCCCAGCCTCTCTGGAAAAACTGGACCGACCAGTTCCCGACCACCCACCAGGGTACGGCGAGCGCCGACACGTTGATCGGGTCGGCCGCGGCCGACAGGCTCGAGGGGGGCGCCGGCAACGACATCATCCACGGCGGGGCGGGATTCGACATCGCCCGCTTTGCGCAGAATGCGAACGGCTACACGATATGGGCAACAGCCGGCAGCGCCACGATCACCGTCCAGGACAAGATCGGGACGGAAGGAACCGACACCCTGACGGGTGTCGAGCAGATTCGCTTCGCCAACGCCGTGATCGATTCCGCCTCGATCATCAAGGCCGCTTCGCTGCCCGCGGCCCAAGTCCTCAAGGTCGTCGACCTCTACACCGCCGGCCTCAACCGGGCGCCGGATGCGTTGTCGCTCGCCTTCCACGCCGGCCGTCTCGCCGACGGCGCAAGCATCGGCAGCATCGCCAAGGCGATCTTCGATTCGGCCGAGGCGGCTCCGATCTATTCGACCGCCAACTCAAACCCGGTGTTCGTGAACCTCGTCTATCAGAACGCGCTGGGACGGGCGCCGGACGCCGCGGAACTGTCCTACTGGGTCGACAAGCTCAACACCGGCCAACTCGTGCGCACCGACCTCGTGACCTCGCTGGTCGCGGGGGCGCAGGGAACCGATGCCCAGTACATCGCCAACAAGGAGGCGGTGGGCGCGCACTTCGCCCTGACGGCCGGCCTCAATAACCTCGCCTGGGCGCAGGCGGTGGTAAGCGCCGTCAACACCACGGCGGCCAGCGTGACGGCCGCCAATGCCCAGACCGACGCCTTCGCCGCGATCGCGGCGACGGCAGCCACGTCGGAACTGGTCGTGCAGATCATGGGACTCGTGCCGTAGAGCCGGCGGTGCGCGGACAGATCTAGTCGAACAGCGCGAGGTCGATGGCGTCGCCCATCCGGCAATAGCCGCTGTCGCTCGGGTGCAGGCCGTCGCCGCAGTCGTCGGCCGCCCGCATCTGGGGCGGGATCGCGGGATCTTTGAGCGCGGCGTCGAAATCGGCGACGCCGTCGAAGGTCCCGCTTTCCCGGATCCAGGCATTGACCGCGACCCGGTGCTTCTCGCGCCTCGGGTTCCAGGCATTGGCCATGAAGGTCTCGTTGCCGAACGGGGTCAGGGTCGCAGCGATCAGCCGGATGCCGGCGCTGCGGGCGCGCACCGCCATCTGCTGCAGGCCGGCGATCATCTGGTCGGCGGTGACCTCCTCCTCGGGCCGGGCCCAGCGGTTGCGAAGATCGTTGGTGCCCAGCATGACGATGGCGTGGGTCACGCCGGGCTGGGCCAGCACGTCGCGGTCGAAGCGCCGCAGCCCGCTGTCGCCGCGTATGTCGTGCAGGATGCGGTTGCCGCCCAGCCCGTTGTTGGCGACCGCGGCCGGGCGTCCGCCGCGCGCGACCAGGCGGCGGGCCAGCTTGGTCGGGCCAGCGGCAGTAGGCGTCGATGGTCGAGATGTTGCCGTCGGTCAGCGAATCGCCCAGCGCCACGATCCCGCGCGTCCCGGGGGCGGCCAGCACGTCGACGCCGCACAGGAAGAACCACTGGTCCGACAGGTTGCCGACCGGCATGACCCGCTCGGCGGCGAAGTTGCCGGGCGGCGAGACGTAGTTGGTCTGCCTTGCATAGCGGCCGGTGAGGGCGAAATTCGCCGGCACTTCGCCCGGCAGATGGAGGCTGACGGCAAGATCGGCGAGCGGCGGAACGGAAAGCTCGACCGGGTCGCTGAACAGCACCGCGCCGGCGGCGACGACGGCCGACCCGCTGTCGCCGAAGCTCACCGCGCGGCCGCTGCCGGCGACGATCGCCGGGCCCGTTTCGCGCAACCCGACGTGCGTCGCGCCGATGGCGAGCGGGCGATTGCCGTAGGCGTTCGAGATCCGCAGCCGCAGCCGCTCGCCGCCGAGGCTGATGCGCGGATTGAGGCGCAGCGTATGGTTGTTGAACCCGACGACCTCTTCCGCCGGCGCCGGCGCCGCCGCCCAGGTTCCGACCCAGTGTCCGTCGCTCGGCAAGACCGGCCTCCCTCGTTCTGCGTCCCGGTCCGATCCTGCCGCTCCCGTTGCCCCGGCGGCAATGCCTTTCGGGCTTTGATAGGAATTCGCTTTTCCGGCGTCGCGGGCGCGCGCCCGACAAGTCCACTGGAAGCGGTGGTTCCGTACGATGAATGCAGCAACGCGGTGCCGAACTTCACGCGCCTGGCGACAATGTGGCGCATGGGCGGCCTTCGCTCTCGCGGCGGAGCAGTTTCCTGCAACTCCACCGCCTCGGCGGTGTTCGCGTCACTGAATATCGCGCGACGATTCCATGCGACATCCACGGCGACTTTGAAAT
>VFZX01000553.1 GCA_016871015.1 Acidobacteriota bacterium | reverse complement strand
ACATCACCACAATCTCCGCGTCGAAATGGCGACCAGCGAAAAGCTCTTCAACCGGAACGAATCGAGACATCTCTCAATCTTCCCCCATCCCGGCGGGTTGCACCAGAGCCATCGGCCAGATGCGGGTCCCGGCCAAACCGGGGAACCAGTGACGTGACCGACCGGTGACGTCACTGGTTGGCGGCCCGCTTGTGTGAGCCGGAATACTGTTCGTGAAAACAGAACCTTCGCCAAAACCGATTTCGGCGATGGGGTAATCACGCCCAAACGGGACCCTCCCCTGCCGGCAGCACGAACAGGAGCAATTGGAATTGGGTTATTCCCCGGCGTCAAAACCGGCGGGAATGCTGCCCTCTCCGGCGCTGCCCTTTAGCCCGAGAGGGTGTTTCCCGGGTGTCATGGGCCCACTTAACCGGAAAACGCCAGGACGGGGCCCTTTCCGCCCCAGCAATGGCCAACCGGCGGGCGCGGCTCCTTTTTTATGGCCCGACAAAACGCGGCGGCGAGATGCACCCAGCCTGCCCTGCGGTTTCATTCGTGCAAACGTCCTTCCTCGGAACGAGCTGTCGTGTTGTCGTGCCGGACCACCTCGTAGCGGAAGCGGAACTCGCGCAGGGAACGATCGATCGGCACCGTAAACTCGAACGGGTAAGAGGTGTCGCGGATCTCCTTCCACTCGCCTCCGGTCGAGTATTTCAAAGTCGCCGAGCGGAGTTCGCTGCCGTTGGCTTCGAGATAGGTGTAGACCGACCGGAGATCCGGCCCGAGGTTGAACACGACGGCGTGCCCGCGCCCCACCGATACCTCGGCCGAATCCCGCTTCCAGGCGCCGACTCCCGCCGGTCCGGCGATCTTGTCTTGAAACCGCACCTGCGGAACGATACCTTCAATGGCGAGCGCCGTGATTCCGGACGGCGCAAGGGAGACGGTCATGACGCCGTCGTTCATCTCGCTCGCCGGAGCCGGCTGGTTCTGTCTCCACACCGCGACCGCGTGTCTGCCGGATCCGCGCGCCAGTTTCGAATCGAGGGCTATGGTGGTGGTGACGGGTTTGGACGACTGGTTGGTCAGCACCAGGTACACCTTGCCATTGCCACGCGCAGCCACGTAATTTACCTGCTCGGAAGCCGACGAAACCAGTCCCTTGGGCATCCACAGCCAGACATCGCGGTCCTGGTAGAACCGCCCGGGGCGGTCTCCGTAGACCTTGCTGGTGACGTATCCATAGCCTTCCGCGAACTGCGACGGAAAGTCGATCTGCCCGCCCGACCGCGCCGCCGCGTCGGAGACCAGGTAATCCATCACCATCGCGATCTGGGCCCAGATGTGGTTGTAGTGAAGCGAGGTGGTGGAGTTGAGTTGCGCCATTGGCCGAATGGGGAAATCCGGCTTCTCGTAGACCGTCGTGCGGGCTGTGTTCATGTGATACCCGGGAAACGTTGTGTATCGCCCGATTACGGCGGATCGTCCCACCGCCCGCAGAAAGTCGTCGTTGCTGTCACGCGCTATGCGCAGGAAGTAGGGCGCATAGCTCGCCAGCAGGATCCCCCGATGTCCCTTGCTGGTGCCCGAGGACTCCGGCGTGAGCCCGATCTCCGAGACGCGCCACGCCGGGACGCGCTCTTCGGGCAACTCGATCGGGGAGAATTGCTTGCCGGTGCGGTATAGCGGCGCTTTGCCGCCTTGATTCACCAGCACCTCGCCTTCCGGGATGCGCGGGCACATCCAGATGAACTCGGTGTAGCTGCGCGCGCCGGAGAGAGCCGCATCCAGATAGCGCTGCTCCTGGGTTTCCTGCCACAGTTCGTACAGTTCGGCCCAGTTGGGAACATAGGACGGCCAGAAGAACATGCCGCGCGAATCGGGATCGCTGAAGTCGACCTGTTTGCGCGCGACGCGTTCGGCCAGGTACTGGTCGGCACCGGCCCTGGCCTTTTCGAGCCAAGCCTGATCTCCCGTTGCTCGATAGAGGGCCAGGGCGTTGCCCCACCAGTTGCCCCGAATCTCGGCGTCGAGGTTGAGAACGCGTTTTTTGGTCAGCAACTCGCGCGCGCTGGCCAGCAGGAAGGGAGTGCGCCGCTGTGTCATCGAGTAGAGCGCGGCCACCTCCGACAGAGGCACACCCGGTCCGGCGAGCCGGTTCGAGGCGCCCTGACCTTTCACGTTGGGATCGATGGTGAACAGGAATCGCTCGCGCGAAATACCGTACTCCATCATGGGCCGCGCCCGATGCAGGTAGATGTCCTCGCTGTCGGTCGTCAGCGCGATGCCCAGCGGGTGCAGCGCGGAGATGTTCTTCACCGAACCGGGCACGTCGGTATCGTACGCCGACCCGCGCAACTCCTCGTTGAAGCGGGCCCACGGACCCATGGCGTAGTCCACCATGTTCTCGAATGTCCGGTTCAGGCTGATGGCGTGGTTCTCGCGGTGGTCGCGGAAGCCATAGAGGTTCTCCGCAACGTCCTGGTAGGTGTCGAACACGCCGCCCTCGCGGGCCACCAGCCGCAGGCGGAAAGCGAAGGGAACGCCGGCTTCCATCTTCGACCCGGGCCCCCCGAGCATCGGCGCGAACACGAGCGATTGAGCGCGTCCGGAAGCGTTGCGAACGGCCACACCGAAGCGCGAATTGGCCATCGTCGGCATCGGCTGGAAGGGCAATTCGACCGGGTCCGCCACAACCGAGGTGCTGACCCCGCCGTCGGTCACGATCGTGCCGGGAACGGGACAGCGAAACGCCTCCGTCAGATAGGGCTGGTCGGGAAAGCGCTTCTCTTGCCAGAGGAGCGGTTGCCACATCTCGTCCAGACGGGCCGGGTCCGTATCGGGAGCACCGGCGTAGACCACCGAATACCAGCCGGCTCGCTTGGGCAGGAACGTGAATCGCAACACCGGTGCAGCGGTTCCGTCCTCCAGTTCCAGGCTCGCCGCGAGCGTGAATCCAGGCTGCGCTGGGAAGCTCCACTCGATCGTCCCACCCTGAATGGTCGCCTTCTCCGCAGTTACGACAACTCCCGAAGCGGCCGCGAATGCATTGGCGGTACGATCGGCGCCGGCGGCGCGGTCCACCAGCGGGTTGAAGCCGTCCTCGACGTGGCCCGCGGCCGCAGCCGCCCCGGCTCCGGCGCTCGTCTTCCAGGTCGAAACGTTGTACTGCACCTCGCGCCCGGGAAACTTGCCCCAGCGCAATTCGAGGCCGGGGTCTTGGTCCGAACGCAGGACCACAAAGCGCGGTGCAAATACGCGCGCCGCCTTGCCCGATTTCAATTCGATGGCGTTTCCGTCCACCAGCCGGACCGAATATCGCGCGTTGTGGATCGAAATACTCTGCGCCGCTGCCACCGCCGCGACCGCCAAGGAAATGACTGTCCTCATAAACGCTCCAACGCTCCGTTCAGCCGATAACTCTTGCCCGCTTCCGTCGAGAGCTCGACTACCTTGTCCCGATACCGCACCTTGCACAACCCGCCCGCGATCGAACGGATCGACACGGCCCGCAACTCGCCGGTTGTCCACTCCTGATCGACCTCGAACCCGCCTCGTGCACGCAGTCCTTTGACATGGCCCGACGGCCACTGCTTCGGCAGCGCCGGCAACAGGCTGACCTCCCTGTCGTGACTCTGCAGCAGCATCTCCGCGATGCCCGCCGTGCCACCGAAATTTCCGTCGATCTGAAAAATTGAGATATTGCCGCCGCGCCGCGGATGGGCATCGAAGAGGTTGGGGAACGTGCAGCGCCGGATCAAATACTCGAGTTGCTCGCGGGCGAGTGTGCCGTCTTCCAGTCGCGCCGCTGCGTTGAGCAGCCACGCGCGACTCCACCCCGTCCAACCGCCGTTGGCCGCCAGCCGCTTTTCGAGCGCCACCCGCGCTGCCTGGCTCTGGTGCAAATTCCGAGTCGAGCCAAATTCGGTAACGGCCGACGTCTCGATCGAACCCGACTCCGATCACGCAGCCAACGCGGCTCGCCAGATCTCCGGCATCGTCGCCCCTGCCCCGCCTAG
>VFZX01000552.1 GCA_016871015.1 Acidobacteriota bacterium | reverse complement strand
GCGCGCCGGGGAAAAGGCCCCATTTTCTCCGAAAATGGGGCGTTCAGGAAACCAAGAAATCCGGAATATCGAGGTATTGACAATCGCGCGGAGAAGGTGTAAGGTGAAGATCGAGCCGCACCCGCCCTTGATAAGTGTCAAGCAAGAATCCAGGCTAAAGTGTCAAGGATGTGTCCGGTCGCGCACCGGCAGATGCGATTCGTAAACCGGAGGTCTCGCATGCGTTTCTCGAGAGCCGTTTCGATGCTCCTGCCCACTGCCCTGATCGGGGCATGGGTCGTTTGTTTCCCTCCACCGCTCAGTGCCCAGCTTGGAACTGCGACGCTGAATGGAACCGTCACCGATCCTACCGGCAGCACCGTTCCAAACGCCTCGGTGACACTCGAAAGTACGGAGCGCCGCTTCGTGCGCGAGACGACCGCGGATAGCGTAGGCAACTACACGTTCACGGCGCTGCCCCCGGGCAGTTACCAGCTTGTTGCGAAGGCCGCGGGGTTCCGTGACGAGAAGCTCACGGATGTGATCCTCTCTTCCGGACAGGCCAGCACCCTGAACTTTGCGATGAAGCTCGGCTCCGCCACGGAACAGGTGACCATCACCGAAGCACCCCCGCTACTGCAAACGACCAACGCCACCGTTGGCGCGACCATCGACTCCAAGCAGGTGACCGAGCTCCCGATCCTGGGGCGGAATTTTACCCGGGCGCTTCTGATCGCTCCCGGCGTCAGCGCCGTCGACTCCTCCGATACGAACAACCGCAGCGTCGCGAGCCTGGCGGTGAATCCGTCTTTCTACGGCCAGCGGCAGCGGAACAACAACTTCACGCTCGATGGCGTGGGCAACAAGGATTCGCTATTCCAGCACATCAATCTATCTCCGCCGCTCGAAGCGATCGCCGAAATGAAGATCGAATCGGGCATGAGCACCGGCGCCTACGGCCACGCATCCGGAGCGAACATCAACGTCGTCACCAAGTCCGGAACGCGCGAGTTTCACGGGGATATCTGGGAGTACCATCGCAACAACGCGATCAACGCAGCGAGCTTCTTCACACCGATGTTCGACCGGGGCCGTGACCGCCGGCTCGGCCCCTACAAGTGGAATCAGTTCGGCGGCGCCTTGGGCGGCCCGCTGACGATTCCGAAACTGGTGTCAAAGGAGCGGAACTGGTATTTCTTCATGTACTACGAGGGCATCCGTATCCGCCAGACATCCAACGCCACTTCGCTGTTGCCGACCGGCGAACAACTGGCAGGCGACTTCTCGGGAGGCCCAGCTATCTACAACCCGTTCACCACGGCGCCAGGACCTTCCGGCTCGCCGGTGCGCCAGCCTTTCGCCGGAAATCGCATCCCCGCCAGTCTGCTGAACCGGCCAGCTCTGAACATCATGACGGCGCTCTGGCCGCTCCCGAACTTTCCCGCGGGCGTGCTTCCGGGCGTGAACTGGGTGGCGCCCGCGGCAGGACTCCGGAACAACTCCGACCAATGGAGCGGGAGGATCGACCACCAGTTAGGCACTAAGCACAACTTCTACTTCCGTTATTCCGACGCGCGGGTGGACCAACAGTCGGTGACCTTCCCCGCCCTGCCGAGCAACCGGGCGGACCGCAACTCGAACATCGTGGCGAGCGACACCTACATCATCAATCCGGGGTTGCTCGTGACGGCCCGGTATGGCATGACCAGAATGAACCAGAACGTCATCACCCGGCCGGTTCCGGGTCTGGCTCGCGACAACGGAACCCTCGCCAGCTACGAGCCGTTTCGCGGTCTGGAGGTGATCCCGCCTGTGTCCATTCTGGGCTATCCAGGCTTGTCGCAGGGTGTGCAAGTCTACGGCCCGCAGTACGAACACAGTTGGATCGGGGACGCGCAGAAACTCCAAGGGAGGCATACCATCGACTTTGGCGGCAGCCTGATTCGGACCACGTTCATCACCGACAACCAGTCTGGCCGCCAGGTGGTTTTCACCTCGTTGCAGACTTCGAACTTCGCGCCGAACACCGGGGCGTCACTGGCAAGCTACGTGATGGGCATTCCGGAGTCGGCCGCTCGCATTTTCGGGAGTTCCGAAGGCGATATGACGGGCAACGCTTACTCCTTCTACGTCCAGGACACCTTCCGCGCCAACAAACGGCTGACCCTGAATCTCGGCCTGCGGTGGGACTACGCAGCACCGATGGTGAACCGGATCGGCAGCGGAACCTTCATCTTCGAGACGGGAAAGTATGTCTGGGACCAGCCCAACCCGATCACCGGCGAGCCACCGAATATCCGGCGAGGCGCCATCGACCCGGACAAGAACAACTTTCAGCCGCGCGTCGGACTGGCGTATCAGGCCAGCGATAAGACAGTCATCCGCTCCTCGTTCGGCGTCTTCTTCGATACCTTCGGCACCAACTACGCGCAGACGCAGCAAGGTAACCGCGGCGCGTATCCGTTCACGTTTCCGCAAGCCGCGACCGGTCTGAATGCAACCATACCCAACGCGTTCTTCCCGAACCCCTTCCCAGGAACGCCGACCGGAGCCAGGACTTCCAACAGTTGCGGCAGCCAATGTCTGAACGTGTTCCGCGACACGACTCGGGTGCCGTACGTCTTCCAGTGGACCTTCTCGATGCAGCGCCAGTTGACACCGTCACTGATGACCGAAGCCGTCTACTTCGGGTCGCACGGCGTCAAGGTCTCTGGACAACTCCTGGACAACACGGCAGCGACACCAGCACCGGGGAGTATCGCGGCGCGGCGGCAGAATCCGCAGTTCGAATCCTACATCAGCAACGGCTACAACAATTTCCACTCCTACTATCAAGGTATGAGCCTGAAGCTGGACAAGAGGTTTTCGAGCGGCCTGCTGATCCAGACGAATTACACGTGGTCAAAGACCATGAACCAAAGCGATTCGCTGGCCAGCGGCGGCGGCGCCGTCGGCCAGCCATGGTCAAACCCCACCCGCTACAACTTGCGGCAGTTCCGCGCGTTGGCGGGCTACGATATCCCGCATCGTTTCGTGGTCAGCGGCATCTACGAGATACCGGGCAAGACCTCGAGCCGGATTGTAAACCTCGCCTTGGCCAACTGGGCGGTGTCCACCGTCGCCTCGTTCGACGCGGGGCTGCCGTACACTGTCTGGCTGGCTTCGGACAACGAGAACATCGGACCTCCCGGAGGCCGCTACACACAGTTTCCGAACCTCGTGGGCGATCCGAAGTCCGGGGCGCCCAAGAGCGTTTTCCGCTGGTTCAACACGAGTGCCTTCGCTTTGCCGGCTCCGTTCACGCGGGGCAATGCGGGCAGAAACACGCTCAGGGCAGATGGCTTCGCGAATGTCGACTTCTCGGCCTACAAGCGGTTTCCCTTTCAGGAAAAAAGGCATGTCGAGCTTCGCGGAGAGTTCTTCAACTTCACCAACACCACGACGTTTGCGACGCCGAACTCGCTTCTCGGGACACCGCAGTACGGAACCATTACAGGCACGCGCAACTCGGGCCGACAGGTGCAGGTGGCGCTGAAGCTGAATTTCTGATGGTGAGCCGAAGACGACTCTTACAGGCCGGCGCCGTGGTGAGCGGCGCCGGTTCGATATCCGCCTTGGCGCAAGCGGGCCAAGTGGAGTTCCGGCTGCAACGGCGGGATGCCCGCGGCGCTACGCGCGTCGAGGCCGAATTCGCCGACCCGCGAAAGGCCGGCGTCCTTGTGTGCGAACCGGAGACATCCTTGACAAGTGTGCCGGTGGGCGGTTGACACAAACGAAGGGTAACCGGGGGACAGCGGTTAAGCTGGGGGATGCCCTGGCGAGAGGTGAGCCGCATGGACAGCAAGGTCGAGTTTATCGAAGATTGGCAGGCAAACGACCTGTCATTTTCAGAATTGTGCCGGAAACACGGGATATCGAGGCAGACCGGGTATACGCTGGTGGACCGGTTCCGTGTGGAGGGCTGGGATGGCCTGCAAGAGCGGAGCCGTGCCCCCCACCACAGTCCGGCCGCCATGGAGGAGGGCACGCGTGAGGAGTTGATCGAACTGCGGATGCAGCA
>VFZX01000551.1 GCA_016871015.1 Acidobacteriota bacterium | reverse complement strand
CCGTGGATGGCGAGATGCAGAGCTACGGAGCCAACGACGGTCGCTTCAACCGCGAGCGTTTCTTCGACAAGTACCCGGAGTTGAGCCGGCTGGTGGCGCATCTATCCGACGAGCAGATCGACAACCTCACGCGCGGCGGCCACGATCCGGTGAAAATCCATGCGGCGTTCGACGCGGCGCGCCGGCACGAGGGGCAACCGACGGTGGTGCTGGCCCACACCAAGAAGGGCTACGGATTGGGCCGGTGGGCGGAGAGCCGGATGTCGGCCCACCAGCAGAAGAAGCTGGATGACGAGGCCTTGCTGTGGTTCCGGAACCGGTTCGCGCTGCCGCTGACAGACCGGCAGGCGCTGGAGCCGTGCTTCTACAGGCCCCCCGAAGGCGACCCGGCCATGCAATACCTGCAGCGGCGGCGCAACGAACTCGGCGGATTCCTGCCGGCGCGCCGGCCTCCGGTTCCCATGGCCTGCGAGATTCCGGACCGCGCCGCATTCGCGCCGTTCAGCATCGTTGCGGAAGCGCGCGAAATGTCGACCACGGTGGCGTTCATGCGCATGCTGCAGGCGCTGTTGAAAGCGAAGCCCTTCGGCCGGCGGATCGTCCCGATCGTGGCGGACGAGGCTCGCACGTTCGGAATGCAGCCGCTATTCCGCTCGGTGGGCATCTATTCGCCGAACGGCCAGATGTACACGCCGGAAGACCACGCCGACTTCCTGCACTACAAGGAATCGCGGGATGGCCAGATCCTGGAAGAGGGTATTACGGAAGCGGGCGCGCTTTCGTCGTGGATCGCCGCCGGCACCGCGGCAAGCAGCCACGGATCGGCCATGCTGCCCGTGTTCGTGTTCTACTCGATCTTCGGCTTCCAGCGCGTGGGCGATCTCATCTGGGCCGCGGCCGATTCTCGCGCCCGTGGCTTTCTGGTGGGCGCCACCTCCGGCCGAACCACACTCTCCGGCGAGGGGCTCCAACATCAGGATGGCACGAGCCATCTGATTGCCTCCACCATTCCCACCTGCCGCGCCTATGACCCTTGCTACGCGCACGAGCTCGCCATCGTCGTGGAGCACGGCATGCGCGCGATGCTCGGCATCGATGGCCGCGACGTTTTCTACTATCTGACCGTCACCAACGAAAACTACGCTCATCCGCAGCCCCCCGCCGGCTGCGAGGAGGGAGTGCTGCGCGGCATGTACCGGCTGCGCCAAACGGGTAGCGGAACGGACGGTCCGCGCGTGCAGTTGCTTGGATCCGGGGCGATTCTGCGCGAGGTGGAAGGCGCGGCGGAATTGCTGAGCGCCGCCGGCGTTGCCAGTGATATCTGGAGCGTAACCAGTTTCACGGAACTGCGCTGGGATGCAATGCGGCGGAGCCGGGCGGGTGAAACGCCCTGGGTGACGGAGTGTCTGGCCGGCGCGGGCGCAGGCCCGGTGATCGCCGCCACCGACTATGTCCGTTCGGTGCCCGATCTGATTCGCGCGTGGGTGCCGCGCACCTTCCACACGTTGGGCACCGACGGGTTCGGGCGTAGCGACCGCCGCGCCGCGTTGCGCCGCTTCTTCGAGGTGGACAGTGTGACCATCGCGGTAGCGGCGTTGCGGGCATTGGCGCGGGAAGGGCGCATCGAAGAGCGGCGCGTCCACGAATTCCGGCAGGTGCACGGCCATGAAGACGCGGAGAGGCCGCCTTGGGAGTGTTGACGCGGGGTCACACCAGGATGTCGTGAATCACACGCGCCGGGTACTGATCGGTGAGCCGTTCCGGCAGGCTGTGGCGCTCGAAGCTGAGCGCGCGGAAGTTCAGGCCGAGTTGGTGCAGCATGGTGGCGTGAAAGTCGTGAACGCTCACGCGCTGCTCGGCGGCCCGGTAGCCAATTTCGTCGGTGACGCCATAAGCTGTGCCGCCTTTCACTCCGCCGCCCGCCATCCACAGGGTAAAGCCCGCCGGTCCGTGATCGCGGCCGGCGCCGTCGCCTCCCTGCGGCACCTGAGCACAGGGCATCCGTCCGAACTCGCCGCCCCAGATTACCAGCGTCGAGTCCAGCAGTCCGCGTTCGTCGAGGTCGCGCACCAGAGCCGCGGAAGGCCGGTCCGTTTTGGCGCAGCAAGCGCGTAACCCCGGCGCCAGGTTGTGATGGTTGTCCCAGATCTGGCTCTCGATGAACACTTGCACGAAGCGTACGCCGCGTTCGATCAGACGCCGCGCCATCAAACATCGCCGGCCGTAGGACTCGGTGACTTCGTTGTTCATCCCGTACATTTCCTTGGTCGACTCCGATTCGCGGGAAAGGTCCAGCGCGTCGGTGGCGGCCACTTGCATTCTGGCCGCCATTTCGAAGCCGGCGATTCGCGCGTCCAGGTCGCCATAGCCGGGCCGCGCGGCGCGATGCGGCTCATCCATACTTCTTCTGAGTTCGCGCTGCGCCTCAACCAGGGTGGACGGGAGTTGTTCCGGCGGCTTCAGATTCAGCAGAGGGAGTCCGGTGGAGCGGAACCGGGTGCCTTGGAACACAGGCGGAAGCCATCCTGCCTGCCAGTTCTGGATGCCGTTGATCGGGAGTCCCTTGGGATCGTCGAGCACGACATATGCGGGCAGATTCCGGTTTTCCGAGCCGAGGCCGTAGGTGACCCAGGCGCCCAGAGACGGGCGTCCGGGGAGGGTGCGGCCCGAGTGCATCAGGTAGAGCGCGGGTTCATGATTGAAGTGCTCGCCATACATCGAACGGATGAAAGCGATCTTGTCGCAAACGGAACCGGTGTGCGGCAGCAACTCGGATAATTCGATGCCAGACTTGCCGTAGCGCTTGAACGAAAACGGCGACGGCATCATCACGCCGATCTGGTCGGGGGACTCGATCTGATTGACGATATCGCGGCCGGGAAGTTGGCCGGCGAACTTTCGCAGAGTGGGCTTGGGGTCGAACAGATCCACCTGGCTGGGGCCGCCGTTCTGAAACAGGTGGATGACGGCCTTGGCCTTCGGTTCATGATGCGGCTTCTTGGGCGACAGATCATACCCCTCCGCTCCTCCGGATGCGCCCAGGGTGTCGGGGGCGAGAAGAGAGGCCAAGGCCGCGCCGTGAACACCGTCGATCAGCCGATGGAAGAAGCCACGCCGTGTGGGGGCGGGCCGATTAGTCGACATAAGCAAACTCCGCGGAAATCAGAAGTGCGTGGGTCAGGTCGCCCATCGCCTTCCATTGTGAGGTCAAGCCGTAGGGCTCGGTGGAGCGCTCGGCGCGCTGGTGCGCCTGCCACTCTTTCCGCAGCCGTTCGAGCATCGCCACGGCGCGGCTGGCCTCCGGCCCGGTGGGGCGGCGGGCGAGCGTGCGCAGATAGGCGGCCTCGACGCGGGCGCGGTCGTCGGGGTATTCGTCCAGGAGTCTGCCCGCCAGGTAGCGTGCGTGCTCGATCACGACTGGACTGTGGCTCAACTCCAATGCCTGCGTGGCGACGGTCGAATGCGCCCGCTCCGTGCAGTTGGGCGACATCGGAGGCAGATCGAACAGTTCGAGCAACGTCACCGGTTTGCTCCGTTTCTGCTGCACGTAGATGGCGCGGCGCCATTCGTCCTTGACGCCCTGCGAGGTAATCTCGCCGCCGGTTTCGACACGGATGGGGATGGCCGGGCCGAACTGTTTGGCGGAAAGCCTGCCGGAGGCAAGCAGGATCGAGTCGTGCAACTGCTCGGCATCCATGCGCCGCAGCGACATGCGCGAAAGCAGTACGTTCTCCGGGTCGTGCTCCCGGGCCTGGGCGGAGATGGCGGACGTTTGGCGGTAGGCGGAGGAGTTGACCATGAGGCGGTGCATCGTTTTCACGCTCCAGCCGGATTCGACGAACTTCACCGCGAGCCAATCCAGAAGTTCCGGATGCGATGGAGGCGACCCGGTCTTGCCGAAGTTGCCGAGGGTCGCAACGATACCGCGGCCGAAGTGGTGCCGCCAAAGCCGGTTCACCATCACGCGAGCCGTGAGCGGGTGATTGGGTTGCGTGAGCCAGCGCGCCAACGCCAGCCGGCGGCCCGAGGTTCCCTTCCAGGGCTCCTTGACCTAGTAGCCGGTC
>VFZX01000550.1 GCA_016871015.1 Acidobacteriota bacterium | reverse complement strand
TGCTGCATCCGCAGTTCGATCAACTCCTCACGCGTGCCCTCCTCCATGGCGGCCGGACTGTGGTGGGGGGCACGGCTCCGCTCTTGCAGGCCATCCCAGCCCTCCACACGGAACCGGTCCACCAGCGTATACCCGGTCTGCCTCGATATCCCGTGTTTCCGGCACAATTCTGAAAATGACAGGTCGTTTGCCTGCCAATCTTCGATAAACTCGACCTTGCTGTCCATGCGGCTCACCTCTCGCCAGGGCATCCCCCAGCTTAACCGCTGTCCCCCGGTTACCCTTCGTTTGTGTCAACCGCCCACCGGCACACTTGTCAAGGATGTCTCCGGTTCGCACACACCACGATTCCGGCGTTCCACGCGTGCTCGACCGCCTGGCAGAGCGGATCCAGGGTGTAGCTCTCCCGGATGGGCCGGCCCAGCGACAGGTTCATCACGCGGATGTTGTACTGATTCTTGAGCTCGATTGCGCGGTCAATTGCCGCGATGACGGATAGGTCATCACCGCTGCCGTTTTGATCGAGGACTCTCAGATTGATAATGTTGGCCCGCGGTGCGATTCCACCGAACTTCCTCGTCGAGCCGGTTCCGGATGAAGCCGTTGCGTCGCCCGCAATGATGCCAGCAACGTGCGTTCCGTGACCGTAGGCGTCCTGGGCGTTGCTCGCGCCGGTCACAAAATTCTCGCTGTAGACGACGCGCGAAACTGAGCCATTCATCAGGTCCGGATGCTGGGTCACCCCGCTGTCGATTACGGCGACTCCGACTCCCGACCCGTTGTATCCATACTGATGGGCGATGTTGGCCAAGACGCCCGCCTCGGCGAATTCGAGCTTACGTTCCAGCTTGCGGTTCACAGATACGTACTTGACCCCGGGAATAGCTGCAATCGCCGGTAGGGCGTTAGCAGGCAGGCGGAGCACCAGACCGTTAAAGTGCTTGTATTCTTTCCTTGTTTCGCCCCTGGTCTTCAGGACCTTGGAGATCGCGGCCGATGGATCGAATTGAACGATCACATCGACCAAGTTTGAGCTTTGGCTGCCCTTGAGTTCAAGGGACAGCTTCCTTGGATCGGCAGAGAGCGGTAAAGCCATCAATGCCGTCATCGTAGTAGTGAGAAGCCGTGTCATGCCCCTTATACAGGCAATCGGCGTGCCACACGTTTGGCAGTCCGGGGGGTATGGATTCTCAATTACTTAGCGGATCGTGCGGACAGGGTGTCTCCGGTTCGCACAGATCCAGTATGACAAGCTGTCGGGCCTATACCCTATGTTCGCTTTTGGCATCGCGGACAGAAGTGCGTCCCCCTTTGCCCGACGACGATGCGGCGGATCGCAGATCCACACGTCCGGCAGGATTCGCCTTCTTTGCCATACACCAGATGCAGGGACTGGAACGACCCGCGCTCGCCCCCGGCATCTACGTAATCGGAAATCGACGATCCGCGATGTTCGATCGCCGTGCGCAGCAGTTCCGCGGCCGCCAGGTGCAACCCCCGCGCCCGGGCTGCGGAGATTTGCCGGGTCCGCGCCTTCGGGTGGATTCCGGCGCGGAACAGGGCTTCATCGGCGTAGATGTTCCCGATGCCCCGCACGAACTTCTGGTCGAGCAGCAGCTTCTTCACCTCGGTGTCCCGCTGGCGCAGCCGTTGTGCGAATGCGGCGGACGTGATTTCGAGAGGATCCGGCCCCAGCGTGTTGGGTGGCGTGGCCATCACGCTCAAACTGCCGAACTGCCGGATGTCGTCGAAGCACACGTGGCCGTTTGTCAACTCGACGAGCGCCCGTGTGTAGGGTCCGGGCTCCGAGTTCCACAGAAGGGCTCCCGTCATGCCGAGCTTGACCAGCACCCAACCCCGGTCAAGCTCCCACAAAATCTGCTTCCCGTACCGGTTAACCCCGGCCACCGTCGTTCCGGCCAAACGCGCCGGATCGGACTTCGACACCCGCGCCGAGCGGAACTCGACACGCGTAATCCGTGCGCCCTCCAGGTGGCCCCGCAACGACCGGACGATGGTCTCAGCCTCAGGCAGCTCGGGCATCAGTCCAGGTCGACCAGGATGTGGCCATCCTCAGCCTTCACACTGTACTTGCGCTGGACCAGGCGTGGATCGTAGTCGTTCTGCCCCGTCACGCAGTCGAACTCCCAGGCGTGCCACGGACACACGACCATCGTGCCGTGCAGAGCCCCATGCGCCAACGGACCCTGCCGGTGTGGACACACGCCATCGATCGCGTGGAGCTGTCCTTCGATGTTGCACACCGCGATGCGCGCCTCGCCGTGATGGACCTCCATCATCGATCCGGCGGGAACATCCACGAGCGCTGCTACCTTGACGAACGGCATCAGTCGGCCGGCAGCACCGGCACCCTACTTCTGAACGTCGACGCCCATCGACCGGCAGGCGCCGACGACCTGGTTTACCGCGCCGTCGAGGTCAAACGAATTCAGATCGGGCATCTTGAGCTTGGCGATGTCCTCGATCTGCTTCATTGTGATCTTGCCGACCTTGTTCCGGTTTGGCTCAGCCGAACCCTTGGCCAGGTTCACCGCGCGCTTGACCAGAATCGCCACCGGTGGCGTCTTGGTAATGAACGTAAAGGTGCGGTCGCTGTAGACCGTGATCACCACCGGGATGATGAGGCCCTCATTGTCCTTGCCCGAAGTCTTGGCGTTGAAGCTCTTGCAGAACTCCATGATGTTGACGCCCTGGGGTCCAAGCGCGGTGCCAACGGGCGGTGCGGGAGTGGCCTTTCCGGCCGGAATCTGGAGCTTTACGACAGCATTTACTTTCTTTGCCATGACGGTCTCGCTTTACGTTGAGATCTTTTCCACTTGCAGGAAGTCGAGTTCCACCGGGGTCGCGCGGCCGAAAATGGTGACGAGCACGCGCAGGGTGTCCTTGTCCGGGTTGACTTCGTCGACTTTGCCCTGGAAGTTCGAGAATGGCCCATCCGTGATCTTGACCATCTCGCCTTTTTCGAACGACATCTTGGGACGGGGCCGCTCGGCCGAGCTCTCCTGACGGTAGAGGATCGAATTCACCTCGTCGGCCGTCAACGGGACCGGCTTGGTGCCGCCGCCCACAAATCCCGTGACGCGTGGCGTGTCCTTGACGGCGTGCCACAGCGTCTCGTCCATTTCCATTTGGATGAGAACGTAGCCCGGGTACAGCAAACGCTTGCTGTTCACCTTCTTACCCGCCCTCATCTCAACCACTTCCTCGGTCGGAATCAGGATTTCGCCGATCCGCTGGCCGAATCCGAACGCATCGGCCCGGCTGCGGAGGGAGTCCTTCACCTTCTGCTCAAACCCTGAGTAGGTGTGGACGATGTACCAATTCATCGGTAGCGGGGCAGGGGCCTCCGCCACCGCGGTTGCGGCGTCCGAGTGATCCTGCTGATCCAAAATTTCGTCCTGCATGGTGTCCCCGTTCTTGGATTGCGTTATTTGGCGAACGCGTCGAACAGCCTCTTGATCAAGCGCCCGAAGATGATGTCCACAAGGGAGAAATAGAACGCGAAGATGAACACCGTGGCGATGACGACTGCGGTCGAGGCCTTCACCTGGGTCCAGGTGGGCCAACTGACCTTGCGCATTTCCGACTTCAGTTCCTCGAAGTACTGCTTGGCGCGCTGGGGCCACGACGAGATGTTGGACAGCGGACTGTTCGGAGAGGACTCGATATTTCCGGCGGTGGTTTCTGCCACGGTGGTTGCCTTTCGGGGATCAGGAGGGGAGTGGCAGGGGCAGAGGGATTCGAACCCCCAAAGGCGGTTTTGGAGACCGCTGGTTTACCGTTAGCCTATGCCCCTGTAAACCTGATTCCAGTTTACTTCACCTCGCGGTGCCCGATGTGCTTGCGGCAGAAGGCGCAGAACTTCTTCATCTCCAGCCGCCCGGTCATCGTCTTTTTGTTCTTCGTGGTCGAGTAGTTCCGCCGCTTGCAATCGGTGCATTGCAGCGTGATGATTTCGCGTGGCATTAGCCCAATACCTCACTCACGGTGCCCGCGCCGACCGTACGGCCGCCTTCGCGGATCGCGAAGCGCAGCCCCTTGGTCATCGCCACCGGTGTAATCAAATCAACCGTGATGGTCACGTTGGCGCCCG
>VFZX01000549.1 GCA_016871015.1 Acidobacteriota bacterium | reverse complement strand
ACACCTCGAGGAGCGGAGCGAGCCTCGGCCCGGACAAGCAAGAGCGCCACCTTGACACGATAGAGGTCTGCCGTGCCTCAACGCTGCCTTCTTGCGCAGTGGGAGGTCTCGCGGAAGAAGTGGATTGTTTCTCCGGCTCCACTTGTGGCGCGGCGCCGCCGATCGCTGGCATCAAATTCCACAAAACGCGCGCGCATACTCTCGCCAGACACGCCCTGCCCCCCCATAACCCCCCCCCGCCAATTATAGCTTGCGGCCAACGCCGGACGGGGCGCGGCGAGGTGGGTGGTGCGGAGGCGCTGGAGGGCGGATTTGGAGATGCCATGCTGCGCGGCGATCTCGCGGACGGGAGTGGTGAGGAGGGCGAGGCCGATGGCTTCGCGGTCCGGGTGGGTGCAGATGGAGCCGGCGGGCTGGCGGCCTGGGGTGGGGTCCGGTGAGATGATGGCCGATCCGGTTGCGGCAGCGGAAACTGTTGAAGAAGATGACATTGTGTAGGTCCAGGAGGGGGCTGTAGCCCGCCAACGGTTTGACGATACACGAGTGTCAAGGGGGTGGAGGGGTGGAAAGGGTGGTCGGCGTGGGGTGAGGTGGGTGGAAGTGATTTAGGATGAATGGGTTGGGGGCAATGAAAAATATTTTGATTTTAGGAGAACGGGTTTGGGCGGCGATGGCGGGGGTCCGGAAGTTGTTGATTTTGTTACCATCGGACGCGGATGGGATTTGTCACAGAAACTACGTAAGCGGCAAGCCGCGAACGTTCGATGCGAGGCGGATTCCTGCACCCGGTACATCGCTTCATCAAAACATATCCATCGCAATGCGGGGTCCAACCAGCAGAAGCGAGTGACCCACTCGATTCGCAACCAATACCCGAACGAGTAGCGAAGGCGGAAAAACGGCAGTCTTGCCGTTTGGGCCGTTCCAGAAAGCCCATCTCCGCCGTTCATCCTAAATCAGGCAGTTGAGGTATTGGATCCGAAGCAGGTTCACCCAACGGGTGAGGTGGAAAAGCGGGAGGAGCGATATCCGGAGCCGCACCGGGTTGAGACGGCGGGCGGGAGCGTGGAAGTGAAGTGGAACGAAGACGGAGGGGTGACGCTGAACGGCCCGCTGGTGTACTTCATCGAGTTTCTGATCAAGACCGTGGCGGCAGTGAGTGGAAACGCGCCCCTCGAAGCATGTGTCGCCGAACGCGCCGTCCAAGGAAGAGATATTGGGTACGATTCAGGGCATCAATGATGTTGATCCGGGGAATGAACTGCTGGATGTGCCGCGCCACCTTCTTCACTTCTTGCGGATCGCGCTGGCGCACTCCACCCGCCGCGGCTACACCGGCATCCGGCAGAATGGCGGGACGCTGGGATCGAGATTGACCGTGCTGAAGTAGCACAGCCAAGTGGTCATCCCCCAATTCCTGGCGGGTTCGTTTTGTAAAGGAGAGCCACCGAGCACCCGGCTACCCCTTGGCTCGGCTGGATCCAGCCGAAAACGACCGGAAAGCGGTGATCAACCGCCGCAAGACCGGGAGGGCGATGAAAGTTATCACGACTTGAGCCAGGTTGCGCCAAGAGCCGGCCCAACGGCATTGTCTCGGAAAGCTATGTAGCCGATCAATCAGACGATGCCGTCGCACCGGGAGTGCCGCAACGATCTGGGAACCGCGAACAGCCCGTAATTCCGGAATCAATGGCTCGCCGAAATACCTCACGCATGCGCTATTGGCTTCCATGAGCCGCCGCATCTGCCCGGACGTGCGCGCCTGAGACACCACGCGATCGCGATCGCTGTCATCGAGCTTCCGCAGCACGATCCACGTGTCGTACAACCATCCCAATCGCGCGAATTCGTGCCGTACCGCGTGCACCACCAGGTTGAGCGCCTCGTCGGCCGGACTGGCGACGGAAAAGCGCGCTCCATCCTGGGCCGTCCAGCCTATCGAACGATCGAGCATCTCGGAGCCCGTAATCGAAAGTTGCCAGGGAAGCCGGTAATGGAGTTCCACGACGCATGGTTGAACGCCAGCGACGGGCATGAGGCGGACATGGTGCAACTCCCGGGAATGGAACCACCACGGTTGGTACTCGTTCCTGTCGAAGCTGAATCCGGCCGCCACCAGCGCGTCGCATGCCCGCCAAAGGTTGGAGGGATCGATCAGCAGGTCCAAGTCCACCGATACTTTCAGGAACGGGTGCGTCCAATATCGCTCCGCCAGCACCGGCCCTTTCAGCGAAACGTACCGGATCCCGTGCTTGTCAAGCACGCCGGTGACGGCCTTCAGCGCGCGCAACCGCGTGGTGTGCGCTGCTGCGTGCGCGGCCACGGTTCGGAGACACCAGGCACCGTCTCCGAGGGGTGCAAACTTGGCGCACCGGTAGGCGAGCAATCCGCTGAAGCGATGATGTTGAGCGGTTTGCTTGACTCGGCTCCATGAATCGGGTGTCGAGGCGAGTTGACGGACGCACGCGGGATCGCGCAGGATTCGGAGCAGCTCCTCGAGCATCTTCAGCCTAGCCTGAAGTGCTGATCATCACGGATCGGCGAGTACGAATGGACTCGAGGATATCCATGGTCACGCTCGTGCTGAGTACGGACTCCTGAAACGGGATCGGACATGGCAAGCCGCAGTGGATGGCACCGATGAAGGCGACGATCTCGCCGCGATGACCCTTGTCCGGGGACGCCCAACGGCTTCCCGCCGCGCGTTGCTTTCCTCCCCGGGCGAGCCGGACGGAACGGAAGTCCTCGATCGCCGCCACCTCTCCTCCTCCGAACACCGTAGGCTCTTCCTTGATTATCTAGCGGTCTCCGTTGGCAAGGTAATGGAGAGTCGCCAAGGCGCCACTTCGGAACCGGATTTGAGCAACCACGTTGTCGCCCCGGTACCGGCCGGAATCGGGCCACGCGCTTGCCTCGACCTCGATTGGAGCGCTGCCGGCCGAATGCAGCAGCAGATCGACGAAGTGGTCGGCCTCGCCTAGAATCCGGCCGCCAACCGAGAGCCCGGATCCGTGAGCAATCGAGAAGGATGAATGGGTTGTCTCCGACCCAGCCGCGATCCCCGCCGCCGTACTCCATTCGTGGAGAGAGGCAAAGATGCGCCGTGATCCAACCAATAGAGTCGTTGACGGTGCAATACTCGTCCGTTCCGAGGTTCAGGACGTTGATCTTGCCAGACGCTTTGTCCAATGCCAGCAGCCTCGCGTCGAGGCAATCTTGAACGTACAGGTACGACTTCCGCTGCCCTCCATTGCCGAGCACGCGCAACAACGAGGGATCCCGCAGAAGCTGCTTGTAAAGGTCGGATACGTGTCCGTGCGTGTACTGCTCGTCCAGGATCGAGACGAACCGGAAGATCCACGAGCGTATCGGATAGGCCTCGCAATATGCCGCGGTCATTCCTTCGGCGGCTAGCTTCGATGCGCCATAGAGCGAGGTTTGGACGGGAAAGGGCGCGTCTTCGGGAGTCGGAATCACGGTCGATTCGCCGTAGACCGAAGGGGTCGAGGAGAAGCAGATCTTGCGTTTGCGCATAGCTTCGAGCACGTTGGCGGTGCCAATTGTGTCATGTTCGAGATCCTGCCTCGGACAAGCAGGGTCATGGCGCACGTCGGCGTTGGCAGCCAAGTGAGAACCACATCAATGCCATCCATAGCGGAGTCCAGCGCGTCCTGGTTGGAAAACGAGTCCTCCAACACCCATACGGTGAAACTCAAGTATAGGACCCGGTCGCTGGGGCTGTCAACGAATCAGGCAACACGGGCAGGAATTTCGCATGGGTGCTCAGAACGGGGCGGAGACGGGCCGGATTTGAGGCGTTCTCCGCCGCTTCGAGGAGCGCGGTCCAACTGCTGAACCCGGCGTCCTGCGCGAGGACAATTTGAGCCTCCTCGAGTTTGAGGTAGTTCGTGAACTCCCGGGACGCCCGCTGCCGGAACGCATAGACACGGCGCCAGACTTCGGCCTTCAGGTCGTCGAAGGTGAACTGCCGTTCGTAGTATTGATTCAGGCGGGAAAGCGCCCCGGCGTCGCCATCGAAGGCGGATACGAAGTCGCGTGCCGCCTGATGGTACTTGCCGGTCACACACTGAGTACCGGACAGCCAGCGCTTCTCACGGAGTCGTATCCGCCGCGGCCCGCCACC
>VFZX01000548.1 GCA_016871015.1 Acidobacteriota bacterium | reverse complement strand
ATCGCGCTGCCCTCGAAAAGCTCCTACGAGCTGCGGCACGGGGACAGGGTCCAGTTCATCACCGGCGGCGGCGGCGGTTACGGCCCGCCTGCGGAACGGCCGCGCGACAAGGTCGCATCGGACCTCAAGGCAGGCATAATCTCTGCTGCGACGGCGCGGAAGATCTACAAGTTCGAAGGCAAGGCCGACGCCGAGCAAGCGGAATGACCCGCACCCTCATCAACTATCCTGAGGAAGGCGCGCTGCGGCAGCTCAAGGCACGCTTTCCCGGGGTCGAGTTCACGTTTGAGTCCGACCTAGCCGAACAGTGCCGGCTCATGCCGCTGTGCGACGCGCTGATCTCCCAGGGGCGGCTGCTCACGCCCGGTTTGGTGCATGCTGCGCTGAGCTCGCCGCGCTTGCGATGGATCCAAGTTTGCAGCGCCGGATTCGATGGCTTGGCATCGATCAAGCTGCCGCGGAACATCCGCGTCAGTCGCGGCGGCGGAATGTGGAACGTCCCCGTGGCGGAACACGCGCTTGCGATGATGCTCGCTCTGGCCAGGCACCTCCCGGCCGCGGAGCGCGAGCGGGCACAACGGCATTGGAACTTCGATGAGGCGCTCGCCCGTATCGGCACCGTGGAAGGCAGAAGGCTGCTCGTCCTGGGGATGGGCGAGATCGGCTCCACTCTCGCCCGCCGCGCGGCCGCACTCGGCATGACCGTGCGAGGCATCCGCCGCAGGCCGGGTCCCATCGAGGAGACTCCCGTCTTTGGGCCGGTTGATCTCCGACGTCTCCTTCCGCTCACGGACATACTGGCTATCACCTTACCCGGCGGTGCAGAGACACGGCGGATGATCGGTCGAGCCGAAATCGATCTCCTGCCACGCGGCGCCGTGATCATCAATGTCGGCCGGGGAAGCGTCGTCGACACGGACGCCCTCACGCAAGCGCTCCGCCGGGGTCATCTCGGCGGGGCGGGGCTCGACGTGACGGAGCCCGAGCCCTTGCCGAGAGACCATCCGCTGTGGTCCTGCGACAACGTCATCGTTACCCCCCACGTCGCCGGGAACACGCCGAACTGGGCGGAAAAGGTCGCCGGCCTCGTCGAACGGAACCTATTGCGCTTTATCGCCGGACAGACGCTGGAGTTCGAGGTCACGAACGAGCTGGCGTTCGCGGAAGCGGGGCAGAGATGATCTCGAACGACTGGCTCGTCTATCCGCCGCGCCCGGCGTGGTGCGAGGTGGAAACGACCGCGATCGTGCACAACACCGAACGGGCATGTCGCCTGGCCGCGCCGGCCCCGGTCATGGCTGTGGTCAAGGCCGACGGCTTCGGACACGGAATCGTGGAAACGGCGCGGGCGGCGCTGGCGGGTGGCGCAAGACATCTCGGCGTGGCCGTGCCGGAGGAAGGGATCGCATTGCGTCGGGCCGGCATCCAGGCGCCGATCACGGTCCTCGGGACCATCGTGCCGCGGCTCGCCGAGGTGGTCGTGGATTTCGACCTGGCGGTCGCCTTGTGCACGCCGGCGTTGGCCGATGCTCTCGACGCCGCCGCCCGGAGCCGCGGCCGCCAAGCCCGCGCCCACGTTAAGGTGGACACCGGAGTCCACAGGATCGGGCTGCCTCCCGGGGAGGTCCCGGCGTTCTTGCATCGGCTGCAAGGCCTGCCGCGCATCACGGTGGAGGGAATGTTCTCGATCCTTGCGGACGACCACAAGCTCACGTCGTTCGCCGCGGAGCAGTTCCGAGTGTTCACGGATCTCGTTGCGCAGCTTGCGCAAGCCGGCCTGCGCCCGCCGATCGTGCATTTTTCAAACAGCGTTCCCCTGTCGGCCGACCACGAGATGAAGCTCGACATGGTTCGCGTGGGCCGTCTCCTGTTCGGGTTCACGCCCTGGAATCCCGGGCTGGCCTCGCAACTCGAGCTCCGGCCGGCGTTGAAGATCCGCTGCGAGGTCGTCTTCCTCAACCGCGTTCCGAGAGGAGACACGATCGGTTTCGACCGATCCCTTCATGCCGCCAAGGATACGACGTTGGCGATCATCCCGGTCGGCTTCGCCGATGTCGGACGATTCCTCCATGGTAACTCCCGGACCGTCCTGGTGAAAGGGCGCCGTGCGCGCGTTCTGAGCATCGCCTCGGATCAGGCCATGGTCGATGTGACCGAATTGCCTGACACAGTGATCGGCGATGTCGCGACGCTCCTCGGAAGCCAGGATTCCGACGAGATTACGATCCACGAGGTCATGGCGCAGACCGGCCTCAGCGCCGGCACGTTGTGCACGGGCCTCAGCCGGCGCCTGGCCCGCGTCTACCTCCGGAACGGGATCGGCTACCGGCTGCAGGGGTTCCTGGACCGAGGACCGTGAGCCCGTCGCTGGCGTCTTTTCGTCAATCACGCGGCATCAGGAGAGTGACATGCGAATCAGCAAGGTGAAGGCGCACCTGTTGACCTATCAACTGAGGCGTCCGTTCGTGATGCAGTTCGTTCTGGGCAAGCGGACCGTGCATCGACGCCACGCCATGCTCATCGAGGTCAACACGGACGAAGGCATCACCGGGTGGGGGTCAGGAGACCCCGGCGAAATGGGGAACCGGAACTGGAAACCGTCCGACTTTGCCGCACTCATCAACCGAAAAGTCAGTGCGGTCCTACAGGGAGAGTCGCCGCTCGACCGCGACCACATCTGGACGAAGATGGCGGCGGAGAGCGGACTCAAGGGGGCGGCATTGACCCAGTGCTTCGGCGGCGTCGACATCGCCCTATGGGACATCGCCGGCAAGGTCGCTAATCGGCCGATCTGCGATCTCATCGGCCGGCGACGGCAGAGCGTGCGCGCCTACGCGAGCGCCGGGATGTACATGCCGGCGGACGGATACGTCGCCGAGGCGCGGGAAATGGCCGGAGCGGGCTTCACGGCCTACAAGATGCGGCCGGGTGTCAGTCCTGCGGCCGACATGGCTGCTGTCGAGGCGGTCAGGTCCGCCGAGCCGGACCTGGCGCTGCTGGTCGACTCGCACACATGGTGGCGAGCTGCGCCCGACATCTATACGCGCAGCGTGATCTTCGACCTTGCAAAGAGCATGGACGGGCTGTCCATCCATTGGTTGGAAGATCCGCTCGACTACCGCGACATGGCTTCATATGTCGAGCTCACGGCGTTGATGGAGAACCGCGTCAGCACCGGAGAGAACGAGCAGACGCCCGACGACCATATCCGCCTCATCGACAACAAGGCGTGCGACACCGTGATCGTGGATGTTCGTCTGGCCGGCGGAATCACCAAGTGCCTCGAGGTGGCACGCCACGCCAATGCCGCCGGCCTTGAATACGCGGCGCACAGCTTCTCCGACATGGTCAGCCAGGCGGCGAGCGCCCACATCATGTTGACGGTGGAGAATCCGGCTCTCTTCGAGTACCCGACTTACGCATGCGCGCGCTGGCGGGGCATGTACGACAACGAGCTCGTGACCGCCCTGGTCGACCAGGAAATTCCCTTCGCTGACGGATTCGTCACGGTCTCTGGGCGACCCGGCCTGGGGCTTGAGCCGCTTCCCGACATCGAACGGCGCTTCCCTTACCAGGAAGGCTATTGGACGACCTGGGAGAGCCCGGATGGCAGGCTGATCGCCGCGCAGTAGTTCCCGATCCAGGTTGCACCTGGCGAGCGCCGGGCTGCCGGGCTCCGCCCGGGTCGCCGGCAGCTGCGATGCCGCGAGGATCTCCGCGGGCGCGACCGGGTTCTTCTGCGCCTTGGCCGCAGCCCGTAAGGTCAAAAAACCAATGCGGCCGGGAACCAGTCGATCACCCATGTCCGGGCGCAGCTTCGGAAGCCACTTGTTAGACCGTTCGGGACGTCCGCCATGTACCTCTCGAATCCACGAATACACACTGGCAACCCATTGGGTTCTTCCGCCGTTTCAGTTCTTTGACCCTACGGGCGGTCCATCAGATCCTCGGCGTGCATGAGCGACACCAGGATGTTGTTGTTGTCCCACTGCGCGTTGTGACGGAAGATGAAGTCGGGATAGTCGCGCCGGATGGCGTCGAGATAATAGCCGCCGATGAAGCAGACCTCGGTGACGCCGCCGCCCTTCAGCGCCGCCAGGATCCAGTCGAGGATCCGCTTGCCGCGGATCTCGGTGAAGCATTTGGGCGCCGATTCCGTGGCCGT
>VFZX01000547.1 GCA_016871015.1 Acidobacteriota bacterium | reverse complement strand
GACTGCCTTGGGCACGGCGTTGCGGCAGGAGATTCGCGACAACCTTCCGCTCAAGGGCCGAAGCTCACTGTTCATGTTCACACTGACGCCGGGCGTGGTGAACAACCGTTACGGCGAGGACACGCGGCCGAACGACACGATCACCAATGTGCTGTTCTCGGCCAACGGCGCTCCTGTGGCCGCCACCGACGTATTCGTGGACGGCACGGCGAACACGATCAACGTCAACCGCGGCGTGAACATCTCGCAGTGGGTTCCGGCGGTGGATGCGATTGGTGAGTTCAAGCTCGAAGTGGGCTCGGTGCCGGCCGAGTATGGCCGCTCCGGAGGATCGGTGACCAACATCGTGATCAAGTCGGGGACGAACAAGTTCCGCGGATCGATGTACAACTTCCTGCGGAATTCGAAGCTCGACGCGAATCTGTTCTTCAACCGTGGCGCGGGGCGTGCCCTGCCGGCGTTCTCGGCCAATACCTTTGGGGTTGAGACCGGCGGTCCGGTGTACATCCCCAAGTTGATTGACGGCCGGAACCGCACGTTCTGGTTTGCCAGCTACGAAGGCGCCCGCGAGGGTAACGGCGTGAGTCCGACGAATTCGGTTCCGACGGCCAAAATGAGAACCGGGGACTTCTCTGAAGTACCGAACATCATTTACGATCCGTTCTCGCTCGCCATGGTGAATGGCGCCCCGATGCGAACGCCGTTCCCTGGGCAGATTGTTCCCACCAACCGCCAGGATCCGGTGGGGCGGCGCGTGATGGACTTCTATCCGCAGCCCAACCGCGCGCCTACGAATCCGGCGGCGCCCTGGGTGCAGAACTTCTCCTTCTCGGCCAAGTGGCCGAGGAACTACAACACCTTTGTGGCCAAGGCCGATCATCACTTCTCCGAGAAGTGGACCACGTTCTTCCGCGTCAACTACGGAACCGCGCTGCTCATCTTCCCCCATGAGTTCGACGGGATCGCGACTCCGGGCCGCGACATCGTCAAGCGTCCACACCAGGGGTTCGGCTGGGGCAACACCGTGCTGATCAGCCCCAGGACCACGTTCGACCTCCGCCTGGGTTACGCGTGGGGCAAAGAGGACCGTCGTCCGTTCTCGAGCGGATTTGACGTGGCGAGCCTGGGGTTCGCGCCAGGTTTCGCGCGGCTGTTGCAGCACCAGTCGTTCCCGATCTTCAGCGTGGCCGGATTCCAGCAGCTCTCGAATAGTCCGTTCCAGTTCCAGCCGGGATACACATGGACCCTGCAGCCGAGCCTTTCCACTCAGCGCGGCAAGCACGTGATGAAGTACGGCGCGGACTTCCGGCTGCTGTACGGCAATTTCCTGAACCTCGGACGTCCAAGCGGCCAATTCGGCTTTAACAACGCCTGGTCGAACGGTCCGCGCGCCGACACGCCGCTGGCGACCACGGGCTTCTCGATGACGTCGTTGATTCTCGGCCTGGGATCGGGTGTCGTCGACACCGTTCCGGCGGTATCGATCATCAACAAGTACTGGGCGGCGTTCATTCAAGACGACTACCGGATCAGCAAGCGGCTGACGCTGAACCTGGGGCTGCGCTACGAATATGAGACTCCGCGGACCGAACGCTACAACCGGGCGACGCGCGGGTTTGACCGGAATGCACAGAATCCACTGCGAGTGCCTGGGCTCAACCTGCGGGGCGGACTCCTGTACGCCGGGACCGGCGGGCAGCCACGGGGCATCGTGGATCCCGACCGCAACAATTTCGCGCCGCGCATCGGGATTGCGTTCACCGTGGCGCCGAAGACAGTGGTCCGCACGGGGTATGCGCTGCACTACATTCCGATCGTGGGATCGGTGGAGTCGACTGGTTACTCCACGACGACGAATCAAGTGGCCTCGACCGATGGGATTACGCCGCGTGACCGGTTGAGCAACCCATTCCCGCAGGGTTTGAATCCAGCGATCGGGAACTCGGACGGCCTGCTGACATTCGTCGGGCAGGGAGTGTCGTTCGTCGAGCCAAACGACGTGACGCCGCTGATCCACACCTGGAACTTCAATATCCAGCGGGAGATTCTCTCCCGGACACTTTTCCAGGTGGGATACGTCGGCTCGCGCGGCATCCGGCTGACGAGCGAGGAGTCGATCGGCAACAACATCACCGAGAACCTGAACCAGAACGATCCGGCGCTGCTGTCTCAAGGCCGTACACTGCTGGAGAACGTGCCGAATCCACTGTTCGGGATCATCAACATCGGCGGATTGTCGGGACGCACGCTGCAGCGCCAGTTGCTTCTGCGGCCGTATCCGCATTTCCAGAATGTCACGCGCAACCGGCCGACGTTCGGCAATTCGCTGTACCACTCGCTGCAGGCCAAATTCGAGCAGCGGCTGTGGCATGGGTTGAGTTCGCTCATCTCCTACACGTGGTCCAAGAACATGAGCGATCTCGAGCCGATCCAGAATTTCTACAACCGCCGGGCCGAGCGAGGCCCAGCGGCGTTCGATGTGCCGCAGCGGCTTACCATCACGGCGTCGTGGGACCTGCCGGTAGGCAAAGGGAAGAAGCTGCTCAACGGCGCATCGAAGCCTGTGGATCTGGCGCTGGGCCAGTGGACATTGTCGATGTTCAACACCTACCAGGCGGGATTCCCGCTCACCGTCGGCGTCGCGCAGAATACGCTGTTCCTTTCTGGCGCCGGCGGCCAGCGGTCCAGCGTGGTGGGCGACCCGCACGAGGGGATCTCGGGGAGCATCACCAGCCGCCTGAGCCGCTACTTCAACACGCGCGCGTTCGCGCAGCCGGCCGATTTCACCTTTGGGAACACGGCTCCGCGCCTGGGCTGGCTGCGGAATCCGGGAATGAACAACTGGAATCTGACACTGACCAAGCAGTTCGCGATTACCGAGAGGGTCAAGCTCAACCTCCGCGCGTCGAGCTTCAATCTGATGAATCACCCGGTGTTTTCGAGTCCGGGGACATCGGTGGGAGTCGCGAATTTTGGGGTGATCCTGGGGCAGGCGAACCTCAGCCGCCAGACTGAAGTGGTGATGCGGCTGTTCTTCTGACGCGGCTCGTACAATGGAATAGTGGTCCGGCATTTCAATACGGCTGGCGCGGTCCGGGCGGGTGAGCATTATCTGATCCCGCCATTGGAGCGCATCAACCTCGGTGAGGTGCTGGGGTTGATCGAAGCGGGGAAGTACTTCGTGCTGCACGCACCGCGGCAGACCGGGAAGACCTCAACGATGCTCGCTCTTGTGGATGAGCTGAACCGGGGAGGGCGGTACAAAGCGCTGTACATCAACGTCGAAGCGGCGCAGACGGCGCGGAACGATGTCGAGGCCGCGATGAAGGCGATTCTCGGAGTGCTGGCCCGCCGTGCCAAGCTCTACCTGAAAGACCACCATCCAGACCGCATGCGAAAGAGGGTACTGGCGAGCGAGGGTCCCAACGCGGCACTTGCGGGAGTCTTGCAAGACTGGAGTTCCCAGAGTCCGCTTCCCATCTGTTTGGTCATGGATGAGATCGACGCTCTTGTGGGGGATTCGCTGGTCTCGGTGCTACCGCAGCTCCGGAGTGGATACGACCAGCGCCCGGACGAGTTTCCCGAGTCGGTCATCCTGTGCGGAGTCCGTGATGTCCGCGGCGCGTTTAACATCAAAGCGGCATCCCTGACGATCGGGAATTTTTCGCCAAACGAAATCCGGCGGCTGTACGAACAGCACACCGCCGCAACGGGACAGCGGTTCGAAGAGGATGTCTACTCGTACGTCTGGGAATTGAACTCAGGGCCAGCCGTGGCTGGTCAACGCCCTGGCCAACGAGGCCTGCTTCAAGATCGAGCCGGACCGCGCACAGCCGATTACCCGCGACCTGATCTATCAGGCCAAGGAAAACTTGATCCTCAAGCGTGTCACGCATCTGGACCAACTGGCGGACAAGCTGAAAGAGCCGCGGGTACGCCGCGTGATCGAACCGATGGTCCAGAGCAGCGATTCCACCGGCGCGATGCTGGCCAACGACGACGACGCACAGTATACGATCGACATGGGGCTGGTCCGGCGCGGACCTGCTGGACTTGAAGTCGCAAACGGAATCTACGCCGAGGTAATTCCGCGGGCGCTCAACGCCCAGATGCAGATGAACTTCGAGCCGCTCCAGCGGACCGAATCGTACCTCGACGGCAGCGGGCGTCT
>VFZX01000546.1 GCA_016871015.1 Acidobacteriota bacterium | reverse complement strand
GCAACAACCACCGTGCTGCAGCTTCTGCGCCCGTTTCCACACTACACTGGCATCACGCAGTCGAGCCTGCCGTTCGGGCGAAGCTGGTACCACTCGGCCCAAGTCGAAATCAGCAAGCGGATGGCCAGCGGGCTCTACTTTGGAGTCGCATTCACGCAGTCGAAGCTGCTGGAGGCCACCTCGTACCTCAACCCCAACGACGCCAAGCCTGAGCGGGTGATTTCGGATTCCGACCGCGGGACGCGCCTGGTGGCCCACGGACTTTACAATCTCCCGTTCGGGCCGGGGCGCAAGTTCCTCAATTCCAGCCACCCGGTCCTGCGCCGCCTGGTGTCCGATTGGCAAGCCAACTGGGTGTACACGGCGCAGACTGGCGCGGCGCTGGCGTTTGGCGGCGCCGAGCGCCCGCGCGTGTCGGGGAACAATCCCAGGCTCGTCGACCAGTACTTCGATCCTTCACAGTTCGCGATCCAGCAGCCGTTCACTCTCCGCGCCTTCTCTTCGCGGACATCCGATCTCCGCGCGCCCGGCATCAACAAGTGGGACATCACGGCGCAAAAGACGGTCCTGGTGCGCGAGAAGATGAGCTTCCGCGTGCTGGCTGAATTCTACAACGCGTTCAACAAGACGCATTTCGGCACGCCGAACACCACCGTGTCGAGCAACCAGTTCGGACGCATTACCGGGACTTTCCTCAATCCGCGCGAGATCCAACTCTCGGGGAGGTTTACATTCTGAAACGTTTTCTCGCAATCCTGTTTGCGGCTTGCGCCTGGGCGGCCGGACCATTCCTGGTCGAACCCTATATCCAACTTGGACCGGACCCCATCTCCGGACTCGCCATCTCTGGCACACGGCGGATACTGGCGGTCCGTTCGAGCTGCGCGTCCGCGCGGCGGGCAAGAAGAAGTGGCGCGGGACGGCTCAGGCGGAATCGCGCCGGATCGCGGTCAGCGGTGTGGAGCCGCACCGGGTCTGGTCCGCTCCGGTCACCGGACTCCGCGCCGGCTCGGAGTTCGAGTACCAGGTGCTGAGCGCTGGCACACCCGTGTTCACCGCCACTTCGCAGGCGCGCAAGAGCGCCAGCCAGCCGCACCGGTTCGTTGTCTTTGGCGACTGCGGACAGAACAGCCCGGAGCAGAAGCAGATCGCCTATCAGACGCATCTGGCCAAGCCGGATTTCATCTTCCTCACGGGCGACCTGGTGTACAGCCGCGGCCGGATCCCCGAGTACCGCGAAAGGTACTTCCCGGTCTACTCGGCGCCTGAGGCTTCGGCCGCGGCTGGTGCGCCGCTGCTCAAAAGCGTCCTGTTCGCTGGCGCGCCCGGCAATCACGACATCGCGGAGACCGATTTCGACAAGTATCCCGACGGGCAGGCGTATTACTACTATTGGAAACAGCCACTGAACGGACCGCTGGGCGAGCCCGGGAAGCTGACCTCGAAGACGCAAGGCTCGGAAGCGAACGTGAAGGCGTTCCGCGACGCGGCGGGCAGCCATTATCCGAGGATGGCGAACTTTTCGTTTGATTACGGCAATGCGCACTGGACCGTGATCGACGGCAACCGTTACGCTGACTGGACCGATCCCGCCCTTGCCGACTGGATCATCAAGGATCTGCGCTCGGCGTCCAAGGCTGCCTGGCGCTTCGTTGGATTCCATCAGCCTGGGTTCAACTCCTCGAAGGCGCACTTCGCCGAGCAGCACATGCGCGTGCTGGCGCCGATCTTCGAAGCCCACGGCGTCGACGTCGTCTTTACGGGCCATGTCCACAACTACCAGCGGAGCTATCCGATGAAGTACGATCCGGCCACGAAGAAGGCGACGCTCGACCGCAAGTTCGAGAAGGGTCCCGGACGCCCCAACGGCGTGATCTACCTGGTGACCGGCGCGGGCGGCGCGCGGCTCTACAATCCGGAGCAGCAGGACGCCATGGATACCTGGCAGGAGTTCACCCAGGTGTTCATCTCCAAGATCCACAGCTTCACGGTGGTGGACGCCGATAACGCCAAGCTGACGATCCGGCAGATCGGCGCCGACGGCAAGGAAGTCGACAACTTCGTCATCACGAAGAGATAATGACAAGCATGTCCCTCACACGCCGCACCGCCATCTCCGCTCTCGCCGGCGCCACCCTCGCGCGCCCGGCAGCCAAGGCAACCGGATTCGCCCTGATCGGCGACCGCTATCACAACTCCGACTACATCCGCACTGCGCTGAACCGCACCATCGCGCGCGAGCTTGGCGTCACGCTCGACTTCTGCGATGAGACCTCGAACCTCAACGCCGAGACCCTGCGTGGCTACAAGCTGCTTGTCATCCTGCGCGACGGCATGATCTGGCCCGACGGATATCCGGACGAGAACACGAACGCCGCCTGGGTTGCGACTGGCAAGCCCGCGCTCACGTTTGATCCGCCGACACCGAAGCCTTCCGCCAAGCCAGCCTTTTGGATGAAGCCCGGACAGGGCAAGGCGGTCCGCCAGTTTGTCGAGAGCGGAGGGTCGGCTCTGTTCCTGCACAACGTCACCCACGTCGGACTCACCGACCCGGACTTCCGCCACGTGCTTGGGGCGGCCTACACCGGACACCCGCCGATCCGGACGTTCAAGGTCAAGGTCACGAATCCGGACCACCCCATTACGAAGGGCGTGCGCGACTTCATCATCACCGACGAGCAGCACTACATGGATTACGACAAGGACCGCAAGCACGTGTTCCTGGAAACGGTGAACGAGCAGGGACTGGACTACCAGAAGCAGGGTCCGACTGCCGCGGGAGGCTGGTCGTATGAGTACGGCAAGGGGCGGATCTGCTACCTTTCGCCCGGCCACTTGCTGACGGTGCTGTGGAACCCGGAGTACATCAAGCTGCAACAGAACGCGGTGCGGTGGCTGCTCAAGATGCCCTCGTAGCCTCCGTGCCGGGCGCCGATCACACTCCGGAACGAGTCCAGGAGCCGGACTCTTCGATACCCGTGCGAACAAGCTTCGAGACCGCCCAGCGGTGATAGAGGGGCACCGCCGTGAAGCAGGCGGCGGCGGGGTACCACACCAGCCACGTGAGCGAGTCCCACGGCCATACGATGATTTCGCGAGAGATCGCCGCTTCCATCGCCATTCCGAAGGCGGTAAGGCAGATGCCGCCGATCTGGAACAGCCAACAGCGTCCGAACAGTCCTGGAAGAAGAGGCGCGATGCTTCGCCGCAATGCCACGGATTCCGCCGCCAATATGGCGATCAGCGGATACACCGCCCAGCCGAGGTACCACTGTGCACCCGGGCCGTGCGCCGACGCGGCCAGCCCAGGCAGCCGGACGAATTCGAATCCCGCGTATCCACCCACCGCGGCCAGGATGGCCCAGTCGGACAGGCGGAAACCGCGACCGAAACCCAACTTGCGGTGAACCCGGAGGGCGACCAGAAGGGCGGCGGCGCGGATCGCCATTGCCACCGGCCCCGCCATGTCTTTGCCGAAGTCGGCGAGCACGGCGGACCCGGCCGCCGCACCGGTCAGTTCAGGATGATAGGCCAGGAGGTGGCGGCACGCCGCGCCCACCGCTCCACACGCGGCGGACATGGAAAGGAGCCCCCAGCAGAGCCCCATCGGCTGGCCGGGATCGAATGACCGGTGTACCGTGTGGCACAGGATGGACTCGGCCACGGCGGCCAGGATCAGGAAAGCCGCGCCGGGATAGCGGAAATAGAAGATCGCCAGCTCCTGGTTGCCGGTAACCGCCCAGAGGCCGAGGATCGCCACTCCGCCCGCGACGAAGGCAGCCGTCGCCAAGGCGAGATTCGCCGGAGGTTTCGAACGGTCCATGGCCTGGTTACCTGCCGGCCACCGCGCTGGCCGCCCGTTCGCCCGCCAAGGCCGCGGCGGCCGTGTTGATTCGATTCAGGGCCTCCGAGCGGCGGCCGCCACTCCAAAGGAGCGCCCACTCGCCGCCTGCCCTTCCGAAGCATTCCGTCAGGTAGCCGTGGGCCGGGCCGCGCCCGCCGCGAGCCAGTTCCGTCCCGCTCCACAACTCGTCGAACGGTGGAACAGCGCAGTCCGGCGCCGGGGCGCCGAGCGCTTCCGCGAGCGCCGCCACCTCGGCGACAAGCGGGCCCAGGCGGGCCTGGCAAGCCGGGCAGGATTCCACGTGCGCTGCCGCGGGTTGCGACGAGCATCCCGCGGTCACATCGAGAAGCGTTTCATCGGTGATCCGG
>VFZX01000545.1 GCA_016871015.1 Acidobacteriota bacterium | reverse complement strand
GGCTCTTCTATCCGGCGCCGAATTCCGGCGGTCCGGACGAACTCTCCGCCAACTACCGGGCCACCTACAGCGTCAACAATGGAATCGAGAACAATATCAACGGTCGCCTGGATCATCAATTGAGCCAGAAAAACCGGTTCTATGTTCGTTTCTCTCGAATCGTGTCAAACTTCAAGCGCAACGCCGCCGAACTCCCCGCCATCGGAACGTTCCGCCGTATCCGGTTCAACAACTCGTGGACCGTCGCCGATACCCACACCATTTCGCCGAATCTCGTTAACGAATTCCGGTTCGGAGGGTTGAGCAAGCGATGGCCGATCGATGCCACGCGATTGGGCAAGGAGGTCGTGGAACAGGTGGGACTGACTGGTTACCCTGGCGCGCTGCCTGCCGGCGTGACGGGTTTCCCTGTGGTCGCCATCACTGGCTTCGCCGGAATTACGAACAAGGATACGAGTCTCGAGCGGCTGCTGAACCTCGACCTTCACGAAATCGTCAGTTGGGTGCGGAGCAAGCACACCATGAAGTTCGGCTTCAACGGCATGCACACTCGTCAGAACAACTACCCGACCACGCCCAGTGCTGTGTTCGGCAATTTCGGATTTACCGGGTTTGCCAGCAACTACGCCTACTCCGACTTTCTGCTCGGCCTGCCCCGAACCTCTGGGCGAGCCGATGTGGTCGCCGCCACGAACAGCCGCAACTACGAATACGGATGGTTCGCGCAGGATGATTGGAAGGTCGCGTCGAATCTGACTCTGAACCTCGGTATCCGGTACGAGTATCACAAGCCGAATCGGGAGCGCGACGATCGCCTGGCGAGCTTCGATCCGGCGACCGGCTCGGTAGCGATTCCCACCGAGGCCACTCGACGATTCATGACGCCGCTCTATCCCACCAACATCCGCGTCGCCACGGCGTCGCAACTGGGTTATCCCTCCACGACGCTCATCAAAGTGGACTCCAACAGCATCGCACCGCGCTTCGGCTTCGCTTACCGAGCGGGCAGCCGCAGCCGCACTGTTGTTCGCGGCGGATTCGGCATCTTCTACAACAACGAAAATCGAAAGGCATTCAGCTCACTTGTAGGCGGTCCCTTCGTTGGCAGCGAAACCTACGACAACACGATCACGAACGGAGTTGTGCTCTACCAATGGCCAAGAGCGTTCCCATCCGCCGCCGCGCGGCCGCTTGGTGTGCAGAACGTCATCGGTGTGAACACGCGTCTGCAGGATAGCTACACGCAGCAGTGGAATCTCTCGATCGATCGCGAACTGTGGTGGCAGACCGGCCTGCGCATCTCCTACATCGGCCATCAGGCGCGTCAGTTGCCGTTTCGCTACAACTTCAACCAACCGCTGGTGAGCACGATTCCTTTCAATGCCAACCGGCGGCCCTATCCGCAGTACAACACGATCACCTGGATCGAGAGTGGCGCCGTTCAGTCGTACAACGCGCTGCAGATCGAGCTCAATCGCCGATTCAGCGGCGGGCTGCAACTCAACGCGCACTACACGTGGGCGCGCAACCTTTCAGATTCCATCGACACCGCAGCTCTCGGAAATACGCTCGAGTATGCCTACGACCGTGCCCGCGAACGAGGCCGTGAGAGCTACACGCCCAACCAGCGCTTTGTAGCCAGCTTCGTCTACGACCTGCCGATCGGCAAGGGGCGTATCGTCGGCGGGGACATGCCGCGCGCCGTGAATTCCGTCATCGGCGGATGGACCTTGAGCGGGATCGCCTTCGCCCGCACAGGCTTCTGGTTCACACCGTCTTTTGCCGGCTCCGATCCTTCGAACACAGGCCTCACCGGCGGCCGTCCGGATCGCATTCGTGACGGGAATCTGCCTGCGGGCGAACGCACCATTGACCGCTGGTTTGACGCGACGGCATTCACGATTCCGCCGGCGGGGTCGGGCCGTCTCGGTAATGCCGGCATCGGGATCCTGGAAGGGCCGGGCGCTCAGACTCTTGGGCTCGCTCTCTTCAAGACCGTCACGATCTATGAGCGCCTCCAGCTTCGGCTGAACGCGAACTTCCGCAACATCTTCAACCACCCGAACCAGTATGCGCTGCCGGCCGCAAACATCTCAGCACCAGGCACGGTAGGTCGCATCACGGCGTTCGGCGGAACGCTGGAAGAAGTTCCATTCCGCGAGGGCTACCTTGGAGTGCGGCTGCAATGGTAGAGCGCCGCGCCTTCACCAAACTACTCCTTTCCGGAGTCTCCCTGGCCAACACGCGCCGCGAGGTCGATGTCGGCGCTCGGCCCCAGCTCTTCCTCCACGACGACCGTCTCATCGAATCCAAACAAGACCTCCGGCTCGTGATGAATCGCCCGCGCAAGCACGAGCGCGGACCGCTCATCGTTCCCGATCGCCCGTGGGAGCTCGGCGACATCGACTACTCCTGCTTCCTGCACGACCACGACGAGGGCCTCTACAAAGTCTGGTACGAAGCTCGCGAGAATAACGGCATCCTCGGCGACCCGGCGCGTCCCGAACGCGGCCGCTGCATGTACGCAACCTCGAAAGACGGCCTCGCCTGGGAAAAGCCTTCGCTGCGCGCCGTCGACATCGGCGGATCACGCGATAACAACATCGTCTTCACCGGACCGTCAGGTCAGCGCACCAAGGTCTACTGGATCGTCAAGGATTATGCCGAGCCCGACCCTGTCCGGCGCTACAAAATGATGTACCACCTTTGGGACTTCCGCGGCCGCGGCGTGGCGATGGCGTATGCTCCGGACGGAATTCATTGGACCGGGTCGCGCTTCACGAGCCTCACTGGCGGCTTCGATAGCCAGAACATGTTTCTGTGGGATGACCGGATCGGGCAGTTCGTGGGTTACCTTCGGTCGCGCCAGGAGAATCGCCGGTGCCTGGCGCGGTCCACGAGTCCGGACGGATTTCACTGGTCTTCACCAGTAACCGTCCACTGTCCCGACGCCCAGGACCCGCCGCGATTCGATCTCTACACGCCCGGGGTGATCAAGCTCAGCGGCGCCGAGCATGTCTACGTCATGCTGACCGCTGCCTTCGACTGGCGGACGGATGGGCTGTACGGCCAGCTTGCCCTCAGTCGCGACGGCATTCACTGGCATCGCTTCCGCGAGCCGTTCCTGTCGCTCGGCGCGAAGGGTGAGTGGGACAGCGGATCGATCTATCCGGTGGGTTCCGAGATGATGGTCCAGGGCCAGTCGGCGATCTACTATCGCGGCAACACATCCGGTCACGGCGCCGGAGGCAAGCCTGGTATCGGCGTGGCGTTTCTGCAACTCGGCGCGTTCGCGGGCTGGCGAGCCGACGGGGAAGGCACGCTGACCACGCCCCTCCTCCACACAGAACTTCTCAACGACGGGTTCTTCCTCAACGCGCAGGCAGCGGGTGGCTCGATCGAGGTGGAACTGCGGGATGCGGCGGGCGGCGTGATCCCCGGGTTCGCGCGGGCGGATGCGATCGCGATCACCAGGGACGGCCCTGCACTTCTCGCCCGGTGGAGGAACCCCGTCGAGCGCAGCGTGGCGGTCCGGTTGAAGCTCTACTTGCGAAACGCAACCGCCTACGGCTTCCAGGCTCGCCGCCTCACACCGGCAGATCAGAACGAGTAGGGGCATCGATGCGGCGGGCCAGCTTCACGCTGGCAGCGCGCGTCAAACCGGACGCGAGGTGTTTGACTACAGATAGTGATATGAATATGATGCGAAGCGATGACCACACGCAGGACCTTTCTAACGGTTTCGGCCGCGGCGGCCTTGAACGCCCAACCGGCATCGCCGGCACAGTTTCGCGCCAGACTCGTGGGCGCGATCTGTTCCGTCCCCACCGTCTACAAGGAGGACCGCTCACTCGATCTCGAATCGTTCAAGCGCATCGTCGATACGGGCGTCAGTGCCGGCTGCTCGGCGTTCACGCTCACATCCGGCAACAATCAATACGACCGTCTTTCCTATGAGGAGATCAAGCAACTCACGCGGGCGCTCGTCGAGGCGGTTGCCGGCCGCGGACTGACGATCGCCGCGACGGGTCCATGGTGGACGGGCCAAGTGGTGAATTACGCGAAATACGCGCGCGAATTGGGCGCTGACGCGGTCCAGGTCCAGTTGCCAGCACAGGGCGATCAGGCGTCGCAACTCGAACACTTCCGGGAAGCGGCGCGCGCGGCGCAACGCGCGATCGTGCTGCATGGGCAGGTCCCGATTCCATTGCTG
>VFZX01000544.1 GCA_016871015.1 Acidobacteriota bacterium | reverse complement strand
AGCTCGGTGGCAGTAGCAGATCCTGGTCCGGGTTGTAGGCGCGGTACCCCTTGGGCATAAAACATTATGTACTGGTTTTGTTCTATCCGTTCCCACGATGTTCGGGAATTCTCGGACAGGCTCCTAGCCATTCTCAGTTGGCGGATTCGCGTGGAGCTTCTTTATTATACGTGAAAATGCTCTAAGTGTGATGGCTTTAGCCTGCACGATCTGGTTCAGTACGGGTGCCACGATGACAGGTGGCGAGATTCCCGGAAGTCCGCCGAGCTGGGTCACGTTCACGCTTGTGGTATTGGCGATGGTCACAGGCGTGACCCGCGTGCCGCTGGGGTTGAACGGGGCCCGCAGTCGCACCGATCCGCTTCCGATGTGGTTGGCGGGCGAGTAGGATTCCACCACCAGTAGTGGGCTGTTGGTGACGGCGGTCCAGTCGCACCCTGGCTGCGTATCCACTGCGATGTCGATCGTACCGCCTTCCAATGGGACCGCGTTTTGCCAGCCGGTGACGATGAATGTGCAACCGCCTCCCCCTCCGCCTCCGATGATGGCGCCGAATCTCGGCGTAGGATCAATCGCGGAGGCGTTCAGGACCGGCGTGAGCGGCCCGAGACTGAAGAACACGCGAGACGGAACCGTCCAGTTGAGACCAGCCGGCCAGCTCGCATAAACGTCGATGTCCATTTCTTCGATGACTGTCGTGTCGGCATTCAGGATCTCCCAAACAGCCAGCGCCTCACCAACAGAGGGCTGGATTTCGACGAGCGCATTCGCAGCGCCACGAGTGGAGAAGTTGCCGGAACCGTCCGTGTTCGCATTGATCAGGCGCACCAACCCGTTGGGATTCCCGGCGATGACCGGTGTCGACCGGACAAAGATGGTGGCGCCAACAGGAATCTGGTCGATCCTGGCCATGATTCGCAGACCTTGAGATGCGAGCCCCGCTTGACCGAGATTTCCGCGCCCCACAACCGTGGGAAACGAAGTCTTCAGGAAACCAGACTCGGTCGCGTAGACTTGGCCCAGCGTGTCCTGGCTTTGGGGTGGCGGAGAGAAGTTCACGCCGAGTGGAAATGCCGTGGTCCGGCGTTTGAACGCGGTGGGAAACCTTTCCGTAAACCGGAAGGTTGCCACACGGACCTGGTTTCCCGCCGCTGCCGTGTCGATCGCGATGTTGGGCATGGCGGAGTTGTTGGCGGCGTTGCGGAGCGAGGCTTCGACACCGTGCAGTGCCGTCCCCACCTTCACCACCGGGTTTACGATCGGGAAGTTCGCGTTGTTCTGATTCTGGGCGGCGACCGTCACGTTCACGTCGGCGGTTTGGCCCACCTGGATACCCAGCCGCGTTAAGCCAGTCCGCAGGTTCACGAACCGGATGACACGCTGGCCCGTTCCCGGAGGATCGAATGGGATGGTGAACTGGACGATGTTGCCACTGAGCAGCACTCCCTGGAACACGTTCCGGTTGTTCGGGTTCCCGGCGGACTGTGCTCCGTTGCCATAGTAGTTCGTCCCCGTGCCATTGCCGAATCCCGGACAGACTCCCGATGTCGTGGTGCACAGGAACTGGTTGGCGGGACCCGGCTCATCAAGAAACGCCAGCACTTCTGTGGTGGGCGGGCTCACCGTGGTGCTGAGAAGCCTCGACGTGACCTCGACGTTGGCAGCGGTGGTCAGTGAAAACGTGAAGAGCGGGATCTGGCCACCATTGGCGGTCGGAGTGCCGCCTGTGCAGGTGACTACGGTGTCTGCGGTCAGTTCAGCGGCCCCATCGGCGCGCATGGACGGTGATCCCCCCGACTGGGCCGTGCAGGTTTGGCCGTAGGCGGTGGCTGAAGCCAGCATAACCCCCAGGGCAAGGTGTACACGGGTAGGGATGGGTGGGTACATTTGCCTTCAGTCTCCCACAGATGGGGTTTTCGTGGGTGGCTTGCGCTCCCTGTGGTAGGATCACGCCTGATGACCCGCCGAAGCTTTCTTGCCTCTTCGCTGGCCGCGGTGTCCGGCGCAAGGCCGAACATCCTGCTGATCACCGTGGATAATCTCGGATACGGCGACCTCGGCTGTTACGGCAACAAGGAGATCCGGTCACCCCACATGGACAGGCTGGCGTCGCAGGGCGTGCGGCTCACGGGATTCTACACCGGTTCGCCAACGTGTACCGCGTCGCGCGCGAGTCTGCTCACCGGCCGCCATCCGATCCGGTACAAGCTGAACTACCAGTTGAACGCCAAGGAGAACATGTCCGGGACCGGACTGCAACACGCGGAACGGATCCTGCCGTCCTATCTGAAACCTGCCGGATATGCGACGGCTTGCTTCGGGAAGTGGAACTTGGGATTCGCGCCGGGGAGCCGGCCAGTTGAGCGCGGCTTTGATGAGTTCTTCGGGCACCGCTCCGGCAACATGAACTACTTCAGCCACACCTACAACGGGAGCCATGACCTCTACCGCGGGATCGAGCCGGACCACACGCCTGGATATTCGGTCGACTTGTTCGCCAACGCGGCGGAAGAGTTCATGGAGCGGCGCAAGGCGCAGCCCTGGTTCCTCTACCTCCCCTTCAACTCGCCGCATTACCCGAACAAGCTGGATGTCGCGCCGGGCGAGAAGCACGAATGGCAGGTCCCGGCGGAGTACCTGGCGGCGTACGGGTCGACGCCCGGCGAGCCGGATCAGCGCAAGCGGTATCGCGCCGTGGTGACGGCGCTCGATGCGGCGATCGGACGCGTGCTTGCGCGAGTGGACCGGCTGGGAATCGCGAACCGGACACTGGTGGTGCTGTACTCAGACAACGGCGCGTTCATGCTTCCAGGCCGTGGGCTCGAAGTCCAGACCAACCACCCGCTGCGCGATGGCGGGACCACGTGTTGGGAAGGCGGGATCCGGGTTGCGGGCATGGTCCGGTGGCCGGGCGTGGTGAAGCCTGGCTGGGTGTGCGGGGAGATGATGAGTGCGTTCGACTTGCTGCCGCTGTTCGCTTCGGCGGCGGGCGTACGGCTTCCGGCGGACCGTCCGTATGATGGGATCGACCCCACGCCAGTGCTGCGGGGAGGGAGGGCGCGGCGTCGAGCACTGTTCTTCGAATACCAGAAACACCAGGCGATGCGGCAGGGGAAATGGAAGCTGGTCCGGCCGGATCCGGGGCAGGCGTGGCAACTGTACGACTTGTCGCGCGACGAGGGGGAATCCACCGACCTGGCGCAGCGGTCGCCAAACGTGGCGGCGGGAATGGCGGCGCAGTTCGGCCGGTGGCGGGCGAGTGTCTGATGAGCCTTGGTTCCGCGGCGATAGCGAAATGCTATGGTGAGTCATGGTCGTGATCAGCCGGCGCCAAGTGATCCGCGCCGCAAGCGCGCATTATCGTGGCAAGGCGCTGGCCGAGCGGTGGCACGACGTAGTGACAAACCTGTCCGCGGGCAGCCTGGAGGAGCTTCAGCGCACGTTCCCCTCAGCCGCCCAGGTTGGCAATACCGTGGTCTTCAAGATCGCTGGAAACAACTACCGGCTGCTGTGCTGCGTGGACTGGGTGTGGCAGAGGCTCTTCTTCCGGGCATTCCTGCCGCGCGATCAATATGACCGGATGAATGTGGAGGACCTGTGTCCATGATGGTCGACGAAGAGGTCTACGGGCGGCTGCTGGCCAAGTACGTTCCAGCCGTGATTGAGACAGACGAGGAGCAGGAGCGGCTGTCGCGTGCACTGATGCATCTCACCATCCCGCAGCGGGAGCTGTCACCCGAGGAAATGAGACTCGCGAGCCTCCTCGGCCATCTCGTTGAGGACTACGAACGGCGCGTGAACGAGCGTAAAGTGAAGCACTTCTCTCCGGCGGAACGGCTGCGGTACTTGATCGCAGAGCACGGCCTGCGCCAGTCCAATCTGGCTTCCATGTTTGGCGGCCAGTCCGTCGTCTCCGAGGTGCTCTCGGGGAAGCGGCGCATCCACCTGAACCAGGCGCGCAGGCTGGCAGCGCGGTTCGGGGTGCCGGTCGACGCGTTTATCACCAAGTGAAGCGATAACAAATCGGGTATGATGTGCAATCATGACCCGGCGAACCGCTGTCTCGCTTTTCAGTTGCGCGCTCAACCTGCCAGCCGCTGATCCGTGGAAAGAGAAGGAACCCGGCCAGTGGAGTGATGCCGATGTCAAGAAATTGATATCGAAGTCCCCGTGGGCCAAGGAGATCACCGTCGAGATGGGCGGTGGGGGCATGGGTGGAGGTGGG
>VFZX01000543.1 GCA_016871015.1 Acidobacteriota bacterium | reverse complement strand
TGCTGAGCGCTGGTGTCCAGCCGGAGGGGAAGCGCGTGCTGATCGTCAAGGGAGTGGTCGCGCCACGGGCGGCCTATGAGCCTGTGTGCGCGAGCATCCTCACGGTGGACACGCCGGGAGCCACCGCCGACGATCCTGCCGTGCTGCCGTACCGGAACCGCCGGCGTCCGCTCTTTCCACTGGAGCCCGATGCGGAGTACTGTCCGGAAGAAGTCCCGCTTGCATCGCGAATCTCGTGAGTCCGGCGGCGTTGTTCACCTGGATCTTGCGCATGATCTGTTTCCGGTAGGTGCGCAGCGTCTCAGTCTGGACGTTTAGGGCGACTGCGGCCTCTTTGCTGGACTTGCCGGATGCCAGCAGCCGCAACACCTGAAGTTCCCGCGGCGTGAGTCCGGGCGTGGGTGGTGCACTGCCGGAATCGAACAGGGCGCGCATGAGCTGTGGTGATGCAAAGCTCCCGCCACGGGCCACGCATGTAATCGCTTCGATGAGCGCTTGCAGGGACGAGTGTTTGGTGACGTACCCTTTGGCTCCAGCCCGGAACGCCGCGATCGCTGCGGTGCTGTCTTCCGTGGCGGAAAGAACCAGCACCCGGGCCGGCGGACAGGAACGGATCATCCCGGCGAGGGCCTCCGGCGATCCGGCATCGGTGACCACCACGTCCGGCGAGAGCCGTCCGGCGAGTTCCGCGGCCTCGTCGCCAGGGACCGCCAAAGCCACCACCTCGATCGAAGGGCTCTCGCCGAGCAGTATTCCGAGGGCCTCGCGCACCATGGCGTGGGCCTCGACCAGCAGAACGCGAATACAGCCGGACTTCATCAATGTTCCTCACTGTGGGAACGCGGAGAATCCGGTGAAAAGGGATCAACGTTTCGCTGATAGGGCCCGGTCGAGATTGGCGAACAGGGGATCGAACAGGATTTCGTGGCCGCCGTCGAACAGCGTTACCCGCACCGGTCCGGCCTCGCGCCGGAAGAGCACGGCCTTCGGATAGGCGGAGTCCGGCAGGGCCGCGGTCCAGGAGGGAGGCAGCTTGCGGTTCGCGGTGGCGAAATCGATCTCCTCACCGGTGAGCAGGCTGCCTGCGTGGCCGTTGGCCTCGGCCAGCACGTTGAACGCATGGAGTGAGTGGCTCACTGGAACCGATCCAGTGTGGCCGTCGTGGATCCCTGCATTGATGTCGATGCGGCGTCCCTTGGCGCGGGCGAGCGTTGCCAGCGGCGACCGGCGCCGGTACTCGTCCACCCGCGTCCCGTCTGGCGGACCGCCGAACACCGCGTCCATTTCGGCGGCGTACTTGAGTCCGCGCTGCTTGGTTTCGGGGTGCCAGGCGGCGAGGTCGGAGATCGGAACCCAGGCCGAGACGCCCGCCCAAGTGCGCGGATGGCGCGCGGCCATCAGCAGCGACATGTAACCGCCGCCCGAGCCGCCGGCGAGCAGGATGCGGCGCGCGTCGATCCTGGTGGTCCGCCGCGCCCAGGCGACAGCATCCATCACATCGGCGACCGCGAGATCGGACCCGGCGGCTTCCGGTCGGCGGTTCGGTCCGCGGAAATCCGGGAAGACCATCGCCCAGCCACGTTGTGCGCACCGGCGCACGTATTCCCCGGCGTCCTTCTGCTTGTAATCACCGCTCCAGCTATGGAGCGCGACCAGAAGCGGAACCGGCTCCGTTTTTCCGGGTTCCCACCACATGGCCTTTTGGACGGCGCCGTCGCGCGTGCTCCGGATTTCGATTTCCTTGAGTTCCTGGGGCCAGCACACGGAGGCGGCAATGCAAAGAGCGGTGAGTCTCATCGGGAAATGATACCGCGCCCCTATAATGGAAGAGAGCGATGAAAACGTTCTACATCGAGACGTTCGGCTGCCAGATGAATGTCCATGACTCGGAAAAGGTCATCGGCACGCTGCTTGAGCGCGGATACTCGCAGACCGCTGAGCCCGCCGATGCGGAGCTGATTCTCTACAACACGTGCTCGATCCGGGACAAAGCCGAACAGAAAGTGTTCAGCCGGCTCCAACAGTTCAAGAAGGAATCGGGCAAGGGCAAGGTGTTCGGCGTGCTCGGCTGCGTGGCGCAGCAGGAGGGCGAGAGGATCTTCGACCGCGCCCCGCACGTCAGCCTGGTGTGCGGATCGGCGAGCTACAACAAGCTGCCGGAGCTGCTGGTTCAGATCGAGTCCGGCGGGCGGCGCGTGACGGGGCTGAGTCTCGACACCGAAGATACGTTCGAGACGGCGCTCACGCGGCGGGACAATCCGCACCGCGCCTACATCACGATCATCGAGGGATGCGACAAGTCCTGCGCCTATTGCGTGGTCCCTTTCACCCGCGGACCCGAGCGCAGCCGCACCGCGGAGAGCATCTTCAAGGAGGCCCGCGAGCTGGCCCAGATGGGCTACACGGAGATCCAGTTGCTGGGGCAGAACGTGAACAGCTACCGCGATCCGTCACCCGATGGAATGGATTTCGCCACGCTGTTGCGGCGCGTGGGAGAGATTGACGGACTAAAGCGGGTCCGCTTCACGACTTCGCATCCGCGTGATTTCGTCAAGGAGATCATCGACGCCATCGACGGGAACCCGGTGCTGTGCAACCATGTGCATCTGCCAGTGCAATCGGGGTCGGACCGGGTCCTGTCGGCGATGCAGCGCCTGTACACGCACGCCGACTACATGCGCCGGATCGAGTGGATGAAGCGGTCGCCGCGCCGGATTGCGCTGAGCACCGATATCATCGTCGGCTTTCCGGGCGAGACCGAGCAGGACTTTCAGCAGACGATGGCGCTGGTGCACGAGGTCGGATACGACTCGATGTTCAGTTTCAAATATTCGCCGCGGCCGAACACCGCCGCGCTGGGGCTTGAGGGAACCCTGGATGAGAACGAGAAGGGACGGCGGCTTGCGATCCTGCAGGAGACGCAGCGCTCGATCCAGATCCGGCGCAACGCGGAGTTGATCGGCTCGCGCGAAGAGGTGATGGTCGAGGGCTACAATCCGGGGACCGCGCAGTGGATCGGCCGGACGTCGCAGAATCGCACGCTCAACTTTACGGACGCCGCTGGGAGGCAGTTCGGTCCCGGACAATACCTCGACGTCTTGGTCACCCGGTCGGGCCCGAATTCGCTGGCCGGTGAGGCGGTAAACTGATCCCGCCCGTTCAGGAGGAGGAGTCCATGGAAATCGAAATGAAAATTCGCGGCCTGATGATGGATCCAGGCACCAACATGCCCATCGTGATCCTGAAAGACGTCAACGGCAACGCGATCCTTCCGATCTGGGTGGGAGTGTATGAGGCGAACGCGATTGCGCTCGAGATCGAAAAGGTTGCCACGCAGCGTCCGATGACGCACGATCTTATCCGGACGATCCTGCATGGACTGGATGCCGGAGTCCAGAAGGTGGTCGTGAGCGAACTGCGCGATGACGTGTTCTACGCAGTGATCTGGGTGGAGCGGAACGGCAGCCTGATCAGCGTCGACTCGCGTCCGTCGGATGCGCTTGCGATTGCCCTGCGGCTCGATTGTCCGATCTTTGTGGATGATTCGGTTCTTCAGAATTCGAAGATGGCGAGCGCCCTGCCGGAGAAGGTGAACCGGGATGAGCTGCGGCAGTGGTTGGAGAATCTGAACGACGAGGACTTGGGCCGGTACAAGATGTAGGCTGGTGATCTGGCTCGAACGAACTCGACTGCGGGACCTGACACAACCTAATGACCAATTCGGCGCGATCGAGGTTCGCGGCGTGAGAAGATAAAGGCATGGCCGTAGGCAAGCGGTCCGTCAATCCGCGGATCGATCCTTCGCACCCCGTCAAGGCGATGGTCGACGCGCGAACCGGCCAGCCGTTCCGCCTCATCACTTTCCCCGACCCAGCGGCTATGCCTGCCTCGTCGTCGACGCGAGCACACCGGTGGTCAAAGCCAGGACGCGAGAGAAGGCCGAACAACTCGCCCTGGCCGCGCGGGTCAAGCGGCAGAATCCGGCGCGGGATCGCTGGGACACTCCGGAAGCCGACGCCGATGATATCCGCGTCTACCGGGAGCGTCGCCGCGAGCGATCGATCACGCTAGAGGACTACCTGCGCAAGCATGGCGTGGAACGTTAGACTCCGTTTATCGGCGTGCGCGACCGGACACATCCTTGACACTTTAGCCTGGATTCTTGCTTGACACTTATCAAGGGCGGGTGCGGCTCGATCTTCACCTTACACCTTCTCCGCGCGATTGTCAATACC
>VFZX01000542.1 GCA_016871015.1 Acidobacteriota bacterium | reverse complement strand
GCAGCAGGAACAGCCAGCGCTCTGACAGTGTCTCTGGCATGCCCGGTGCCAGCTTCCCAACCAAAATCCGAGACGCTTCAAGCATTCCTCCGAGCATATCCCCAAACAGGGCTAATGCGCAATAGTGCCGTTTAACAATTTGACGGCATGTGGTACCAGTACTATTACGGCCTCGAGCGACTCGATGGCGCCCTTCGGGGAGCCGGGAAGGTTGACGATCAACACTTTACCAAGCAAACCTGCCGTGGATCTCGACAGGTAAGCAAGCGGCGTGAACTGCGACCCCTTGAGCCGCATGAGTTCGCCGAATCCTGGCATCTCCCGCTCGATCACATCGTGGGTGGCCTCCGGAGTGACGTCGCGCAGAGCGGGCCCGGTGCCGCCGGTCGTGAAAATGGCGTTGCACTCACCGGATCCCGCCAGCTCCCGCAGCCGGGCAGCGATCATCAGACGCTCGTCTGGCAAGACCTCAAGTAACGGCACTTCCCAGCCCTCGGCTTCGAGCCGCCGCTTCACCGCCGGACCTGACTCGTCGCGGCGCATCTTCATGTAAGACGTGTCGCTGATTGTGAGGACGGCGCACTTCACCGGTGGTAGTCCCCGCTCTTTCCGCCAGTTTTTTCAATCAAGAACACGTCGGTGATCTCGATTCCCTTGTCGAGCGCCTTGGTCATGTCGTACACGGTCAGTGCGGCGACCGCGGCGGCGGTCATGGCTTCCATCTCAACTCCTGTAGCGGCGGCGGTCGTCGCGCTCGCTTCAATCCGGATCCCGGAAGGCTCAATGCTCAGCGTCACGCTGGCGTGGCTGAGCGGCAGTGGATGGCACATCGGAATCAGCTCCGAGGTCCGCTTGGCCGCCATGATGCCCGCGATCCGCGCGACCTCGAGCGGGTCCCCTTTCGGATTGTCCGCAAGCTGGCCGATCACCTCCGGACCCATGCGGACGAAGGCATGCGCCTTGGCGGTACGGACGGCCGGCGCCTTCCCGCTCACGTCCACCATGCGCGCGGAGCCAGTGTCATCGTAATGCGAAAGTTTGCTCATCGGATCAGCACCCGGATCAAGTCTCCTGCCTTCCATGACTCGCGCTCTGGATCAACCACCAGGAAGGCGTTCGCGCGCGCGAGGGACGGAATGTCGGACGAGCCCTGCCAACGGATGGCGGTCACTTCGCTCGCGTCGCTCGAGATCCGGGCCGGGAGAAAACGCGTCAGGCCGGGTTTGTGCGAGAAATCGTGGGTGAGCCGTGCGACAGGCATTGGCAGCGGGTTTTCTCCGGCTCCGGACAGGATCTCGACTGCCGCCCGGGCGAACAGCTCGAACGTGACCATCGTCGACGCCGGATTTCCGGGGAGACCGAAGAAGAATTTTCCTTGGACCCGTCCGAAAACCAAGGGCTGGCCGGGTTGAATCAACACGCGGTCGAAATAGAACTCCGCCCCGAGCCCGGCGAGGACGGGTTCCACGCAATCGTACTTTCCGGCGGACACGCCACCCGAGAGGAGCAGCAGGTCCGCCTCGAGGCCGCGCAGGATGAGTTCCCGGGTGTCATCGACGTTATCGAATGCGACCGGCAGGATCCGGGGAATGCCCCCGGCATTCTGAACTTGAGCCGCGAGGCAGAATGCGTTCGAGTTGCGGACTTCATGAGGCCGCGGCGTAGCCTCCACCGGCACCACTTCATTCCCGGTCGAAAGGATCGCGACCGCTGGGCGCCGGAACACAGGTACGGAAACGGTGCCGGTCGCGGCGAGCAGCGCCACTTCTGAAAAACCGATCCGGCGGCCAGCGGGAATCAGCGCCATCCCCTGACGCGCCTCGGCGCCCTGCGGATTGACGAATTCGCCCGGCTTTGGCGCGCGGTCTGAGGTCATCGTGCCGCCGGATGAGGCCGTGTCCTCGACCATTACGACGGAATCGGCACCCACGGGCAGCGGTGCTCCGGTCATGATCTCGACGCACTCCCCTGGATTAACCGTTCCCGCGAAGCTCGCCCCGGCGGCAACTTCACCGGTGATGCGAAGCGTTCCAGGGAGATCCGCCGACCGGACTGCGAATCCATCGCGGATCGACCGGGCTGCTGCCGGCATATCCCGGTCGGCCACGGCGGACTTGGCGAGGATGCGGCCGGACGCGGCTTCCAGGCTCACCATCTCAGCGTCCAGTTTCGGACGGAGCCGGGCGACCGTGTCGATGACAAGGCGCCGCGCCTCTTCAAAAGTACAGGTGGCCACTTGTGTTATTCTACAGGTTTCAATGCGGACACTTGGGGAGATCGTACGCGCGGCCTCGGCGGGGGAGGTTTCACCGGGCGAAGTTGTTCGGGAGCATCTGGACCGGATCACTCGCGAACAGCCACGGATCAACGCCTTTGTCCGGGTGTTGGCGGATGAGGCAATGGAGCAGGCGCGGCAGTTGGAACGTGAGGGTTCGCGGGGACGCCCGTTGTTCGGCGCTCCCGTCACGATTAAAGACAGCATTGATGTCGCCGGACTTCCAACCTATTGCGGGTCCCGCTTCCGGCTGGACCACCGGGCCACAGTTGACGCGGTTGCGGTAGCGCGGCTGCGATCGGCGGGCGCGATTGTGATCGGGAAGACCAACTGTCCCGAGTTCCTGGCCAACTACGAATCGGACAACCACATCACGGGCCGGACCAATCATCCGCTCGATCCGGAGTTCACCGCCGGAGGATCGAGTGGAGGCGAGGCGGCAGCCATCGCGTCGGGTTGCTCGGCGGGTGGACTTGGCAGCGATGGCGGAGGATCGATCCGCTGGCCTGCTCACTGCTGTGGGATCGCGGGGCTCAAGCCGACCCCGGGAAGCGTGCCTGCAACCGGACACTATCCGTTGATCCGGCACCCGGGCGGACTGCTGGGGGTCGTGGGTCCGATGGCGCGCACAGCCGCAGACCTGAAGCTGCTATTTCAAGCGGTCGAGGGATACCATCCGTCGGATCCGTTTGCGGTTCCGGGGGCGAGAGGTGAGACTGCGGTGAAACGAATCGGCGTGATGGAGAGCTTTTACGATGTTCCAGTCCAGCCTTCAATTCGCGACGCGGTGCGGTCAGCGGCAGCCGCAGCCACCCGCTTGGGAGTTCCCGTGGAGTCCTACATGCCAGAGGGTCTCGAACGTGCCCCAAACGTCTGGTCGTTTTTCTTCACTGAGCTTGCGACTCCGTTCACGCGGAAGTTTCTGGAGGGCCGGGAGGATGATGCCCACTGGACCGGAGTGGAATTCTACCAACGCATGAAAAATCATCCGGATCCAACTGGTGTGCAAGTAGTTGAGAGCCTCGGAGTACGCGATCAGATGCGGGCGTCCGTGCTCGAGTCGATGCCCGGCATCGTCATTGCCCCGGCGGCGGGAATCACCGCGTTCCGCCACCGCGAGCGGAGGTTTCAAGTGGAGGGCGGGCGCAGCATCGGCTTATTCCAAGCGATGATGCCGCTGGTGTGGGTGAATTTGCTTGGGCTCCCGGCGGTGACGATTCCCTGGGGCAAGGATCCCGGCGGGATGCCGGTTGGCGTTCAGTTGGTCGGACACCCTTGGTGCGAGGAGATGCTGCTGGACACCGCGATCCGCTTGGAAGCCGCCCGGGGCTAGATCCTGGTTGGGTTTTCGAGCAGGCTGCGGACTGTGGCGAGCAACTCGTCCCTGTGAACCGGCTTGGCCAAGAAGCCCCGCATGCCGGCGGACCGGCAAGCTTCGCGGTCTTCGTCGGTCGAATTGGCGGTGAGGGCGATGATCGGGGTCCGCATGCCGCCGGGAAGCTGGCGAATGGCCCGGGTGGCTTGGAGCCCGTCTATGCCGGGCATCTGGAGGTCCATGAGGATGACGTCGAACAGTCCGCGGGCCGCCCAGTCGATGCCCTCTTGCCCGCTGTCCGCGAATGTCACCTCGTAGCCAGCCTTGAGCAGGATCCTGCTGACCACCTGTTGGGCGATCTTGTTATCCTCGACAACCAGGACTCGAGCCGCTGTTGGCCGCGCAGTATTGGAGTAAACGAGTTGTGGACCCGTGGAGGGCCCGGGAACGCGGACTGGAACGCGGATCGTGAAGGTCGAGCCAACCCCGGGTTCACTGTGCACGTTGATCTCGCCGTGCAGATTCAGGACGAGCTTCTGAACCAGTGCAAGCCCGAGCCCTAGCCCAAGTTCGTCACCTGAAGGGGTAAGAAGGCGGCAAGCCCTTTAGAATCAGTCTAGGCAGTGGCCGAGTCTACACTACATTCGCCGTGGGC
>VFZX01000541.1 GCA_016871015.1 Acidobacteriota bacterium | reverse complement strand
CCGCTCCGTCCTCCGGTGGGCAAGATCGAGGATTTCGTGCAGGGATTCGAGGCGCAGTCGCTGTTCGGGCGCCATTTTGAAGCGGAACGGTCCTGGTCGCCACGCCAGCGGCACGGGACCACCATTATTGGGGATCTGAACGGATTGCCGCCGGACCTGTTCGACGGAATCTCGAACGGAGAACTGCGTGCCTCACCGCCGGAGTCCTGGCTGTTCCTGGACACCGAGACCACCGGGCTGGCGGGGGGATCGGGCACCTGCGCCTTCCTGATCGGCGTTGGCCGAATCACCCCAGGCGGTTTCCGCCTGCGGCAGTTCTTCATGCGGGACTACGGCGAAGAGTCGAGCCAGCTTCACGCCCTGCGGGAGGAGATCATGAGCGCGGAGCTCCTGATCACCTACAACGGGAGGACGTTCGATGTCCCGCTGCTTGAGTCGCGGTACCGGATGACGCGGTCGCGCCCGCCGTTCGAGGAGATTCCGCACCTCGACCTCCTGCACGGGGCGCGGCGGCTGTGGCGGCTGCGGTTCGAAAGCTGCAAGCTCACCGATCTCGAACAAAGAATCCTGGGGCATAGCCGCGAGGAGGATGTCCCCGGAGAGTTGATCCCGGAGATCTACTTCGATTTCCTGCGGACGGGGCGCGCGGCGAGGCTCGCCGGAGTGTTCCTGCACAACGCGCTCGACATTGTGTCGCTGGCGTGTCTGGCGGGCGTGGTCCCATGGGCCTTCCGGGATCCGGCGGCGTGCAAGCTGAGCCACGGCGCGGAGCTGGTGTCTCTGGGAAGATGGTTGCGGCAGTCTGGCCGTGTCGACGAGGCAGTGGGTTTGTTTCAGCGGGCGCTCAAGCTGCCGCTTTCCGATGAATTGATGTTCCGGACCATCTGGGATCTCGCCGAAATCGAAAAGAAGCGCAAGGCGCACGACGCGGCGGTGGCACTGCTGACCGATCTGGCGGCATGCCGGAATCCGCACCGCGTGGCCGCGCTCGAGGAGCTCGCCAAGCACTACGAACATCGTGAGAAGAGCTACGCGATGGCGCTCGAGTTCACCGAAACGGCGATCGGGATTGATCCGTGTCCGGAACTATTGCGCAGGCGCGACCGGCTGAAGAAGCTGGCCGCCGTGCCGGTGACGCCCCGGTTGCTGTGATCCTCAGTTGTTGCGGAACGCGGCTGCGGGAGCGCTCCACTTTCCGTGCAGAACGCGGAGCTTCGGACGGGCGGCACGCAGTGTGGCCAAGCCCTGCTCGGTGACGGCGGTTCCTTTCAAGTCGACATCGGTGAGCGCGGGGAACGCGGCGAGGATCCGCATCGAGCTGTCGTCAACGCGGTCGCACCCCTGCAGGGTCAGCCGCTGGAGCTTGGGCAGGGTCTTTAGACGGTCGAGCCATTGGCCGGTGACGCTGGTCGCGCTCACCGTGGCGAACCGGGACCCCTCGATCCCCACGCCGAGCGAGGTGCAGCCGAAACGCAGCTCGCGCAGCTCGGAGAGACTCATCACGGCGTCGAGGCCCTTGGGCGACATGGTGACGGTCCAGACGTTGGAGTCCGTGCCCTGGCGGCCAACCAGGTCGAGGTAGGTGAGTCCGGGGAGTTGGCGGAGGGCCTGAAGTCCCGCGTCACCGAGTTCGTTGCCGCCGATCGTGAGCTCGCGCAGGCGGGGCAGCGCGCTCAGCCTCTCAACTCCAGTGTCGGTGACCATGGCCGAACCGATGTTGAGTGACTCCAGGGTCGTAATGCCTGAGATGTGGTCGAGCGTCGAGTCGCTGATCTTGGTCCCGTGGACATTGAGGCGCTTGAGTTTCCTCCAGCCCTTGATTGCCGCTAGTCCCTCGTCGGTGACGTACTCGGCGAAGTGGAGGCTCAGGTCGACAATTCCAGGTAGGGTGCGCAGCTCCTGCATCCCCTGATCGGTGATAAACGTGAGTGAGAGATCCAGGTGGGTGAGGTGGGGCATCCGCACAAGTTTGCGCAGGTCGGTGTCGGTGACCCAGCTCGAGCGGAGGTCAACGCCGGTGATGCGTCCGGCGGCGTCGCGGGTCGCGGATCCGCCTACGTCCTCGATCCAGGCGGCATCGGGTGTGGACTGGGCGGCCACGCAGCCCGCAAGTGTCAGCAGTACGATTCCGGTTTTCATCGGCTCCTCCGGTTGGGGAGCGCCGAGTCGCGGTCAAAGACGATCTCGCAACCGGGCAGCGCCCGCTTCAATTCCTGGTATCCTTTTTCCGTGATCAACGTATGGTAGAGGTTCAGCGACTTCAGCGAAGCCATTGAGCGCAGGGCCGCGGCACCGGTGTCGGTCACGTTGGCGGAGTCGAGGCTCAACTCGCGCAGCGCGGGGAGCGCCCTCAGCAATTCGACCGCTTTGTCGCCCGCCGCGGTGTAGTCCAGCTTCACCGACTTCAGGTTCGAGAGTGACGCCAGCGCCGCAGCGCCCTTGTCCCCCGCGCGGGTGCGGAACATTTCGATCCGCTCGAGCCGGGCGAGCGGCTTCAATGCAGCGAGTCCCTCGTCGCTGAATCGCGTGTGGTTGATGTAGAGCTCGCGCAAGGACTGGAATCCGGCGATCCGTTTGAGCGCTTCATCGCCGATGTCGGTGGCGGTCAGGTCGAGGACCTCGACGTTCGGGAAGTTGCCCAGTTTGGCAAAACCCGCATCGGTCAGGTCCGTGTGCGCGAATTTCAAGTAACGTAGCGCGGGGAGCTGTGCGATGTGCGGGAGCGCTTCGTCATCGATCCGTGTCCCGCCCAGGTGGAGCTCGCGCAGCGCAGGCATCTGGTTGAGGACAGCGAGCGAGCTACTCTCGACAAGTGTTCCGTCAAGCCGGAGGACTTCAAGGGAACTCAGTTTGGCGAGCTTGTTGAGTCCGGCGCCCGAGACGGTGGTCTGGCGGAGATCGAGCTCTTTGAGTCCGGACAGGCGCGCGATGGATTCCGCGCCGAGGTCGCCGGTCTGGGTGATGCGGAGGTCGAGCTTATCGAGTCCGGTGAGGCTTGCCAGGTAGGCGAGCTGCGCGTCGGTGACCGCGGTCGAGGAGAGGTTGACCGAGCGGATGCGGCCATCCCTCATTTCCGCGCTACCACCCACGGCCGTGATCCAGGCGGCGATGGCGGAGTCACCCGAGGCCGGAGGCCGGGACGCGGCAGCCGAAGCGGGCCGGGTCGACACGGCGCCCGCGAACCGGATCTTGGCCGAAGGCAACGCCGCGCGCAGAGCTTCGTAGCCGTTCGATGTGACGCGGCTGTAACGCAGGTCCACATCAACCAGATTGGGGAGACCGTTGAGCTTGGCGAGTCCGGCATTGGTGATGCGGGTCCGGTAGAGGTTGAGTATCTCCAACTGTTTCATGCCGCCGATGACTTCCATGCTCTCGTCGGTGGCCCGCGCCCCGAGCAGGTTCAGCTTGCGCATCTTGGCCATGCCGCGGAGGTGCTGGATTCCGGCATCGGTGATCCGTGCGCCAGAGACGTCGAGCTCTTCGAGCGACGTCAGTCCGGCAATGTGGCGGAGCCCCTCATCGGTAACCATGGAGTCGCGCAGGAGCAGGCGGCGGAGTCCGGTGAGATTGGCCAGGCCGCGCATTCCGGTGTCGGTGAACGGGCTGTAGCTCAAGTCGAGGTTGCGGAGCTTGTTGAATCCGCCGAGGTTGACGTTCACCAGGCGGCACTGGGAGCAGCGGATGTCCCTCATCTCCTTGAGGCCGAGCAGGTGCTGGAAGCCCTTGTCAGTAATGTTCGTGTTGTCTGAAAAATGCCAGCCGAAGGCAATCCGCTCGAGGTTGACCAGGCGCGCGATCGCCTTGAAGGCGCCCTCGGACTCCTCGTTGCCGCCGCCGGGGTTCCACACCGGACCCGGGAGGTAGAGCTCGCGCAATGTGGTCAGCGGGCCGATCCGTTCGAGCTCGGCCGGACGCATGACCGAACCGGTGAGGTCAATGCCGGTGATTTCAAAGGATCCGGCGGGGATTTCCGAGAGCTGCGTGATGGGTTTGCGGCTGCCTTCGACGAAGACGCGGCCCTCCCAGCGAAGGACCCATTCCGCGAGATCCTGGGGCTCGGCGGCCAGAGCGGCAGCGGCGGATAGAATCGTAGCGAGGAAGATGCGCGACCGGACACATCCTTGACACTTTAGCCTGGATTCTTGCTTGACACTTATCAAGGGCGGGTGCGGCTCGATCTTCACCTTACACCTTCTCCGCGCGATTGTCAATACCTCGATATTCCGGATTTCTTGGTTTCCTGAACGCCCCATTTTCGGAGAAAATGGGGCCTTTTCCCCGGCGCGC
>VFZX01000540.1 GCA_016871015.1 Acidobacteriota bacterium | reverse complement strand
AGGACTGGAGTGGCACCTGGTAGACATCCAGGGAATTCAGCCCGGGCTCAGTGGCAAGGAACAGCGCGCCCTCGGAGTTCGAGCAAAAGGTGGACTTTCCGATCTTCGTCTGCCCGTACACCAGCACGGTGAGGTCGGCCAGGTTGGGTTTCGGTTGCGTTTTGACAGTTGGCAGCATGGTTCTCCTTTTCAAAAAGCGGGCTCCGGCGCGTCGTTGGGCAACACCCGCAATTCCTCATTGGGCGGGACGCGCTGGTAGAAGTTGTCGATCACATTCGGATTGCCGTTGGAGCGGCAGAGGGCGAAGTACGCACAAGGCCGCTGGTAGTTGAAGCAGAAGGCGGTGTTCTGGTAGAAAACGCCACGCCGGCGCGCATCGAGAAAGGCCTGGGTCAGCTCCCAGAGTTCGCTGCGCAGGATGTCGAACCGGTCCCGCGAGAGATACAGCATCTCGCGGTGGAACATCGCAGGGTCCGCGTACTTCTCTGCGAGACGTGCCTGGTATTCCTCATCGGACTCGGGCAGTTTCCGCTTCGCCGTGGTCTTGCCGGTCTTGGATTTGGCCAGCAGCTCGGCGCGGCGGGCGTGGTATTCTTCTTCCGTCTCGCCCTTGCCCTGCTGTAGCTTGGCCTTCACGAGCACGTTGTAGAGGATCCCGGTGACGGGGATGCCCATCGCCTGCTCGATGTAGTGGGCGTAGATGGTGATCTGGAAGTCTGTCCAGAGCTTCTCGAGGTAGTCGCCGTCAACTTGGCTGGCGGTGTTGTGTGTGACAATGTCATCCACAGCGAAGTTGTGGATCTCCGGAACGGTCAGGTTGTACATCAACTGCCGTCCAGAGACGACCACCACCTCAACCGGATCCCAGAACACTTCCGCCTCCTGAAGCCATCCCGGTAGGCCGGACGGCTCCATTCGGGGGTCCTCGTCTGGCTTCACCAGTGCCCGGGCACTGCGGACCACTTCGGGGTACTTCAGGATGGGGATCGTGCCCGTGATCGCAAGATCGAGGAACGTGCGCTTCGAGCCTCGGCCGATCACCCTGGTGTTGAAGACCGTTCTGCGTTCCCCTTGATACGCGACCGAGGAACGGGTGACGGACGAATAAACGCCGAGTCGCAATAGAAGTTTCTGGATTCCCGAGCAAAGGGCGTGGGAACGGGAGGTGTACGCAATCCGGATTTTCTCGTGAATGCGAGAACAGTTCGGCCGCTTTTCCTCAAATACATCGATGCTGCCATCGGTGCTCCAAAGCGCACCCAGCAGGAGTCCGACTTGGCGGTTCGTTATCGAGTGGAGGGCGTCCGGGAGGTGCTTCTCATCGGCGCATTCCTCATAGAGGCCAAGCCTTTCCATGAGCAGGCGTGCCGGACTATCGGGCGCCTTTGACAACCTCACCTGAGGGGAACGGTCATCTCGCCTCTGTACGTGGAACCGAATGCCCAGACGACCAGCCGCCGCCAGGAAGTCATCGAGCACTGGTCCCTCTGATTTGCTGAAGGCAAGGGTCGACAGGGTGCCATCCGCCAGCATGTACCCCACCAACTTCACCTCGTCATCGGAGAAAGGGCTCTGGGTGTGGGTGCTCTGGGTTATCCGGGGCACTGCCGCCCAGTCGCCCTTCTTCAGCGCTCCCGCGATCACCCAGCCCCGATGAGTGAGGACCGGGTGATTGTCGGAGACTGTGATGGTGCGGCCCGACTTGAGGACGACTCGAAAGACGTCCCGTACCTTGTCAGGTTGTGGAATGCCTGCTTGGGCGTGCGTGAGCCGACCATGGTCATTAATCCCGAGAATCACAGGCGCTATTTGGCGCCGGGCCATCTCGCGGACCGTCAGTAGCTCACCCGATCTGTAATCGTAGATTCGGCTGTCGCCTGTGACGCACTTATGTTCGAGGATGAAGTACTCACCGCCGATGCGGACAACGCCATCGACCTTGCCGGCGAGAACGAAGCTGCGCGAGGCCGCCCCGGTCGCAGGGTTGATGATGGGGCCCTCGAAGTTCTTCTCCAGCGCAACCACCTCGATGTCGTCGGCCGCATACCGCGTGGCGTAGGCCGTCATCATCGCGGTGGCGAGGTGCCAGTCACGGCGCTGGCTTTCATCCTGGATCCGGTTGGGGCACAGCCGGTCGATCAGGGCGAGCACTTCGGCCAAGTCGCGGCGCTGGTGCCACGCCTGGAGGCATTCATGGATGATCGATCCAAAGTGGAGGTTCCGATCGCGCTCCAGCGGAGCGAGGTGTTGGAGGTATCGCCAGTCCACCGCCTTGCGGCAGTTCCGGAAGAGCGACCACATCGAATAGGTTGAGACCATCGGAGATCCGGTCATCATTCGTCCCTCCTCGGCCCTACACTTCGCACCGGGTGCCGCCCTGATATGGATCAGGAGTGGCCAGCCGCCGGGTCCGCTTGCCGGAGTTGATGTGATCCACGATGAGCCGGCCCAAGAGCCCGATGCTCGAAGTGCTGCATGCCATCGCCCGGACGTTGGGATCATGCAGGCCGAACTGGCTGATCTTCTTCTGGAGGTCGCGGTCGATACGGAGACTCTTGCCGGACCAGAAGGTTGGATAGGCGGAAATCACGTCTGCGAGCGCAAACAGGAAGCCCGACTTGAGGTGAGTGGCACGGTCCTTGTAGAGGATCCCGCGGATTCCCCACGAGCTATCGAGAAGTTCGAAGAACGCCTTGACGTTTTCGATCATTGTGGCGTGTCCGACGTTGGACATCATGGGCGGGAGCGCTTGCCACAGCCCCGCCACGGAGACATAGCGACCCGCTCCGAACTTGGAATGGAGACGCATCACGGTCTTCAGAAAGCAGAGTGCCGTCAGCAGCTCCTCGCGCCGCATGTACTGCGACCACGAGACCCGCTGGTAGAGAACGAACGATTCATCGGAGCAGAGATCGTAAAGGCGGCAGAGCGATGGACATTGTGCAGTTCGGTTGCGAAGTAGGATGTTCGGGGAAAGCCGCGTCCGGCACATGTTCAGGATGTCGAACCGCTCCCGCTCCCACTCCTCGGTTGTCTCGAAGTGGATCATCGCTCCGACCAGCGGCTTGCCGCCTTCGGACACAAAGTGCCTGGCCGCGCTGATCCGTTGGAGTCCGTCGATAATGAACACGTCGCCGGTGATGGTGTAGGTTCCGTTGGAGTCGGTGCATCCATAACGGTCGCCGCGGACTGCGAGCTCCACGTCGGGAACGCGCCCGGTGCCGCTGCGGAACGCCTCCATCAGTTCCTGCGTCTTGGCCTTTCGCAGGGTTTCGCGTTGATACGCTGGCTGTAGCAGACTGCCAAGCGAACCGGGGTCGATCACCCCGCGCAGCACAATCTGGCCTTCCGTCAATTCGTCCAGTGCTCCGGACAGGACCTTCAGTTGCATCATGATTTTGTCTCCTGGATTCCCAACCGGAATGCGTTCAGCGGATCGGCCGCAACCGCCTTCCGTTCGATCTGCACGATCACCGTGGCGATAGCGCTACTGGCATCCGCCAGCAGCGTTTCCGCCTCATCGAATTTGCCGGCGGTTTCGCCCAGCCAGCCGACGAGGAGGGCGAGATGTTTTGTGGCTTCGATGAAAGACAGAGTCAATCGGGCCAGCCGGTCGACCTTTTGCGACCGCTTGGTCCGGCCCGGCGCGCGTGGATCCGGAGCTTCGGTATCCGAAACGGCGCTGCTCACCGGCAACTCCGCAGAAGAAGGCGGCGGTGGACTCTGGGGCGCCCCCACAGTCCTGCCGATATTGGCCACGTTGATCGTTCGCCCGTCGCGGCCCCTGCGCTTGGTTGACTTCAAAACTTTTGGAGTGGCCTCCGCCTGGCGCCGGTAGTTGCGGACCGTCTGATCGCTCACGCCTACATGCGCTGCGATCTGTCCGTCGCTCAGGCCCGCGCCGCCTGGATGCAGAAGGGCTGCTTTCACCGCGCGCTGCTTGTCCTGATTCGTGCGGCGGAGCCCGTTCCCCTTGTTGGCGCCGAAGCTGTACCACCGGGCGTCCTGTTGGGTCCCCTGATGCACCTCGCAGGCGATTTCATCGCGGCCGGATTCTTCCGCGGCCTTGATGCGGTGGAACCCATCGGCCAACCAGTAATTGCTGCCGTCATAGAAGACGTCCACCGGCGGAAAATCCGCGCCGCTGGCCATATCCTTCATGTAGTCGGATACGGTCTGAAGGTGGATCGCGGCCCGCGGCTGCGTGCCGCCGTCGAGCCGGATGCTGGAGATGGGAAGGCGCATCATCGACCGCCTCCACCATTCGCCGGCGCTAGGCCGGCCGCTATGAAGGCCGCGCGAATCCGC
>VFZX01000539.1 GCA_016871015.1 Acidobacteriota bacterium | reverse complement strand
AAATACCAGCGGACGCACAACACCACGATCTCGGCATCGAAGTGGCGGCCGCCGAACAATTCCTCGACCGGAGCAAGACGGGCCATTCCTCTATCCTCGTCCATCCTGCCGATTTGCACCAGAGCCCTTCCGCCATGATCCACATGTGGCTCGTGCCGCTATTGCTTCTGGCAGCCCGTCCCATCCACGCCCAATCGCTGAATGGCGCCATCACCGGGGTCGTCACGGATTCGACGGACGCATTGATCCCGGCGGCGCGCGTCGAAGCCGTACATGCCTCCACCGGCGTTGCAACGCAGTCAACCGCCAACCAGGCGGGCGTCTTCCGGCTGCCGTCGCTGCCTATCGGATCCTACGAGATCCGCGTCACCGCGCCGGGATTCAAGGCCTGGGTCCAGACCGGGATCGTGATCGAGACTGCGCAGACCGTGCGGGTGGACGCGCGCCTCGAGGTCGGCGCGGCGCAGGAGAGCGTCACAGTCTCGGCGGAAGCGCCCCTGCTTGAAAAGGAGACCTCAACTCTCGGCACGCAAGTCTCGCGCGACATGGTCACAAAGCTCCCTTACCAGTTGACCGGATCGATCCGGAATCCGTTCGCCTTCGTGCAGCTCACGGCGGTGGCGCAGGGACAGTCCGGCGCGGCGGAAGGAATCCGGATCGCGGGCAGCCGGACGTATTCGAACGAAGTCTATATTGACGGCGTCCCGGTCTCCTACAACGCCGGACAGAACGTCGCGGGCCCTACGGCTCCTTCGCTCGACACCGTCGCCGAATTCAAGGTCGAAAGCGCGATCCCTCCCGCCGAAATCGGACGTACCGCGGGCGGAGCCGTGATGATGGCTTCGCGATCCGGCGGCAACCAGTTCCGCGGCAACCTCGTCGCGCTCTTCCGGAACGGAGTGCTCGACGCCCGCCGCTACAACGCGCGCATCGCCGACATCACGCGGCAAGGCGAGTTCGGAGGATCGCTCGGCGGCCCCGTGTGGATCCCTCGCGTCTACGACGGCCACAACCGAACCTTCTTCTTCGCCAACTACACTGGATTCCGCCGCCTCAACGATGTCCAGGGGCGCACTGGGACGCTCGCCACCGCCGCCATGCGCTCCGGCGATTTCGCCGGCAACGCCGAGCGGATATTCGATCCGGCTTCCGGACAGACGCGACGGCAATTCCCGGGCAACATCATTCCGGCGAGCCGCCTCTCGCCCTTCGCCCGCAAGTTTCAAGAGGTGATCCCGCTGCCCAACAGCGCCGGACTCGCCAACAACCACCTCGCAGGAATCCCCAGCCTGCTCGATCTCAACTCCTACTTCATCAAGCTCGACCATCAGTTCACGTCACGCCATCGCGTCAATGGCAGCTACCGTGTGCGCCTGGAGGATCGCGTCAACGGCAACGGGTTCATCCTGCCGGTCTCCGATATCATCAACCAGGGAATCGATGCGCGGAACTGGGTGTTTGCTTATGATTTCGTGGTCCGTCCGAACCTGATCAATCAGCTCCAAATCGGCGTCACGCAGTTCTATGCGCCCCTCACCGAGTCAGGGGACATCGGACTCAATGTGCCCGGCTCTTTCGAGCCGGGATTCCCGGGCGTTCGCTTCCAGGGCCAGGGTCTCACTGGATTCGGATTCGGCGCCGACCGATTCACCACCTCCACCAACAGCAACCTTCAAGAGACCATCGCCTGCAGCACCGGCAAGCACAACTTCAAGTTCGGGTTCCGAACCGACTACTATCAGTTCAACCAGGCGACGCTCGGCTTCCGCGAGGGCCTGTATACGTTCTCGCAGTTCGCCACCAGCCAGCCACAGGTGGCCCGCACCGGACACTCCTATGCAAGTTTCCTGCTCGGGCTCGTCAACAACGCCAACATGGCGCTCAACGCGCCTACGGGCGACCGTTCCGAGTACTACGGATTCTTCGCCCAGGACGATTGGAAAATCACGCGCCGCCTGACGATGAACTACGGCTACCGTTTCGAGTTTCAGGTTCCGTTCTTCGAGATGTACGACCGGCTGAGCCGCATGGATCCTGACGCCGGGAACCCCGCCGCCCAGGGGCTGCGCGGCGCCGTTGTCTTCGCCGGTAAGGGACCCGGGCGGAGCGGAGTCCGTAACTTCATCAAGACCTATCTTGGCGCGCACGCGCCGCGGCTGGGCCTGGCCTATCAACTGACGAGCCGCACCGTGATCCGGGCCGGAGCCGGGCTGTTCTATTCGCCCCTGGTGGGAGTCGACAACAACAAGCAGGGGTTCAACTCTTCGATCGACATCAGCACACAGGACGGCGGACTCACGCCTGTGTTCGTGATCGACAGCGGCTGGCCCGCCAGGATCGTGACGCTGCCTCCATTCATTGATCCCACCATCGCCAACGGCCAGAACGCGACCACAACCGAGTTCCGCCCAGGTGGCAGCGGCCGGCTCTCGCGAACCCATCAATGGCAGTTCAGTGTCCAGCAGATGATCGGCAGCGTGCTGGTGGAGGCGAGCTACATCGGGACCATGGCGCATGGAATCACGAACAACAGCCTGGTGAACACCAACCAGATCGAGACGCGCCACCTGGGGCTGGGAGCGTTGCTGACGCGCAATATCACCGATCCCGCGGTTGTGGCCGCGGGCTACCGTCCGCCGTACACTGGATTCCGTGGGACTCTCGCGCAGTCGCTGCGCGCGTTTCCGCATTACCTGACAATCACTACCCTTGACGCCCCTTCTGGAAATTCGACTTACAACGCGATGTTCGTGAAGTCGGAGAAACGCTTCTCGAACGGCATCCAATTTCTCGTATCCTACGCCGTGTCAAAGAACATCTCCGACGTTTCGTTCACCAACCTCGACCTCGCCCGTCCGCAGGACCAGTACAACCGCCAGGCCGAGAAGGGCATCACCGACGTCGACACCCCGCAACGGCTGGCCGCGAGCTTCTCCTACGATCTTCCGTTCGCGCGCCAGAACCGGCTGCTCGGCGGCTGGTCGGTTTCCGGGATTCTTACCTATGAGTCGGGCTCGGCGCTCCGTGTGTCGGCTCCCAACAATCTGCCGATCTTCAACGGCCACCTGCGCCCGAACCACGTGCCGGGCGCGGCCATCCGGTCGGGAGTGACGCGCGGATCCTTCCGTCCGCAGAATGCCCTATCGGGTGAACAGGGCGATGTGCTGCTGAGCCGTGACGCATTCACAACGCCGCCTGCGTTCACCCTTGGCACGCTCGGGACGTTCCTGCCCGACATCCGCGGGTTCGGCAGGCGGAACGAAAATCTTTCGCTGCTGAAGACGTTCAAGGCGGCCGAGCGCCGGTCCATCGAGGTCCGGGCTGACTTCTTCAACGCGTTCAACCGCCGCAACCTCGCGGACCCAGTGCAGGACTTGAGCAATCCGGCGTTCGGACGCATCAACGGCCAGGGCGCCGCACGGATCGTCCAGTTGGGGTTCCGCGCGGATTTCTAGAGCCGTTTCCTACGCGGCCGGAAGCCGGGTAGTGTGCCGGGCGACCATCTGCCACCGGCCATCCCGCCTGACCCACACTTGAACCATGTCGAGCGGCACGACCACGACGCCGTCAGGCTTCGGATTGTGCGCCATGGTCCGGCCGTGGAAGATCCCGGTGTTCCCATGGATCTGCACCTCTGAGCCAGGCTCATCCCGGAAGTCGATCCGGCCGCGCAACAGGTGGTCGATGCAGACCACCTTACTCTCCATGAGAGCGTTCGAATGTCCATAGAACAACTCATCGCCAAGCATTGCGTCGAGCGCTGGTCCGTCGCCCTCCCGCGCCGCCCGGTTGAACTCCGCCACAGCAGCGCGTACTTCCTGTTCTGCCCCTGGATTGTAATCCGCCATCGTTATTGAACCTTGTTTCCTTTCCAATGCAGCTTTTGTCCTGTACCGCCGATGTCAGCGGTCAACTCGATCGAGGTGCCGGTCACCTTGCCCTTGTACTGGACCTCGAAGTCGTTGCCGTTCAGCGTCGCCTTGATCTTGAACGACAGGTTGTCGCCATCGACCTTGCCATCTTCTATCGTGGACTTCCCGACGACCGAACTGGTGGTCTCGCCAGTCAGCTTCGAGCCGTCGACTTTGAACGCGAAGGTTCGCTCCATCTGTCCGTTCGGGCCTTCCGAAGTCGCCTTCCAGTTCCCGTTGATGTCGGCGCCCAAAGAGATGAGCGCGAATGTGATCAGTCCCAGCAATGTTCTCATGGGTGCTCCGGGACCCATTATGGCAGATGCTGCTTCCGCCCGCCGCTGTCGTATCCTGAACTCTTGTTGCCATCGATCCGGCAGGCGGTTGTCCTTTGCGGCGGACGAGGTGTCC
>VFZX01000538.1 GCA_016871015.1 Acidobacteriota bacterium | reverse complement strand
TCGGACTCCGCTACGAGTACGGGCAGGTGCCGCGCGAGCTCGGCGGACTCACCCCGTCGTTTGATCCGTCGCTCGCCAACGGACAGGGCGGACTCCGGTTCCCCAAGCACAACACCAACGCCGCGCCGTTCTATCAGCGGGTCAGGCTCGATCTTGGCTTCGGGCTCCTCGATCGCGAGACGCTGTTCCACTCGGATAAGAACAACTTCGCGCCGCGGTTCGGATTCGCCTACCGGCCCTTCGGCGGAAATTCGACGGTGGTGCGCGGCGGGTATGGAATCTTCTATTCGGGTCCACAGTTGATGAACCTGGTGCAGAACTCGGTCACGGGTCCGCCGGCGCAGTTGTGGGCCGGATACACGTCAGACGCAACCAGACCGACCCTCACATGGGCGGGCGACATCAGCAATCCCAATGGTTCGCTCGCCACCGCGATCTTCGGTGTGCTCACCGGCCCTGAGAACCAGTGGCTCGACGGCTACACGCAACAGTGGAGCCTGAGCGTGGCGCGCGAGATCGGGCGGGACACAGTGATCGAGGTTCAGTACCTGGGATCAAAGAGCACGCACCTCGAGAATTCACTCGACTACAACGCCACCCAGCCCGGACCTGGCAACGTCCAGACCCGCATCCCGTGGCCCAAGTGGAACCGCGTGTTCGGCTTCAACAGCAGCGGCGCGTCGACCTACAACGGATTGCTCGCCACCGCCGAAAAGCGCATGGGCAAGGGCTTGATGTTCAAGGGCGCCTATACCTGGAGCAAGACACTTGCCAAGAACGGCGCCCGTTCGTCGGGCAATGTCGGCCAGGTGCAGAATCCGTTCAACTTGCGGCAGAACAATGGCTTCAGCGTCGACAACGTGCCGCACCGGTTCACCGGCAACTTCCTCTATGAGGTCCCGGTGGGCAAAGGCCGGGCCTTCGGCGGATCAGTAAACAAGGCGGCGGATGCGATCATCGGCGGCTGGTACCTCAGCGGCATCGTGACTCTGCACAATGGATATCATCTGACGGGTCCGACGGTGGCGGCAGCCAACTGCAACTCCTCACCCACCAATGTCTGCCGGCCGGACGTGTTGCGCGAACCGCTGATCGGCGGCAATGGACTGGAGTCGCCACGCTGGGACCGCGACGCCTTTGACTGGCCCTTGAACACGGCCAAACATCCGGCGCAAGCGCCCCGGTTCGGCAGCTCGGCCATGAACATCCTGCGCGGAAACTCGGTGAACACGTTCGACGCCGGGATCTTCAAGAACTTCGTGTTCCGCGAGAACTACCGTTTCGAGTTCCGGTTCGAGATGTTCAACGCGTTCAACCATACCAACTTCGCGAATCCGACCGCGGCGGTGGAGAATCCGAATTTCGGAAGGACTTTCTCAACGTCAGTCGGACCGCGGACCATTCAGTTCGGGTTGAAGTTCTACTGGTAGCCGCAATCCCGCAAGCAGCAGCCTGAGCGCCTTGCCGGCGGCAGCGCGGCGGCGCTGGGAAGCTCCGGACTCCGCGCACAGCAGCGCGCATTCATTCAAGCCGCCGCTGATCAGTGTTGCCATCGCGTCTACATCGGTGCGGACGATCTGTCCAGCCTCCATCGCCGCCTTCAGTCCCCGCCGCAGCGACAGCCCGCCGGTGCGGGCGTCGATCTCCCGCCAGACCTTCCAGCCGAGCACGCGCGGACCATCGACGAGCACGATCCTCGCGGCACGCTCTTCAAGCACCGCGTCCAGAAACGCCTCGCAACCGCGGAGGAGTCCGTCATATGGGGTAGCCTGTTTCAAAGCCGCCCGTTCAATCGACTGGACGATCTCCTCTTCCACACTCTCAAACACTGCCCGGAACAAGGCGCGCTTGTCCTGATAGTGGTGGTAAACGGCGCCTTTGGTGAGACTGGCGGCAGCGGCAATACTCTCAATCGATGCCTCGTCGTAGCCGTGCTCGAACGCGGCCCGCGCGGCGGCCATCAGCGCCGCCCGCGTTTCCGTGGACCACTCCTCGTTGGTCCGGCGCTGCCGGGTCACGGCGAGATGCGCCTCTTGCCCAGCCCGGCTTCTTGCTGCAGACGGGCCTTTTCATGCGGCGGCAGGGCGTTCCAATGAATGCCTTGAAGCGCGCCTTCAAGCGAATGGAGGTAGTAGCAAACAGGGAGCCGCCGGTTCGCACGCTCACACAACCGCCGGTAGGCACGCGCTGGCCCCACCGAACGGAGCTCTGCGACCGACTGTATCCCTGCTTCCGCAAGCCGGGCTCGAATCGTCTTGCCGAGGTTGTACGCGCCTTCCAGATCCGTGACAGCCATGCTTTTTACATACCACGGGTATGCATGTTCTGTCAACCCCGTTTCAGCTAGAAAACGTACTTCAGCGAAAACTGAAGCTCTCGCATCGAGGTGTTCGTAGACGTAATCTGAGCAAACGTCGCGCTGGTCACGCTGGCCGTGGGCAGACCGAAATTCGGCCGGTTGGGAAAATTGAAGGCCTCGAAGCGGAACTGAAGCTCGTGGCCCTCAACCGGCATCGGGATTTTTTTCATCAGCGAAAAGTCCAGCGAAAAGGCCTCCGGTCCCCGCATGCTGTTCCTGCCCACGTCGCCATACGTGAACGGAGCAATGCGCGCGAACGCAGCCGGGTTGAAATACCTCACGGGATCCCTGCCCCCGGGAGGCTCCAAAGGCGCGCTCGTGCGGTTTGGATACTGGCCGCCAGGCCCGCCCACGTTTGCGGCATCGATCCCGTTGGTGACCGTGTAGGGCAGCCCGGTCCGGTAGGTGACGATATTTCCGGTCTGCCAACCACCCACAATGTGGCTCAGGACGCCGCTCTGGAGCCATCGTTGCCCCTTGCCGAACGGAACTTGCCACAGCAGCGACGTCACAAACCGGTGCTGCTGGTCGAAATTGGAGACCGACCTCGCGGTCTTCTTGATGTCGTAATTATCCTGCGGGAAATCGGTGTCTCCTCCGTGGGTGCGGATGGCGCTTCCGGTGTCGATCGCTTTCGAATACGTATAGCTCACCAGGGTGGTCAGTTGAGTGCCCATCCGCTGCTGGAAACGGGCTGCGAGCGCATGATAGTTGGAGTTGACGACGCCGTCGGTCATCTGAATCACGCCCAGCTCGGGATAGGGCCGCCGGGCCTGCACGTCACCTGGTCCGGGCAGTGGCATATTGTAATTGCGGAACCGCTCCAGCTTGTGCCCTTGATTGCCAGTATATCCGACTTCCAGTACCGTGCCCTTCCCCAATTCACGCTGGATATTCAGAAGATATTGAGTGACGTACGGCGTCCGCCGCCCAATGTTGTTCGAGAGAATCAAAGGAGTATTGATCACCACCGTGCCCAGGCTGGCGAACGGAGCATCCAGATTCAAATTTGGAAAATCGTTGTTCGAAATGTCATTCCGGCGCTTCGACAAGTTCCGCGACATGTCGTACCGCGCGTTGCCGATGTCCTGGACATAGAACACTCCCACTCCGGCCCGGAGAGACCAACTCGGAGCCGGGCTGTAGGCCAGACCGAGGCGCGGGCCGAAATCGTTGTAATCGCTGCCGACTAACGCATCCCCAAGCCTGCCGTCGCGGGCAACACGAACGTTGGAAGGATAGCGAAACGGTATCCCCTCGTAAAAATCGCCCGAGCCTGGCCGAACGACGGTGGGCCGCCGGTTCTGATCGAATGGATCCAGAATTTCGACATTGAGCAGCCCGTCATGTTTGTGTACGTAGGGAGGCGAGAACTCGTAGCGCAATCCCAGGCTGAGCGTGAGCCTCGAAGTGACCTTCCATGAATCGTCAACATAGTAATATTGGCGTGAAGCGCGCAACTGGGCGACGGCCAGGCCGAGCGATCCCGACGCGTCCCGATTCAGGCCCAGCATGAAATCCGCAAAGCCGTTCCCGGTATTGGCCGTGGCGGCCGGGTTCTGAGTAGCCAAGCCGGTAAACGAAAAAGCGCCCCGCGGGAACTGGTTCCCGGTCTGGTTGACCCTGTCACGGCGGAACTCGCCTGTGCGAACCGGAGACATCCTTGACAAGTGTGCCGGTGGGCGGTTGACACAAACGAAGGGTAACCGGGGGACAGCGGTTAAGCTGGGGGATGCCCTGGCGAGAGGTGAGCCGCATGGACAGCAAGGTCGAGTTTATCGAAGATTGGCAGGCAAACGACCTGTCATTTTCAGAATTGTGCCGGAAACACGGGATATCGAGGCAGACCGGGTATACGCTGGTGGACCGGTTCCGTGTGGAGGGCTGGGATGGCCTGCAAGAGCGGAGCCGTGCCCCCCACCACAGTCCGGCCGCCATGGAGGAGGGCACGCGTGAGGAGTTGATCGAACTGCGGATGCAGCA
>VFZX01000537.1 GCA_016871015.1 Acidobacteriota bacterium | reverse complement strand
CCTCACCGCGGCCAGCTTGAATTCCTTGGTGAACTTCCTACGTGATAATCCCATGACTCAATTCTCCATTCGATGAAGGTTGAGTCTTAACTGCCTGTCTCATTTTAGGGGCCCAGCCCATCAAGTGTGCAACCTCCATATTCGCCTCCGGCTCTTTCCGCGTCCGGACCGATTCGATGAAGTTGTACAGGTGCGCCGGATGGCCGCCGCTTCCGCGCATCGTCGGACCTTTCTCTTCTTTGGCGCCAAGGTACACCTGAAAGTAGCCGCGCCTCGTGAACACCATGTAGCCTTCTGTCCCGTAGAACGCGTTCACGCTGTCGAAACCGAAGGTTCCATACGAGGTCCAAGCGCGGTCCTCATAGTAGAGAACGCGGCCGTCTTCATATTGGTAGGCGACGGTCATGTTGTCCGGGAACTCGCGCTCACCGCTGAGCGCACCATCGGTCCGGCTGCCGTGCGCCGTGATCCGGACCGGATGTGTGGTGACGCCGAGTCCCCAGCGAGCCATGTCAAGGTCGTGAATGCCATCGCCGCCGATGTCGCCATTACCAAACTCGCGATACCAGTTCCAGTTGCCATGAAACTTGTTGGCGTTGAAGGGGCGGTCCGCCGCGGGTCCCAACCACATGTCGTAGTTCACGCCCTCCGGCGGTGCCGTGCTCGCGGCCGGCGCCCGATGCTTGTGGCGCTGGCAGTTGAATGCCTTCGACATGCGAACCTCGCCGATCACGCCCGACTTCAACAGTTCTCCTGCTTTCGCGCTCACCTCGCTCGACCGCATCTGCGTGCCGTGCTGGACGATCCTGTTGTACTTTCGCGCGGCGTCGATCAACAGGCGGCCCTCGCGAAAGACGTGGCTGGCGGGCTTCTCGAGATAGACGTCCTTGCCAGCCTGCATCGCGCGGATGGCCATCGGAGCGTGCCAGTGGTGCGGAGTTGCGATGACGACGGCCTGAATCGACTTGTCCTCGAGAACCCGCCGGAAATCGCCCTCGAGCTTCGGCGTGCGGCCCGTCTCTTTCTGCACCGTCTGTCCGGCACGCTCCGCTACGGCTTGATCAATGTCGCACAACGTCGCGATGCGGACGTCAGATCGTTTGACGAAGTTGCGCACGTGGCCGTGGCCCATTCCATTCACGCCAATCACTGCCAGCGTTACTGTGTCCGAGGGTGCGGCGTTCGATACGGCCAATGCCGCCGTGGAGGCCGATAGAAAGAATCGTCGTTCCATGTCCATCCTCAATTTGAAGCGCAACCTCGCGCGCCGGTCCCGGAATTGCGCGTGTTCCTCAAAATAGCAGGCGGAGTCCGAACTGGATTTCGCGTGAAGCATTCGCCGACGTGATCCTGCCGAACAGCGTCGAGTTGAGTGCCGTCGCCGGCCCTCCGAAGTTCGTGTGGTTGAATACGTTGAAGAACTCGGTGCGGAATTGCACCGTGGCGCGATCTCCTATGGCAGTGTTCTTGAAGATCGAGAAGTCGAACACCTGGCTCCCCGGTCCGGTCAGCCGCCAGCCGCCGAGGTTACCGTACTGTGCCCTCAGGTTCGGCGTGAACGCATCGCGGTTGATGTAATTGTGTGTGTTCGACGTGCGATAGTCTTTGGTTCCCGCGCGAACATCGGCGCCGGCAACCAGATTCGGCCGCTGCCCGCGCGCGTTTCCGCTGCCGAAGTTGTCGCGCCCGCTCGAGATCTCGAGCGGAAATCCCGAGCGCAGCGTCGTAATCCCGTTCACCCGCCAGCCTTCCAGAAGCTTCCTCCCCGCCGCGCCGGCTGGCCGCCCGAGCAGCTTCAACACCGGCAGGTCCCAGCCGTAGTCAGCAACAAACGAGTGCTGGAGGCTGAGCGTGGTGACTGATCGCGACCCGCGAATGTTGCGCCAATCCTGAATGTCGTTGGTGCCCTCTTCCGACCCGCCACCGTTGGTGATCGCCTTGCCGAACGTGTAGTGTGTGTTGAAGGTGAATCCGTGACTGAAGCGTTTGCGAATGGAAGTCTGGAAGGCATGATAGACCGACATCCCATCGTTGGACTCCATCCGGATCTGCCCGACTGAGGGCACCGGCCGCCGTCCGTTTTCGACGAGCTGGTTGAGGAAGTTCAACTGTAGGAGTTTCAGTCCACGATTGCCGAGGTATCCGAACGTCGCCGACAGGTTTGGCTTGATCTCGCGCTGGTAGTCAAAGCTCCACTGGACGCTATAGCTGGTACGATGCTCGGGATCCACGAGTAGACGATTCACAGGCGCCGAAAAGCGCGAGAGATCGATGTTAAACGGATCAATCGGATAGCGCGCCAGCGCCGCGTTGTCGGCGCGATCGATCGAGAGCGTGTACGGCAGATCGGGCGGCCGGTTCAGGATCGACACGTTCCGCAGCATGTTCTCCGAGTAGAACATGCCCGCCCCCGCACGAACCACGTTCTTGCGTTTGCCGAAAACTTCCCAGGCCAGGCCGAACCGTGGACCGAAGTTGTTGTAGTCCGGTTCCCAGATGGCCTCACCCTTCTTGCGAAAGGGTCCGTAGGGGTCGCCGATCACGTTGAACAAGTTGCCGTCGCGCTCCTTGACCGGCGTGTAGTGCTCCCACCTCAGACCGAGATTCAAAGTGAGGTCCGGGCGCACCCGGAGGTCGTCCTGAACATAGACACCGGTTTCTGTTGTGAACTTCCGGCTGGTCCTCGGAAAAGCGGTCGTGATGTCGATACTACGCGGACTGCTGTTGAGGATGTCTTGCACTGTGTCCATGTAGTAGATCGGATTCTGTCCGTTCGACCTGCCGTAGTGGTACTTGCGCACTTCGAAGCCCCACTTGATCGAATGCCGGCCGTGCGTGTACGACAAGTTGTCGAGCACCGTGGCACTGCCGCCGTTCGCCTGCAGGATCTCGACGCTGCCGCTGTTAAAGTAGCCGCTGATAGTTCCCACACCTCCCGGCGAGTAGGCAGCGTTGGCGCGCGGAAGATCTTGCTTGTTTACTCCAATCCTCACTTCATTCAACATCCGCGGGCTGAACGTGTGCGACCACGACGCCGTACCCGTCCGGTCCTGGCTCGGAAACGTGCGTCCGTTGGCAGGCATGATGTTGGGCGCTTTCACGAACGCATCCATGATGGTGTACCGGACAAAGACGCTGTCCCGCGATGTCGGGACCCAGTCGGCACGCCCTATAAAGACGTCCTCGCGGCTTGGCCGCACGTCTTCCCGGCGATGGAAACCACGCGTGTCGTCGTTGGGAAGCGGCTCGGTCGGAAGAGGCAACAGATCAATGATCTGCTTGTAGGCCGCGTTCGCGGCGAGCATCCGCGCCCGGAACGATTCGGTGGGAACGATTCCCGTGATCAGAAGGCCGCGGCGCTCGCGGCTGCCCTCCCATCCGCCGAAGATGAACAGCTTGTCGCGGATGATCCGGCCTCCGGCCGTGGCGCCGAACTGGTTCAATCGCAGCTTGCTCTTGGTGACTCCGAAGAAGTTGCGGGCATCAAGCTTGTCGTTGCGGATGTACTCGAAGGCGCTCCCATGAAACTCATTCGTGCCCGACTTGGTGATGACGTTGACGCTGCCTCCACTGGCCCGTCCGGTCTCCGCGCTGAAGACGCCTTGTGTGGTACGAAACTCCTGAATGAACTCCTGGCTGATCAGATTCAGGCGTGTCTGGCCGCCGAAGTTCGATGCCGTGGGCTGATCGGGGTTTGCGGCGTCGGTGCCATCAATGTTGATGGTGCTGCCTTGATACGGGAGACCGTTGAACGTAATCGCGCCGCCGAGCCGGCCTGGCCCGCCCACCACCACACCCGGCTGCAATGAGATGAGCTGGACGAAGTTCCGGCCATTCAGCGGAAGATTGTCGACCTGATTGCTCGCGATCGTGACTCCGCGCGCGGTGGTCTGGGTTGCGAGCAGCGGCGTCTCCTCAGTTACCGTGACGCGCTCGCTCACGTTGCCGACTTCGAGCACCAGATCGATCTTGATCTTGTCGCCCGCGTTCAACGTGACGCCCCGCCGCTCGATGCGTTTGAATCCTGCATGCTCCACCGAGATCACGTATTCGCCGATGGCGAGGAGCGGAATCTCGTAGGCTCCGGAGACTGTGGTCACGGTGTTGCGAACCGCCTGGGTCTTGACGTTGGTGACAACGATGGCCGCATCGGCAACCAACGCGCCGGACGGGTCGGTGACGGCTCCCAGGACGGTCGCCGTGTTGGTTTGCGCACGGCCGGTGAAGTGAGCGGCCGCGAAAATCGTTGCGCCTCCTCAGCAAAATCTGTGGGTAGCTGGCGGCTCGGGTAGGCAGCCAAGGTTGTGATAAAGCGAGAGTTCCATGACGCGGTAAGTGCGCAGGCCATAGGATCGT
>VFZX01000536.1 GCA_016871015.1 Acidobacteriota bacterium | reverse complement strand
CCAGAATCCAATGTACTTGTCCTATCAGGAAAAGTTCGTGGGGTGTTTGCGCGAGGACGAGGCACGGAAGATGATTCGCGAGATCGGGCAATGGAAGGACATTGCGTGGACGGACGATGCGCTGGACACGGTGTGGCGCGAGTGCGGCGGGCATCCGATGCTGTCGCGTTTCTTGGCGAGCGAGGCTTGCGAGCAGGGTTCGCGGAAGCAGGTGGGGGTGGAGGATGTGGCGCGGGTGGCAGCGGGAGTGCGGGCGAATTGGCGGAAACATCGGATTGGGGTGTATTTCGAGGAGTCCGTCTGGCGGACGTTGCGGGAAGCGGAGCGGGAGGCGCTGATGGCCGTGGCGACTGGGGAGGCCGAGGCGGCAAGCGCGCTGGATGACCAGCGGGAAGAGGCGTTTGTGAGCCTTGAGCATTTCGGGTTGATCGGTCCGGCGGGTGTGTGTGGCGGTTTGTTGCGGGATTGGCTGTTGGCGCGGAAGGGAGGGGCGTTATGGATGCAGAGGGATTGAGTCCGTTCCAGGGCGCGCAGCCGTTCATCGGGTACGTGAGCGAGCTGCTGGAGGTGACGAGTGGGTTCCGGAATGGGAAGAGTTTTCTGGTAGCGGGGGGAGAGCGCTGCGGCAAGGCGGCTTTTCTCGCGCAGGTGAACGAGCAGGTTGGCCGCGGCGGCGTGACGGGACTCGAAGCGTTTCCGCGGCTGATCGATCTACGCGCAAGGGTGCCGCGCTCGACCTTTGAGTTTTTCGCGCTGCTGTACCGCGAGATCGTACGGGATTGCCCGAAGGTGAAGCCGTGGAAGCAGGCTCCTGCTTCGCAGCCGTACCAGGTCTTCCTGGACCGGTTGCAGGACGCCGTGCCGGAGCTGGAGAAGCGTCACGGACGGGACTGGCTGGCGGTGCTGCTGATCGACAAGCTGGATCTGGCCAAGGGCGCGGGGCGGCTGGAACTGGACAACGCCGAGCACACGGAGGTGTTTTACAACCTGCGGAACCTGTTCGACAGCAGCCAGTTCAAACGGCAACTCCGGCTGGTGGCAAGCGGCGGGTCCGACATGTATAAGCTGACTAGGCAAGGGAGCCCGTTGGCGAATATTCTGGAGGCGGTGTGGCTCCGGCGGTTCACTGAGGAGGAGGCGGAGGAGTTGCTGTCTGCTGGTCCGGAGTGGATGCGCGAGTTCCGGGATGAGTTGTTTGTGTTGTCGGGACGGCATCCCGCGCTGCTGCGTGAGTTGGCGGCGCGCCTGTGGGAGGCTGGCCCGGGGGCGAGTCTCACGGCTGTGGAGAAGCGGTGCCGGCAAGATCTGGGCGGGTTGTTCGGGCGGTGGAAGGAGATGCTGGGGCGGCAGCGTTGCGCGGTGTATCAGGCGATCGTGGATTCCGAGGGCCAGGCAACAGCGGCCGAGTTGCGGCGGCGGGCGGGGGTGGAGGAGATCGATGAGCCGCTGCGCATGTTGAGTTTTCACGGGTTGATTGACGATTCTGGGAGCCGGCCGGCGTTTGCCGGGACGATGTTCCGGGATTGGTTCCGGCTGAATGCGTGGGTGAGCGCGCCGGCCAGCACGCCGCAGGCTCCGGATGTGGATGGGCCGGTCCGGGCGATCTACTCGCGAATGCTGGGCGATGCGACCGTTCACGGCAAGGGGCGGGCGCTCGAGGAACTGGTGGCGGCGATCTTCGCAGCAATTCCGGGGTTTGAGGTGATCAAGCGGAACGTAACCACAGAGACCGAAGAGATCGACGTGGCCGTCTGGAACAACGGGACGGATTCGAAATGGAGCCGGGAAAGCGAACTGATCCTGATCGAGTGCAAGAACTGGCATTCGCAAAAGGTGGGGAAGAACGAGTTTGTGATCTTCCGGCAGAAGCTGCTGAACAGGGCCGGCCGGGCGCGGTTGGGGTTTCTGGTTTGCACGGGTACGTTTGCGGAGACGGCGGAGCTTGAGAAGCTGCGGATGAGTCAAGATATGACGCTGGTGGTGCTGATCGATGGAGCGGGGCTGCAGAAGTTGGTCGAGAGCCGAGACCGGGGAGCGGTGCTGCGGGAGATGGTGACCGGGGCGGCGATGACTTGAGCGGCATTGATGCTGGCCGTTGCTGGGAATGATATGATCAGCGCCAGGATGCCGCGAAGGAACTTCCGATCCGCCGCCGCTTGGTTGTGGCTGGTGTCCGCGGTCTGTCAAGGGCAGCCGGGGGTGCTCGCCGAAATTGAAAAAAAGATCGCCGCTCTGCCGGCGGCTGAGCAGGCCTATGAACGGTTCCGGGCGTGGCGGGCGCTGTTGCCGCCAGAACAGCAAAGGGATCCGGGCTTGATGGATCAGTACCGGCGCCACCTCATCCAGACCGGCCGGACGGAGGAGGATGCGGCGGCTCAGATCAAACTTGTGATCTCTCAGGGACAGCGGTCCGAGATCGAGCGGTGGAACCGGATTCTCACGAGCGACAAGCCGTCGTTCAACGTGGAGCCCAATGCGTTTCTGGTCGAGATGGCCAAGGGCCGCAAGCCGGGTGACGCCCTGGACGTCGGAATGGGGCAGGGGCGCAACGCGATCTGGCTCGCGCAGCAAGGGTGGCAGGTGACGGGTTTCGATCCGGCGGAGAGAGCCGTGGCCGCGGCTGAGGCGCAGGCGGCCAAACTGGGTGTAAAGATCCGGACCGGGATCGCGCGAGTGGAGGACTTCGACTTCGGGGAACGGCGCTGGGATTTGATCCTTCTCAGCTATGTGGGCGCACGCGGCCTGACTGGGCGGGTGCAGCGCGGGCTCCGGCCCGGGGGGATCGTGATCGTCGAGGGCAACCACAGGGACGCGGCCAAAGGCCGGCCGATTGGCGGAGGTGTCGTGTTCGACACGGGCGAGCTGGCAAGCCTGTTTCCGGGGCTGCGGGCGGTCCGGTATGAGGAGCCAATGGCGCGATCCGATTTCGGAATGGTGGTGGTGCGGCTGGCGCGCTACTGCGGCGAGCTTCCGGAGTAAACTGCCTTGGGGCCGGACGGCCACACTTTCCTGTTGACTATCAACAGAGAGTGGGGTATACCTGTAGACAGACAACAGAGACGCCAAGATGAACCAGGCATCCGAGGTGCCCTACGGCACGCTGGACCTTCTGGTCCTGAAAACGCTCGACACGATGGGGCCGCTTCACGGCTTCGGAGTGGCCCGCAGAATTGAGCAGCTCACCGAGGGAGGGATGGCCTTGAATCAGGGCACAATCTATCCCGCGCTCCTGCGGCTGGAGCAAAAGGGCTGGATCGAAAGCGAGTGGGGCACCAGCGAGAAGGGCCGGCGTGCACGATACTACTCGATCACGCGCAGGGGGCGGAAGCAGCTTCAGAAAGAGATCGAGGGTTGGGCCCGGATCAGCGCGCTGGTGGGCAAAGTTCTGGAGGGCGCGCAGTGATTGGCCGGCTCCGTACCATTTGCAGCCGTCTCGCCGGGCTGTTCCGGCACCGTGCCATGGACCAACGCCTGGAGGAAGAGATCAGCAGCCACATTGCGCTCCTGGCCGAGCGCTACGAAGCGGGTGGCATGGATCCCGCCGCGGCGCAACACGCCGCCAGACGGGAGTTTGGGGGAGTGGTGGCGGTTCGGGAATCGTATCGTGAGCAGAGCGGGCTGCCGGTGGTCGAGAACCTCATCTACGACATCCGTCTGGCGGTGCGCTCCCTCTTCCGGGACCGCATGGTGTTCGCGCTTTGCGTTCTGTCCCTGGGCCTGGCCGCGGGCGCTGGAACAGCTATTTTCAGCGCATACGAAGCTACGGTTCTGCGGCAGTTGCCGTTTCCCGGGAGCGAGAGTCTCGTTTTGGTTTTTGAAACATCGAAGGCCGGCCGGCACCTCGCATCCCTTCCGAACGTGGATGACTGGCGGGAACGCTCGAGCATATTCTCGGCCTTGAGCCCCATAGGCGGGCAGACGATGGCGCTCTCCGGCGATGGCCGAGCCGAGCGTGTGCGGGGTGGATTTGTTTCCGCCGGCTTTTTTCAAGCGCTGAAGGCCGAGGCGTCGTTGGGCCACCTGAACCTCCAACCGAGAACGCGCCAGGCGGTGATCAGCCACCGGCTTTGGAAGAACCATTTTCACGGCACGCCTGATATCGCCGGTACCGGTCTCAAGCTCAATGGCGAAGCCTACACGGTGCTGGGTGTGCTCCAGCCCGGCTTCGCGTTTGCCATCGACGATACCGATGTTTGGGTACCAGTGGAAAACTATGCCACCACCCAGGCGCTCGCCCGGGATCTGCGTGGCTTCTACGTCTTGGGCCGGTTGCGGCCTGGCGTTGGCATCGACGCAGCGTCGGCGGCAATGCGCACGATCGCAGCGGACCTGGCTAGGAGCCTGTCCGAGAATTCCCG
>VFZX01000535.1 GCA_016871015.1 Acidobacteriota bacterium | reverse complement strand
GAACTGAATTCCGCTGGATCCACTAATAAGCCGGATGGGGAGATCCTGGTCCACGGGGAAGAGGGGGAGAAGGCTCTGCATTACGCCCTTGGCCTATTCGATCCTGTGCACAGAACTACCGCGCCGAAGATCCACAGGCGATTCTTGTAGACCCAGCTCACCTTGGGAATCGCGCAGTCCATTCCGCGGCGCCCTCCTTGACCCAGTCGGGTCCGATGCGCTCAGCCGCGGGCAGCGTGAAAGCAACAGCGAGAAGAAAGATTGGTTTCATGAGCGAAGATGGTCATCCAGGAATCCGTAACAGGACTTGCGCGTGTCCGGCGGGAAGTCGTGACCGGCGTCAGGATATTCGACCCGAAGTCGGCCGGCTGCGCGGAACACCTCGCGATAAATGGGGAGCGCCGCGTCGTAACAATCGCGGACGCCGGAAACTTCGAAATCCGGCCCGTCGTGCAGGGGCGCGTTGACGAACACGGGCCGCGGTGCGAGCGAAGCGAGAATCTCGGTGAAGTCGAACGGGAGACGCGCGGGATCTTTCGCGTAGTCCGTGTCGATGCGCGGCATGTAGTAGCGGGTGGCCCACGCGGTGAGGTCGCCCTTGGCGTGTTTCGCGAAGACGTTGAAGCCGCAACTGGAAACGATGACCCGAACGCGCGGATCGAAGGTTGCCAGGAACAGAGCGTTGTGGCCGCCGAGCGAATGGCCAATGACGCCGATGCGGCGAGGGTCGACGTCGGGCAGCGAAGCGAGCGTGTCCACGCCTCGGCGGTGATTGACGATTCCCTTCATCGTGCAACTGACGTAGCCGAGCTTGTAGGGATCAGTCGCGTACTCTTGCGTGTGCAGCATCGGATAGTCGATGACGAGGCAAACATAACCGCGTTCGGCGAGTTCGTGCGCCCAGAGCTGGTTGGGGCGCGTAGTCACGATCCCGGCTGGGACATCCTTGCCGGGCTTCGAGCTGCCCGGCAGGCACACCATGGCGGGTCGGCGGGTTCGCGTGTCATGCGGCAGGAGCAGGAACGCGGGCGTCCGGTCGCCGGGCTCCGAGACGAAGGTCACCCGCCGTCGCGTGTACTTCTGGAGCCGGACATCCTCCTTCACCTGCAGGTCGACGGGCGCTCGCGTTTTTGCGGGCAGTGCGCCCATCACGCGCTGCATGTGTCCGTGAAGGTGAGCCACCCGGCGGGCCCAGTCGGCCGGGGTGCGAACCGGACGTCTGTCTCCCCGCGCGTCGAGAAAGTAGAGCAAGTCCTTGTGCTCGGTGTACGGCGGAGCGTCGGCGGCGGAAAGCCCGCTGGCGGCCAGCAGCAGGGATCGGCGCGTCATCCTCTAAAAGATAAACTTCAACGCGACCTGCGCGTTCCTCGGTTCGCCCGATGTCGACGTGATGCGGCCGAAAGTCGCAGTCCCGAAACCGGTTCCCGGGTCGCCCCAGTTCGGGTGGTTGAAGAAATTGAAGAACTCGCCGCGAAGCTGAAGCATCTTCGATTCCGTGAGGCGGAAGATCTTCATCACGGAAGCATCGAGGTTCCAGAAGTTCGGTCCGTCGATCGTGTTCAGGCCGGCATTGCCCAGGGTAAATCGAGTTGGCGCGGCGTACGCCTCGGTGTTGAAGAACCTGTTTTCTGTGCGCTGCGCTCCGCTCAGGTTGATCGCCGCGATCCGGTTCGGCACCTGCGTGACACCGCCGGCGTTCGCGATGTCCCCGAGAACGCCGTTGCCGGCCGTGAGGGGGAATCCGGTTCGAGCCACCAGGATCCCGCTCACCTGCCACCCGCCCAGGAAGGCGTCGGTCACGCGATTGACGGATGAGCCCCACTTGCGCGTACGTCCGAACGGAATGTCCCAAATCCCGGAATAGGACAACCTGTGGCTGACGTTCAGTGAGGAGCGGCTCTTGTTGTTCCCGCCGAACCAGATATCGAGGTATCCGCGGCTGTCGAGCGTCTTCGAAAAGGTATAGGAGCCCACAAACGAGAGACCGCTTCCGAACCGCTGCTGCGCGAAAAGCTCGAGTCCGTGATACGTTCCCTGGGCGTCCGAGTTTCGAATGAGCACGGTGCTCAGGTTTTGGAACGGACGGCGGGATTGGATGTCGCCCACGGCGGGAGGCCCCTCGTTCGGAAAGAAGTCGCGCGGAATCCCTGTCCCCTTGTTGCCCACGTAGCCGATCTTGGCGACCAGGCTTCGCGTCACGCTCCGTTCGATGTAGAGATTCCACTGTTGTACGTAGGCTTCCTTCCAGTTGACGTTGCGGCCGTACGGCGCCGGGCGCGATCCCGGGCGGATGAAATTCACCACCGGGCCGAGGTCGTCCACCGGGAAGTCGCGCAGCGACTGCGCGCCGACGTTCAACGTAACGTCTCCGGTTCTCACGAATGGTGGATTGAAAGCCTGCAGGATCCAGTAGTCCATCGTGTCGCGCTGAAAGAAGATTCCGTATGCGCCGCGGAACACGGTCCGGTCGCTTGCCTGTAAGGCGAAGCCCAGCCGTGGCGCGAAGTTGTTGTTGTCGTTTTGAAGGAGGCTTCGGCCCAGGGAAGCCGGGCGCGGCTCGGTGAAGGCGGTCGCCGTGCTGCCCGGCGTGATGATCACGGCCTGTCCCGGAGCCTTGATGAAGAAGTTGCCGATGGCGTCGCGGTTGGCCTGAGGCCGGCCGAGCCATTCGTAACGGAAGCCCAGGTTGAGAGTGAGCCTCCGCGTAATTTTCCAGTCGTCCTGCACCCATGGCATGACATGTGAGTTGCGGAAATTCGGGTCGACGATGTCGACCGAAGCGCGAATGCGGCGTGCGAGTCCGAGCACAGTGTCGGCCAATGCAAAGCCGTTCGAATTGAGTCCCGCTGTCCATTGGCCGTTGAACGTATGGACTCCGGCGGGCTGCAGTCCGTTCGGAAATGTGTCGCGATGGCGGAAGCCGGTGAAGCCTGCCTTGATGATGTGATTTCCCCGGGTGAGGTACAGGCCGGTGTGAATCTGGAAGATCTCGTTCTTCCAGCCGCGCGGACCTTCGGTGGTCGATGCCTGATTGCGGCCGGCGGGAGTTCCCCACGAGCTGAAATCGGTGATCTGGAACAGCGGCGCGTGCCAGCATTGCGGATCGGGACAGGCGTTGCGAAGCCCGAGTTCGGCCGCCGTGTTGCGGCGGAAGGCGCTCTCGGTGAGGTCATTCTGCCGGAAGCGGCTGTATCCGGTGCGGAACTCGTAGACCGTGGTCGGATTCAGTGTGCGCGTGTAGTTCAACACCTGGTGCTGCCCGCGCATCTTGAAGTTGTAGGAAAAGGCCGGCCACGGCGGAGCGGCTAACGTGTCGGTGTCGGAAATGATGTAGCGGCCGTAGATCCGGTTGGCTGGATTGAAGTGATGATCCAGCCGCGTTATGAACTGGTCGTTCCTTGTCTCCTGCGGTTGCAGTGACTGGTAGTTGTCGATGGGACGCACCCCGCCGCGTCCGGCGCGATTGGCCAGCGGAATGAACTCCTGCTGGAACTTCTGAGGCAGTGGATGGAGCAGCGTCCGCGGGAGAACGTTATTGGCGAATGGCGTATTGGTCGTCCAGTCGTAGAGGACGATCGGCCGCGCATTGGACGAATCCGCGGTCAACAGCGCGGAGAAGTCTCCGTTGCGGAACGCCGGCGTGGGAACGGTGGTGTTCTGCGTGAAGCCCTGGCGGATGCGCATCGAGTCCCATGCACCGAAGAAGAAGGTCCGGTCGCGCCGGATCGGGCCGCCCAGGGTCGCGCCGAAGGTGTTCCTGTTGAGCTGCGCGCGCCGGTCCGCGAACTTCTCACGGGCGTTGAACTTCGTGTTCCGCAGGAATTCGAAGGCGGTGCCATGGAACTCGTTCGACCCGGTCTTGGTGACGACGTTGATGTGTCCTCCCGCTTCACCGCCGAACTCCGCCGAGTAGTTTGAAGTCTGAATCCGGATCTCCTGAATCGCGTCGATCGACGGGGCGAAGATGTTCGTCTGGTGCTGGACCTCCTTGCCCACCAGCCCGTCGAAGATGTACTGGTTGTACTTGCCGCTCTGCCCGTGCACGGAGAATGATCCCTGCCAGGTTCCCCGCGAAGTCTGGTGCCGGATGTTGTCGCGCGATTCCACTACGCCGGGAGACAGCAGCGAAAGCTGCATGAAATCGCGAGCGGCGAGGGGCAGGTCGGCGATGAGCTTGTTCTCTACCAGCGCGCCCACTTGCGAGTCGCTGGTTTGGAGCAGAGCCGCTGCCGCCGATACTTCGACTTGTTGAGTGACCTCGCCGAGTTCGAGGCTCAGGTTGACGTCGATCACCTGATTGACATCGAGCTTCAGTACTTCCGTGACGGTGCGCGACCGGACACATCCTTGACACTTTAGCC
>VFZX01000534.1 GCA_016871015.1 Acidobacteriota bacterium | reverse complement strand
GCCACTCACATCATCACCACACAACTCGGTGAAGCGCTTTCCGTGGCGCTTGCCTCACCACCTCTCGGCATGCAGACCGACCAACTATCGAGCGACAATATCTCCCGAATCCTCTCGGGTGCTCTGGCACCCAGATCAACTCATCGAAAGGAGTGATTATTGATCTCCGGATATCACTCCTTCAGGATCATTCTTCGATTAGAAAAGAGTGGCGGGAGGGGCGGTTGGCGCGGGGCGAGGTGGGTAGAAGTGGCTTAGGTTGAATGGGTTGGGGGCATTGAAAAATATTTTGATTTTAGGAGAACGGGTTTGGGCGGGGATGGTAAGGGTCCGGAAGTTGTTGATTTTGTTACTATCGGACACGGATGGGATCGGTGGTTCAGCCGGTTCGTGTTGACCTGGGAACTGTCCAGTACCGTGGACACCGGATTTGAGTTCGTCCATGTTTGGCGCCGCGGCTTTGGCGGCCCTTTGCTTTTCTTACCGAATCAGTCCGGAACAGACGCCACTCAGAACGAGTAGCGGAGCCCGAACTGCAGAATCCGCGGCTCGCCCGCCGACGTGATTCGCCCGAACAGCGCATTGATCCGCGACGTATTCGGATTGCTGAGATTGACGCGATTGATGATGTTGAAGAACTCCGCCCGGAGCTCGAGCTCATGCTTCTCCGAGAACGGCATGGCGAACCGCTTGAACGCGGAGAAGTCGGTCGAAACCGATCCGGGGCCGCGCAGTGTGTTGCGGCCGATCGTTCCGAACGTCCCCGGTGCGGGCTCGCGAAACGCGGCGGTGTTGAACCAGCGCAGAATCTGATCGCCCCGCGCGCGGCCGCCTGCGAGCGCCGGATTTCCGATGATGTCAACTCGATCCTGGCCGATGCCTGTGAGCGAGATATCGACTCCGTTGTTGATGGTGAGCGGACCGCCGGTCTGCAAGGCAACGATACCGTTCGTTTGCCAGCCCCCCGCGAGGAGCTTCAGCGCCGTGGTGCGCGGCTTGAAAGGCAGGATGTAGTTGAACGATCCCGTGAAACGTCCGCGCCGGTCGAAGTTCGACGGGCCATGGTCTTTGTCGATCGAGCCATACGGATGCGTGTTTCCGTTCCCTTCGAACGAGGTGTTCGAGAGGATATCGAGACTCTTCTGCCAACTGTAGCCGGCGAGGAAGGTGAGTCCACCCGAGAAGCGCCGCTCCACGCTGAGCACGAGCGCGTGATAGTTGGAGCGGCCATAGGTGCCCGCGTAGGTCACCTGCGTGAACTCGCGGCGTGGGCGCCGTGAATCGGTATTGGCGATGGTGGCGCCGGGGCGGAAGACAGCGGCGTTGAGTTCGGCGGCGTGGAACAGGCGGCGTCCGGCGGAACCCTGATAGGTGGTGCGCAGGATGAACTGCTTCGGCATACTCTGCTCGATCGTCACGTTCCACTGGTGGATGTTCGGATAGGTGAAGTCCGGCGTGAAACCGACGATCAGGAACGGCATCGGAAATACCTGCGTCGCGGCGATCGGCCTCGTCACCGGGAACGGATTCACGGCACCACGATAAGGATCCTGAGTCGAGAACGGCGGATTGATGTCGACTCGAACCGAGTTCGGCGGCGACGTCACCTGCCGGTTGTAGGTAAGCGCGGGAGTCTGATCATGGAATCGTCCATAGCCCGCGCGGATACTCGTCTTGCCGTTTCCGAAAACGTCGTAGGCAAGGCCCAGACGCGGGTCGAACAGCGAGTAGACTGCGTTGACTCCACCCTCGGGCACGCCGGGATCGCCCGCCGCGAGCTGGCCCGGCGGCAGCGTCGGGAAGCGCCGCGAGCGAATGCCTTGGTCGTACGCGGCTGGATTGAACTGCGAGATCTGGCGCGCGGCATGGTCGGTGAACGGCACGAACGGATTCCAGCGCACACCGAGACTGAGCGAGAGCTTGCGCGACACCTTGAAATTGTCCTGAATGTAGAGACCGTAGAGGTTCCGGAACAGGCTGTTGTAGAGCGTGTTGATCTGCGAAAACGCACTCGGCTTTCCGAGCATGAAGTCCGCGAGATTATCCCCGGAAAAGCGGCCGCCAAAGGTGAAGTTGCCGTCGGAGAGGAAGTCCTGGTCGAGGATGCTGTGCTCGCGCAGCATGTCCATGCCGAAATCGAGCTCGTGCCGGCCTTTGACCCAGGTCCAGGAATGCTGGAGATTGTATTGATTCCGCGGAACGCGGTAGAGCGCGTTGAACGAGTTGCCGAAGTACTGCGAGATGCTCATGCGGAAAGTGGATCCGGCGGAGAGCACGGGGACGTTGATTCCGAGTTCGCGATGGCCCGGGAATCCTTTCGGCTGGAACGCGATGTTCGACGCGCGGTTATAGCTCACCGACGTACTCGACAGCAGCGTGGGGCTCGCGGTAAACGTGTAGTTCGTCACGGCGGACTGGCTCTGCCAGCGGCGTTCGGCCACCGCTGTCAATAGATTCTTGGGATCGATGATCGTCGGGATCTTCAACTCGTCGAAGAAATACCGCCCGGAGATCTGATGCCGCTCGGAGAAGTGATGATCCACACGGGCAAGGTATTGGTTGTCGCTCTGCTTGTCCGCCCGCTGATAGCGGACAAGTCCACTGGCTTCTGTCGAAACGGGGATGAATTCGAGCACCTTCAGCGCGATTGGATCGACGCGGCTCGCCGGAATGACGTTGCCGGGAATCGGCTGGCTGTTGGTGGGATCGGTGAACTGGCGCGGGAGGAAGTTCGAAAAATCGCCTCGCCGTTGCGCGGCCGTGGCCGCTGTGGTGGTAAGGTTGGCCGGCAGCGAGCGGATCTGCGTTCCTTGCCACGATCCGAACAAGAACGTCTTATTACGGATCAGCGGACCGCCGGCCGCGAATCCGTATTGGTTGCGCTTGAGCCCGTCATTGCGCGGCGCGAAGAAGTTGCGTGCGTTCAATTCACCGTTGCGCACGTATTCGAAGAACGACGCATGAAGCTCGTTGGTGCCCGAGCGGGTTACGATGTTCACCACTCCGCCGCCGCGTCCGGCGAACTTCGCGCCGTAGTTGTTGGTCTGATAGCTGAACTCCTGCACCGCGTCCGGATTCGGCAACACGTTCGCCACCTCGGTGTAGGGATCCTCGTGAATGCCGCCGTCCATCACGAATGTCGTCGAGTTGCCGCGGCCGCCCGACGCCGAGATGAGTTCACTGCCGGACTCGGGCCGCGTCGCCGCCTGGTTGAACGTGCCGCTCGCGGTGAGCGTGCCGGGCGTCAGGCGCAAGAGCTGCATGACGTTGCGGCCGTTCAAAGGCAGATCCGTCATCATCTGGTTGTTGATAACCGTGTTCAGCGTCGCGTTCTTGGTGTCCACGGCGGCGACCTCGCCGACCACGCTGATCGATTCGCTCACCGCGCCCACTTGCAACTGCAGGTTCGCCGTGGCGTTCTGGTCTACTTGCAGAGTGATCTCAGGAACGCCCGCGGTCGAGAAGCCTTCCTTCGACGCGGCGATCGAGTACGGACCCGCGGGTAGCGCGGTTATCGCGTAGTAGCCGGTGTCATTGGTGGTGACCGTGCGGGTGAGTCCGGTGGCGAGGCTCTTCACGGTGATTCTGGCTGCCGGAACTGGCGAGTTCGACGCGTCGCTGACGATCCCGGAAACGGATGCCGTCTGACGTTGCGCGGCAAGTTCGAGGGCGAGTAGACAGAGGATGGAAACGCGGCCGAGGTGAGACATTTCATGCTCCTTGTCTCATGAGTATAGTCGTTTCGCCGCCAGCCGGCTCGGCGCGACTCAGCGTGGCGGCGCGCTCGTCATCAGCCGCGCCCTGCTCATGGCTCGTCTACGTGAGGCGCACGAGAATCCGGGCTGGCGGTGGGAGGCGAGCGGCGCGCCGCGCTTCACGACCGGATCGAATCCATGCGGCCGGTCCGAAGCCGGAAGTCGCAAGTCCCCCTCGACCCCGCCCTGCAGCAGCAACTCCAACTCGCTGGTCTGCCCGACACCATTGAGATTTCACCGGGCGTCGTGACCATTCGCTGCACCAGCGCCGAGGATCTGCTGCGGCAACTGGTCCTGCTGGTCAACGCTGCTGATGTAGATTTCGAGGCAATGGAGGCCAAGCTTGAAACCGCTCCGCCCCGCCGGTCACCTGGTCGTGAGACGACCTCCTATATAGAGGTAGCCACAACAGCCTGATCGCCCGACTCCTATCGCGACGCCTCCTTCGACGGACTCGTGTCGATGGACGTCCTGGTCCACATGCCTCCCGGCGGCGAGGACACCCCAATGCGCGAGGTCGCGCGCGTGTTGCGTCCTGGCGGCCTGCTGGCCCTTCGCGTCTCGGCACTGGACATCCTGCGCAGCCGCCACTCCGCGTTCGCCCATGAGCGGCAG
>VFZX01000533.1 GCA_016871015.1 Acidobacteriota bacterium | reverse complement strand
TCCTCAACCGTCTCCCCATCTTGACGCGCCGCAATCACCCGCCTACGCAGGTCAATTCCTAAGGCCCTAGCCATTCTCAGTTGGCGGATTCGCGTGGAGCCTCTTTATTATACGTGAAAATGCTATAAGTCCATCGATGAGCCGCAGCAGCCGCGTGGGGGACACGCCGACGAAGAAGAACGAATTCGCTTCGAACATCAGGTTCAGCGTCTCGCGAAGATGGGGTGATGCTTCGGCCACCGCCATTAACTCGGGCGAGCACAGCAGCACCGTTTGGGGAAGGTTGGCGCTACCGTTCAATTTCCAGAGAAAGAACCGCCCGTTTGCCGCCGCGAAGACCGCTTCTTCCGACTGCGCGGTGTGGACTCTCGAACTCCACTCCGGGCCGAGGCGCTCCAGCAAATCGTCGTAGTTCGTCGTCAGGCAGGAGCGGAACGGCATCCGGTAGAGCGCGTAGTGGGACCGGCTCAGTTGGGCAGGCTTTGAATACAAGCCGCACACGAACTCGACCATCCGGCTTCGCGGGGAACCGAGCGCGCGGATCAGTTGCCCGAGCTGTTCTTCGTCACCCGACGCCCTTGCCCGGTTGAGGCGCGCAAGGATTTCCGGGGTGAACCATCCCTCGGTCTGGGCGGCATGCTGCAATCGCAAGAGCATGTCGTTCCAGGTCGGATATCCGGCCTGTGCGCTCAATCCGGAACCCGCCCACAGGATCGTCCTGCCGCTCAGAAAAGCTTGAATCAGTTCGGAAGGGACTGGAGTCTCGCGGTGTGCGTATTCGCGGTTGAATCCGATTGGAACGCGGCCGAACAGGCGCAGCAGTACTTTCAAGAACAACCTGCCGTACAACGCCAGAACGTACAGGAATACGGCACCGAACAGCACCGCCGCTGTGTAGATCAAAACCTGGCCGCGAAGCGACATCAGCGCTCCGCCGCGTACCGAAAACACCGTCGTGCCACGGCTGGATGCGAGGATCGCTCTCCGGCCTCGAACCGACAATGCCGAACCCGGCGCCGCGGCTGCCAACCGGACGGGCTCCTTCCAATCCTGGACCAGGTGGACGCCTTCGAAGTCCCCGGTAACGAGCACCGCTCCGAATCTCGAGACACCGGCCCAGCGCACCAGCCCGGGAGCCGGAAGGAACCGCTCACCCAGCCAGACACCGTTCTTCGCAGGGACCAGGATGTCACCGCCGCTCGACAAGATCCACCGGTTTCCCGCCGGTACCATACCGCGCCAATGTTCGGTCCAGGAGCCATCCTTTCCCGCGCGATGGACTGTGGCGTGCGCGTCTTTTTGGCTCCGGACAGCGAGCCAATTTGCAGTGATCTGGGCGTTGTCTCCGGCAGCCATCGGAATGCGTCCCTGGCTGGAGACGCCGGCGCCCGGATTCACGCTGACCGTTGAGCCGTCCGCGTATAGAATGGCCGCGATCCCGGACTCGAGAATTCCCATCGCTGCGACTGCTTGTCTGGGGACATCAACTGGCGCCAGGGCTCGATCGGAGTCCAAACGCCGCGCGGACAACTTGCCGTTCGCGACCCAGGCGGCCATTCCCACCTCCGCATCGGCTGCCAAGGCGCTCCTGGGCCCGGGGGCCGCTTCGGACCAGGTGTGAACGGGCTTCGGATCCGGTGCACTCTCGCCTAACGCCCAAGCGTCGGCGCTGACTTCGGTATTTGAGGTCCGAATGCCCACAAGCCGGTCGCCGTCGGAATCAGTCCAGGCATAGTTCCGTCCCGGGAGGTCCCGCACCACCGCAAGCGATAGCGCCAGATCAATTTCCCAGAACATGGCAGCCGCAACGCCACCGGCGGCGCCAATCACGCATACGGCTACGAATAGGATCCGCGACCAACCCTGTAGGCGGATCAATCGTGTATGTTGCGGCGCCAACTCGATTCCTTCCCTTCAGACAGGGATCGGCGGGTGGCGCTGGCGGCTTTATACTACCGATTCCCCCAGTTGCGCGAGCTCCCGGATTGTGAAGCCATAGCCCGGATCGAGTTTCAGGGCGTGATGAAAACTCGCCACCGCCGCGCCAGTCTGGCCCATCATCCTCAGGCAGACTCCCAAATTGTGATGGACCACCGCGCGGCGGCTATTGAGAGCTAATGCCTGCCTGTACAACGGAAGTGCATCTTGAAAACGGCCGCTGTCGAATAACACGTTCGCCCACTCGTTGTAGGCCGGCTCGTAGTGCGGATCCAGGGCGACCGCCGCTTCAAAGGCCCGGACAGCCTGCTCCCGGAGGCCGAGATCCCGGTAGACCAAACCCAGATTCGCCCAGTTCATCGGATTCCAGCAGTCCAACGCGAGCGCCCGGCCATAGGCTTCCCGCGCGTCCTCAAAGCGTCTCTGTGTCCACCGCACCGACCCCAGGCCCCGCCAGACGCAGGGCTCATCCGGGCGGCCCGCGGCCGCTTGTTCGAAAAAGCGCGATGCACCGCTCAGATCGCCGCATCGCCACAGGTCAAAGCCCGGCTTAAGGGACGGATCGCGCGGAACCCAGTCGTCCCACGTCATGCCGCCCCCGCTACGCGGAAGCAGCCCGCAAGCATCACCACGGACTCCCCCTGTCCCAACGGGGGCCGGAAGTGGGCCTGCTCTCCGCCGTTCAGGATCACCACCCGGTTGGATCGTGCCGTGATCCGCGCCACCAGCTCCGTTCCGCTGTTGTCGCCGCGGAAAACGTGAAGCTGCAGTCCGGGACCAGGCGGCTGGCCCTCGGGCCGCCGGACGTCTAGATAAGTCAGCAGTGCGATCCGGCAGGCGTCGAACTTGTCGCAATGCTCGCCCATGTAGGATCCAGGGATGTCGTAGTAGGTGTAGCAGGATGCGCTCCACGAGGGTTCCAGCGGCCGGCCGGTCACCCCCAACAGGAGTCCCGCCGTGTCCGCCGAAGACAAGTAGGCCCGCGCCACCGGACCCAGGTGCCCACGCAGATTTTCCTGGTTGATCTCACCTGGATTTCCGCTGGACTTGAGGCTCCATGCCTTGGCCTGGCGTTCAGCCCCGGCCTCTGCCCGCAACGCCTCCCATAGCGGGGTTGGCAGCGCCGCGTCGATCACGGCGACGCCCCGCGCGGCGAACTGCTGTGCGAAATCCGTTCCGGCCGCGATCATAGCGCGCGCACCTCCCGTTCCAGCTCTTCGATAAACTCCCTGCCCAGGGGGGTCGGTTTGAGGAGGGGTCTGGCTGTCTCCCATCCTTGCCGAACCTTGGACCTCTGCCGCTCAAACACTCCCTCCCCTCCCTCCACGCGGCGGTAGAAGTGGCACACGTTGAGGAACGCATGGACGCCTAGGACCAGTCCCTTTAACGGCCGCGGATCCTGCCGCCACGGCGAGCTGTGCAGTTTCCCCGGCTGTGTATCCTCCCACAGCGGATCAAACTCCCGCATCAGGTTCAACCGGATGTGGCTCACCTCGTGCGTCAACAGGTCGGCCACCACTACCGCATCCTCTGGCGTTAGCAACACCGCGCCTTGCAGGCGCTCCGGGCTGTGGCTGCGCGAGTAGGGACGTTTTCGCAACACGACCAGTCCTTTGGCGTGCCGCAACACGGAACCGTAGGCCTGCGGCCATACGCTCTCCAACAGCTCAAACCCATCCCGTATCCGTTCGGCCGCGGCGCGAGTCTCCTCCTCTGGACAAAGATCGAACGGCTCGCAGGCCGCCGCCACTTCGGGAACCTCGTTGAGCACAGGGATGCCATGAACCGCAGGCAGCGCGCGCACGTGTGCATATTCGCACGCGGGAAGTTGGCGTCCGTTGGGCGCGGTCATCACGCTGCCGTCGCCCCAGGTGACTCGGGTAGTTCCGTTTCGGGAGACCACCACCGCGGGTCCTGGACGGGCCAGCGCATTCAGAGCCGGAAAATAGACTGGTCCACCGCCGCCTGCCGAGGGCGGTAGAGCCAACGTGAAATCGCCGAGCACACCGGAGCCGATGCAGTAGCGTCCGGCGGCCAGGGCTCGCCGCGCGGGATCCCGCGAATCCGCGGTGCCATCGTCAAATGACGCCGTCCTTGGAGCGTCCATCGCCGCGGGCAACGGATCGAATAGTGCGGCCTGCCCGAACGGTCCCGCACTCTCGCATAGGTCCAATACCGTGCGCACGTACCGCCGTCCGTCCGGATCGAGTTCCGGTTGTGCGGCGCCCCGGACCCGCCTCCAGCATTCGAGCGCGGACAGGCTGCGGTCTACATCGGCGCCGTCGCCGCCGCTGCCGGGCAGACAGACGCTCGACACTCCTAGATCCAATACTGTTCACTTAAGAACATTTTTGTGATATCCTGTTTTAGGGCGATTGCCTCCACAAGGAGGCGATCGCATGACAATCACAGCCGTCGAGTCTTCCACACTCGCAGCG
>VFZX01000532.1 GCA_016871015.1 Acidobacteriota bacterium | reverse complement strand
CCAGGCTAAAGTGTCAAGGATGTGTCCGGTCGCGCACGTCCGGGCTGGCCGAAAGGGATTGGCCGATCACATCGGTTGTTTCCCGGAAAAGCTCGCGGCGATCACCCCGGTAGGGCTGGAAATAAAACCTGCCGCCGGTGAGCACTGAATAGGCCGTGTAGTAGATGCCGCCTGGTGAGGCGTGCAAGAGGTCCCGCGAGGAGTCACTGGCGAGCCTTTCCTGGGAGCCGGATGCGGGATCCCATTCCACCAGGGAACCGTTGGCCAGGCGCAGCACGAGCCTGGCGCTGCCGGGAATGGGGACAACCTGGGAAACTCCGGCTGGCCCGGCGGCCTCACCCCGCTCCTGCCCTGTACGGATACGGACAATCCGCCCGCCAGCCTCGCCGGGTGCCACATAATAGATCCATTGCGCATCGGCGGAAAACACGGGGCGGGACCCCGCCGGGTCGAAGCCGGCCGGAAACTTCCAGTCCGATTCCAGGGCGCCGGAAGGGACGCTCACCAGCGAGAGCACCGACCGGCGGACCACAAGAAGGCGCAGGGAATCCGGGTTCCAGGCCGCACGCAAGACGTCGCCAAATGCCGTAATCCGGCGGGTGGTCAGCCGGCCGGCATCGGCGAGCCACAGATCAGAGCGGTCCGAGACCGACACATGGCTGATCCAACGGCCATCGGGGGAGTACTGCGCACCGGTGTCGTCGCCGTCGGTCTCGATAATGGACCGGCTGGCGCCTCCGCCGGGTGCGTCGCGGTCCCAACGCCAGAGATCGCGGTTGGTGCGCCGCCGGATCAGCAGCAGACCGCGGGGGGTGGCGAACGGCTCTCCATAGCGCCCGTCTGGCAACCGGATTTGACGCGGCTCGGCCGGACCGGTTGCGTTCACCCGCCAGATCGAGGAGTTCATGTCGCCCGTCGTGTAATAGATGCCATCGCCGGCGGGCGACCAGGAGGGCTGCGTCACGGTTGACTGGCCGGCCAGGAGCCTCGGCTCGCCAGTAGCCTGCATGTCCGGCGTGATTGCGGTGATCATCAGCCGGCCGCGCCTGGGCTCGGCGCCTCGGGTGAACGCGAGCCAGCGGCCGTCCGGGCTGACGGCGGGGGTGTTGTCGCGCAGCCCCGCCGGCGGGGTGGTGACACGGTGCCAGCCACCGCCGCCCAGGGGCAAGGCAAAGATCCCTGGGGCGTCAGCACCCGCGGAGTTGGCTGCGGCGACGATCCATTTCCCGCCTGGATGCCAGGAGATGCGCTGAAGTCCGGCCTTCATCAGGAGCTCACGCTGGGTTGCCCCTGGCACCGCCTGTTGTACGGCCAGCCGGACCTTGCCTCCACCAGTGCCAATGAACGCAATGCTTTCACCGTCCGGACTCCCTACGGCGGAGTACTCGCGTTCCGGGCTGTCGGTGAGTTTCTTCGCCTCCACGGCGCCGGGCTCGATCATGTAGACGTCCCATTGATCGCCGCCAGTTGCGGAGAAAAACACGCGGCGGCCATCCCGCGAGGCCGACGGCCTCTCTTCGCGTCCTGGGACCGACACCACAACCTGGATCTCCGGATCCGGCGTGGGACGGATGAATGGCGCCAGGCCGGCCAAGGCGGCGAGCGCACACGCCGCGACAGCCCCGAAGACGATCCTGCGCGGCCGCTTCGCAAAGGAGCCGAAGGCCGCTGTGAACTCTCCCGCGGACTGAAACCGGCGGGCGGGATCGGGGTCGGTGGAGCGGCGCAGGAAGGCGTGTTCACGGAACTCACGGCGGCCGGACAGCATTTCCGCTGTCACAATGCCCAGGGAATACACGTCGCTTTGGGGCACCGGCGATCCGGCAAGCTGCTCCGGGCTCATGTAGGCGCGCGAGCCCGCGACGGGGTCCTCCGCCGCTCCCATCGGAGGACGGACCTGGCGCGCGATTCCGAAGTCGATCAGCACAGGCTGCCCGCCGCCGGCCGTGTTTCGCAGCATGATGTTCTCTGGCTTGATGTCCAGGTGCAGGATGCCGCGGCGGTGCGTGGCATCGAGTGCCGCCGCCACTCCTGAGGCGATGTCCATCGCCCGCCGGGTGGGTAGCGGACCTCCGCCAAGCGCCTCACGCAGGGAGACGCCCTCGATGTATTCCATGACGAGAAATGGCTCACCCTCGCTCATACCCGAGTCGTATATCCTGACGACGTTCGGGTGCGTGAGTCCGGCCAATGCCTGGCTCTCCTCGTGAAAGCGTTGCAACATCCAGTCACGGTTGCCAGAGATGTCCGGGAACTTGACGACCACGGGACGGCCGTGAAGGCGCGTGTCCGCGGCAAGGTACACGCGCGAGAGCGACGTGGCCTGAATGACCCGGGTGATCTTGTAGCGGCCTGCGACCAACAGGCCAGGATCGCGAGCGGGCGGGTCCAGAGGGCCGGCTTTCAACTCCGCCTCCAGCATGCTGCGCAGCCGGGCGGCGGCCGCGCCGTCGGTGGAAGCGATCTGCTGCAGGAATGCTTCGCGACCGGGGGCGGGCAGGCTTCGCGCTTCAAAGAACAAATCCTTGAGGCGGGAAGGGGAGTTCATGGAACTGGTCCGGTCAATTCACTGTAGAGCCAGGCGCGGGCAAACGTCCAGTCCCGTTGTACGGTGGCCACAGCGACGCCAAGGGCGCCGGCGGTCTCCTCCTGGGTCATTCCGGCGAAGAAGGTCATTTCGACGATCCGGGCGGCGCGTTCGTCCACCTGTTCGAGGCCGTCGAGGAGGTCTGCGATCACGAGCACCTGTTCGAAGTCCGATCCGCCCGCGGACTCCTCGTCGAGCAGCGCCATTCGGGTTTGGCTGCCTTCCCGCTTTAAGGCGGCGCGATCACGGGCGTGGCGGGTGAGGATCCATCTCATCTGCCGCGCCATGGCCGCGAAGAAGTGATCCCGCGACTCCCACTTGTCCACTTCGCACCCGAGCACTTCGATGAGCGCGTCATGAATCAGGGCCGTGGGCTGGAGTGTGTGGCCGGCACGTTCGTCACGCAGGTACCGTGCGGCGGTGCGGCGCAGTGCAGGCACGGCGCACCGGTAGAGTTCCTCGACCGCGGCCGGGTCGCTCGAGCGGGTGGCCCGTTGGATGATCTCCGTGAGAGTCGCGGGTCCGGGCATCTTCTTATGGTAGCGGACGGGCATTCATGAAAACACTTTAATGATGTCCGGCGGGAGGCGTTTGTCCGTTACATGGCATGAGGATACTGACGATCCGGCACATGAGACACATGAGACTGCTTCCGGTGGTGGTGGCGGGAGCATTCCTGGGAGCCGCCCCATTGCGGGCGGCGGTGATTCCGACCACGAACTACCTCTGCAAAGCGTCACAGTTTGGGCTGACCCCGGCCAACAACTGCACTGGGCAGTCAACGATCACGGCGCTTCCGGAGTCAGGAGGCATTGCAGGATTCCGGATCTCGACCACGGGTCCGATTACGCTGGAGCAGAGCCTGGGAGGTGACGCGGAACTGTTCTTATCGGGTAGCAACCAGGGATCGGCACTCCTCGAATTGCCGGCGAATGGGTCGCAGATTCCGCTCTTGTTCGACTTCATGATTCAGACTACCGGGAATCTTCAGATCAGTCGCGCTCAAACAGGAATCGACGTGACGGGCTTGCAAGGGAACAACGTCGTGGGATCCGCGCGCCTGCAACTTCCCGCCACGGCCGGCAGTAACAGCATTAGCGCGAATGCAACCTGGGTTGACCGGCCACAGCGGGGTGCTGGGCCCGGGTTGATCTTCTGGACGATCAATGTGTCACTAGCGTTCACCGGCACGGGGACGATCACGGTGAACGCACCGCAGTCGTTCGTCGTTGGCACGGTTCCCGCTGCAGTTGTGATTCCGCCGGTTCCGGTCGTGCCTCCGCCGACGGGGGCTATTCCGGAACCGTCGAGTGTCGCGCTGGTTGGAGCGGGTCTGGCTGGGATCGCGATCGCGGCGCGGAAAAAGATTACATAATAATCCTTATCGACTCGACAGGCGCGCGCAACTCTGCCAGACTGAAGGGTACTATGGCTGACCCACAGCCGGAAGTGCCCTCCAGGGTCCGGCTCGATTCCTGGAAGGCGATCGCTGCACACCTCGGCCGCAGTGTGCGTACGGTGCAGCGCTGGGAAATCGAAGAAGGCTTGCCAGTGCACCGCCTGCAGTTGCAGCAACGAGGCGCGGTATTCGCCTACCTGGATGAATTGGACGCGTGGTGGCAAACGCGCTCGGGACGTCTGAACGCGGAGCCGGTGTCGGACAGGAACGCGGCGGTGCCTGGCCCACCGGCGGGTGGGCGGCGCTTGAGGCGGATCTGGCTGGCGGCAGCGTTGCCCCTCATTATGCCGTCCTGGCGACGCGGACAGGAGCGATGCGCCAGGACTCCGCACCGGGTTTTCCGGTCCCACTCACCAC
>VFZX01000531.1 GCA_016871015.1 Acidobacteriota bacterium | reverse complement strand
TCCAAAGTAGAGCCCGCTGGCCATCCGCTTGCTGATTTCGACTTGGGCCGAGTGGTACCAGCTTCGCCCGAACGGCAGGCTCGACTGCGTGATGCCAGTGTAGTGTGGAAACGGGCGCAGAAGCTGTAGCACGGTGGTTGTTGCCTGCGACAGCGCGCTGGTGGGATCGGTGACCACGCCCGCGAACGGATTCGCAACGCGTGCATTCAGCCGGTTCTGCAACGGCAGGAACGCGTCGGGATACTGATTTCCGTTTCTCGTTATCGTAAGACGCTGCGAGAGACTGCCGACGTAGCTCGCCTGGATCGAGAGTTCGCCAGGCAGGACCACTTGAAATCCCTGCGAGAACTGCTGATTCAGTCCGTGGCGGAAGTTTGGCAGGAAGCTCGCTGAGCCGGCGATGCCCGCCGTCACCGACTGTCCGGTGGCGGTGAGCAGTCCGCCGGCAGCTCCTGGCGGTCGCGACACTCCGGCGGGGAACGGATTGCGCACCGTGTTGAACGCAGTCAGATTGTTGTCGAGCGAGGTGACCATCTGCGTGGCGAGCGAGAAACCGTCGAGCCGGTAGTTGGAGATGTTGTTCGGTACGTAGAAGATCCCATATCCGCCGCGGGCGACCAGGCGCGATGTGACACGGTAGGCGTATCCGGCGCGGGGCGCCCAGATCAGCGCCGGCATGTTCAAGTGGCTGCGCGGCGTGTCTCCGGTGGCCAGGAACCGGAGCCCGCCCTTGACGTTCAACGCCGCCAGCTCCGGAATCGGGCTGCGCACGTAGTTGGCGCGCGCCTGGGCCTCGAGCGGACTGGCAACAGCGTAGTCGAGTCCGGCGTTGCCGCGGTTGAAGCGGTCGGTGGCGCCGGACTCCTTCTCGAGCCGGAGCCCGAGATTCAGCGTCAGGCGCGATGTGGTCTTCCAGTCGTCCTGGAAGTAGACCGCGTGATAGTTGTTCTGGAGAGCGGGGGCGGCATTGTTGTCCACCGAGCCCGAGTTGGGCGTCCCGAGAAGAAACGCCGCGAAGTTGTGTCCCGCGTTGGCGGAAGCCTGGGTCGGATTCGGACCCTGGGTCAGCGCGCGGCCGAAGTTGAAGATCCCCGCCGAGCGGTTCGGGCCGAAGCTGTTCTGCTGGTTCACCATGTAACGGTAGCCGGCCTTGAGCGCGTGGCGGCTCAGCGTATGGTGCAGGTTGACCTGCGGATTGTACACATTGATAAATGTGCGGGACGTGACTCGTCCGGCGCCCAGGTGCTCGACGTCACCCTCGCTCATTTGGAATCGCGGGAACGTCGCGAAGGCCAGGCTCTGCGCGTACGCGTCGGGCAGTCCGAGGGTGCGGACGTCGAATCCCTCGCCATACATGATATTGGCGTCAAAGTAGCGCGTGAATCCCATGCGGGCGTCGAACACCGTACGGGCGTTCATCACCCACGTGTAGCTTCCGCCGGCCCCGATGTTGCCGCGCTCGAACTCGTCTTGTCCGCCAGTCGGATTGCCCGCCGGGCGGCAGCAGGATTCGCCATAGAAAGCGCTGGACGGATCCAGGCGGTGGTTCCACCCGTAGCGGAAGAACAGGCTATGGTTCTGGTTGATCTGGTGGTCCACGCGCGATGCCAGGCTCGCCCACTTGCGTCCGCTGATCTGCGGATTCTCGAAGTTCTGCAAATTGCCGGAACTTGGCACCCGGTTCGCCGCGGGGTAGAACTTGAGGGCGTTCACCGACACCGGATCGAAGCGCGACGCCGGGATGACGTTTCCGGGAAACGCCGTGCGGAGAAAGCCCGCGCCCTCGGGACGCGTGGTGGCAGGGTCGAAGATGTTGAACACGCGGTTCGTGCGGTCAACCGACCGCGAGAAATCGCCGCGCCGCTCGAGCTCCGTGGGGACGATGGCGCGCGCGAACGCATTGCCCGTGATCCGCGTGCCTTCGAAGTTGAAGAAGTAGTGCGTCTTGTCCACGCCGTTGTAGAGCTTGGGGATCCGGAAGGGTCCGCCGAACGAGGCGCCATAAGTGTTCTGCTTGAACTCGTTCTTTCTGCTGCCGATCCGGTTGTTGAAGAAGCTGTTGGCGTTCAGGTTGTCGTTGCGCAGATACCAGTACGCCGTGCCGCTGTAGCGGTTGGTGCCCGCCCGCGTCGATACGTTGACGAAGGCCGCGCCCGAGTGCCCGAACTCGGCGTCGTAGGCGCTCGTCTGGACACGCATCTCCTGAACCGCGTCGGGCGAGGGCGACAGCGAGACGTTGTTGAGGCCCATGTTCGGAATGCCATCGAGCAGGAACTCGCTCCGGGCTTCAGCCCCGGACGCCGCGAAGGCCGATGGTCCCACGACATCCCACGGATTGAGCGCCCCCGGATCGCCCGTGTACTGAATCCCAGGCGACAGCGTCAGGAACACATACGGATTCCGGCCGATCAGCGGAAGCTCATTCAGCACCTGTGTGTTTACAGTGGTTCCCAGAGCCCCCGTCTCGGTTCGCAGTTGGGCCGCCTCGCCCGTTACCGTGATGCTCTCCGCAACCTCGCCAACCGTGAGTGCGATGTCGAGCGTCGTGGTTTCACCGGTCTGCATCTCGACCGTATCCTGGCGGAAGCGCTTGAAACCGGCGTGCTCGGCATCCAGCCGGTACTGGCCGCGGTCGAGCAGGGTGAACCGGTAGAACCCCGTGTCATCGGTTGTCTCGGTGCGCGTCAGGCCCGTGTCCTTGTTCGTCAGCTTGAGCGTGACCTGCGAGATCGCTCCACCGGTGCTGTCGCGCACGATACCCGTGAGGTTGCTCTTGTTCACCTGGGCGCTCAGTGCGCAGGCGAAAATCCCGTATGCGGCGAGCCTTTGAAGCATATATGGTGTGACCCCTCAGGGCATTCTATCCGGTTTCGCGCACCCGTAGAGACCATGATCGAGGATGTACCGCGCGACCGGCCCCGGAACCTCCCCCGGCACCCGTCCCGCGGCAAACTCACGCCGGATCCGCGTCGACGACACGTCCATGGCGAGTGTCTCGAGCCGCGCAACCCGCGCGCCTTCCGGAATGTCATAGACGTGGCCGGGCCGCGAAACCACGATGAAACCGATCGCCCTGATCACGTCGCGCCACCGGAACCAGGTCTCGATTTCCGAGAACGCATCGGCGCCGATCAGGAAGTAGAAGCCGCACCCGGGATCGGCGGCACGCAGCTCCTCGATGGTGAGGATCGAATAGCTCTGCTCGCGATGTTCCTCAATCCGCGAGACCGCGAGTCCCGTCTCGCCCGCGATGGCAAGCTCGGCCATCCGCGCGCGATGCGCAAATCCCGTGTTCACCGGCTTGTGGGGAGGAGTGGCCGCCGGAACGAACAGCACCTGGTCCAGCGCGAACCGGTCGCGGGCTTCCCGGGCCACGGCGAGATGGGCGTTGTGGATGGGATCGAACGTCCCCCCGAAAATCGCGCGCTTCACAGGCGAACTCCGATTGTAACGTGTCTCCCGCCATTGAGATAAAATGCATCTGGAGTCTTCCATTCATCATGGTCAAGCTGTCTGCTGCCGTTCTGCTCGCGGCACTTCTGCCCGCCGCGCCCGTAGAGTTCAATCGCGACATCCGCCCCATCCTTTCCGACCGCTGTTTCACGTGCCATGGACCGGATGATCAAAACCGCATGGCGAAGCTGCGCTTCGACAACGAAGGCGGTGCAAAGGCTGATCTCGGCGGAGGACGCCGCGCGATCGTGCCGGGCGACCCGGCCAAGAGCACGCTGGTCCAACGCGTGACGCACGCCAACGAGGCGCTGCGAATGCCGCCCTCGCGCTCCGGCCCTCCGTTAACCGAGCGCGAGACAGCACTGCTGCGGCAGTGGATTCTAGAAGGCGCCCAGTGGCAGAAACACTGGTCGCTGATTCCCCCAAGGAGACCAGATCCACCCCGCGCCGCTGCCGGCTGGGCGAAAAATCCGATCGACCATTTCATCCTCACCCGGCTGGACCGCGAGGGACTCAAGCCCTCCCCCGAAGCCGATCGCCGCACGTTGATCCGCCGCGTCTCGCTCGATCTCACCGGACTTCCGCCAACACCCGCCGAAGTCTCGGACTTCCTCGCCGACACCTCCCGCAACGCCTACGAGAAAGTTGTGGACCGGCTGCTGCGCTCCCCGCGCTATGGCGAACGCATGGCGATCCGTTGGCTCGACGCCGCGCGCTACGCCGACACCAACGGATACCAAACCGACGCCGAGCGTTTCATGTGGCGGTGGCGCGACTGGGTGATCCAGGCATTCAACCGCAATATGCCGTTCGACCAGTTCACCATCGAGCAGCTTGCGGGCGACCTGCTCCCTAACGCCACGCGCGACCAGATCATCGCTACTGGATTCAACCGCAATCATCGCGGCAATGGCGAGGGCGGAAGCCTCGGCGCCGAGTTCCTCGTCGAGTACGCGGTGGACCGCGTCGAGACCACCTCCACCGT
>VFZX01000530.1 GCA_016871015.1 Acidobacteriota bacterium | reverse complement strand
GGCGCGGAGTGCAAGTTCCTGTTCGAGGGAACGGGCGTGGGATTGTTCGTCGCGGCTGGGCCGGATGCGGGCGTGGTGGAGTGGAGCGTGGATGGCGGTCCGTTCCGCAGCCGGGATCTGTTCACGAAGCACAGCGCGCGGTTACACATTCAATGGGCATACATGCTTGAATCAGAGCTGCCGGCGGGCCGGCATGAACTGAGGCTGCGCGTCGGTCCGGGCCGCAACGAGGCAAGCCGGGGGAATGCCGTTCGGGTGGCGCACATGCTCGTGAACGGATTGGAGTAGGCGGATCTAGAATGACAGCTTCACTGCCAACTGCACGACACGCGGACTGCCAGCCGAGTTGATGCTGCCGAGTCCGGGGCTGTTCACCGTCGCCACGGGATCCCCGAGATTCGTGTGATTGAAGAAGTTGAAGAACTCGCCCCTGAACTGGAGCGTCAACTTCTCTGTGACGCGGAAATTCTTGAATAGCGAGTAATCCACCGCCCAGAGTCCCGGCGAGCGGAGCTGTCCGCGGCGCGCGCTGCCGATGGTCCCCGCCGCGTTCACCGCGAACACAGAGGGATTGAACCAGCGCGCGATCTCTTCGGCCCGGCTGGAGTGCGACACGCGCCAGTCTCCTCCGCGGTAGTCGGCGAAGTCGCCCGCCACCCCGTTCAAGTCGTTGTCGACCCCCGAGCGCATGGTCAGCGGCGTGCCTGTTTCGATGTCGAGGATGAAGTTCTGCTGCCAGCCGCCAAGCAGCGTCCGCACCGCGCGGCCGTGGTTGGAGAGGCGGGGCAGCTCCCACATCCCGGATGCCACGAAGCGGTGTGCGACGTCGAAGTCGGACGGTCCGCGATTGTTGCGCAGGTTAAGCGGGTCCGGGCCGGTCTGGTTGCCTTCGATCGATCCGTACGAGGCGTAGTCAAGCGACTTGGCCCATGTGTAGTTGGCGAGCACGGAGAATCCGCGGTTGAACCGCCGTTGCAGAGTGAGCTGCATGGAGTTGTAGCTCGAGTTGCCATTCGAAATCCCGAGCTGCATCGGACCGATGCGCGGATACGGGCGGCGTGCGTTGATGTTGCCCGCCGTGGCGCCCGCGACGAGCAGCCCCGGATTCGACTCGATCGAGTTGAGCAGCGCCGTCCCCTTCGATCCCACGTAGGCGGCGCGCGCCACCCACACACCGCGGATTTCGCGTTCAAGCACCAGGTTCCAGTTCTGCAGGTATCCGGCGCGCATGTCGCGCGTAGGCGCGGCGTAGGTCGAGAAGTCGCGGATTGGAATGCGCGGATCCGGCTCGTATCCGACGGGCTGCAGCACCGGCGCCGCACCATAGGGATTCGACAGCGAGAGCATGCCGTTGAAGGTCGCGTCCTCGACCCAGGGCTGCCCCTGCACCGTGCGGTTGTACATGAGTCCGAAGTACTCGTCGTAGAACAGGCCATAGGCGGCGCGGATCACGGTCCGAGGCATTACTTGATAGGCGAGGCCCACGCGCGGCGCGAGATTGTTCCAGTCGTTGGGAATCACGCGCTGCTCGACGCCCTGGTCGCCGAAGAACAACAGTCCGCGAGGCGCAAGCGGAAATGCAGTCGACTGGCGCCCGGCAACGAACGTCGTGTGCTGGTTGTCGGCCTCGTCCAGGCCGAGCTTGGGATCATAGCGGAGCCCGAGATTGAGTGTGAGCTTGGGGGTGAGCCGGACGTCGTCTTGAATGAACAGCGCATAGAGATTGTTGCGTGCGCCCAGGTGCGACACCGAAGTCTGGCGCCAGGTCCCGGTGACGCCCAACGTGAACTCGGCATAGGAGTGGCCCGTCACCTGGCGCCCTGGCAGGCTGAGGAACTGGCCGGTGGATCCGGTCTGGCCCGCAGTCAGGAAGTTCGAGATGAAGCCGGTACGGTAGCGCCGGACATCGCCACCGAAGCGCAGGTTGTGGCGTCCGGTGGCGTAGCTGACCGCGTTGGCCAAGTGGAAAGAATTCGTCTCATTGATCCCCGAGTTGCCGAGACTCATTCCCGACCATCCGTTGATCGTCACCGAAAGCAGGTTGACGCCGGGAGGGGCTTCCACACGGGCTCCGAGCGCCTTCAGTGTGACGAAGCGCTCGAGCGAGGTGAGCCGTTCGGGTCCGGACCAGTTGTAGGAGACGTTGAGGTTGTTCAGCCAGCGCGGCGTGACGGTGAACGCGTGATTGAACGAGAGCGAATGTGAGTAGCCCTGCTGTCCGTCGACGGCGTAGAGCAGATTGTCCGGAATCATCACCGCGGGATTGTCGTAGCGGAACACGAAGTAGCGCGCCGACAGGCGGTGCTTCGAGGTCAGCTCATGGTCGAGCCGCACCACTCCCTGCTCGTCCGAGGTAACGCTGGTGGGCGTTCCGAAGCGGATCTGGTAGCGCGGGTCGTTCGATGCCGGCACGGATTCGAGGATCTTCGCGGCAACGGGATCGAAACGCGAGCGCGGAATCTGGTTGTTCGGAAACACGGTCTCAAGCGCGCGCGGATCGCGAATGGGCTGGTTCCATTGCGAGTAGTCGCCCGCCTTCATCTGCTGGCTGGGTGAAGTACGGAGCGCACCCGGCGTCGCCGACCGGATCCTCGTGCCTTGCCAGGAGGCGAAGAAGAACGTGTTGTCCTTCCGCACGGGACCGCCGGCCGACGCGCCATACTGGTTCCGCTTGAGCGCATCGCGCCCGGAAAAGAAGTTCGCCGCGTTCAACTTGAAGTTGCGGAAGAATTCGAACATCGACCCGTGGAACTGGTTGGTGCCGCTCTTGGTCGCGACGTTGATCACGCCTCCTACTCCGCGTCCGTACTGGGCGTCGAAAGACGAAGTCTGGACGGAGAACTCCTGGACCGCATCGACATTGGGGAAGACCTGCGCGAGATTGGTCTGCGCTTCGTTGTGATCGGCGTTGTCGAGAAGGTAGTTGGTGGAGGTCCCACGGGCGCCGTTCATTGATGTGGTGTTCTGGTAGGCGCCGAATCCGAGATTGACGCCTTGCAGTGTGCGCGGCACTTTGCGGTCCGATACGCCGGCATTGAGCGAGACCAGTTGGAGCACATTGCGGCCGTTCAGTGGAAGGTCGTTGACGCGCTTCTGGTCGACCACCTGGACGAGCGTCGACGAGGTGGTCTGGATGAGCGCGGCTTCCGAGGAGACCGTGACCTGCGTGTTGGCGGAGGCCACCTGCATGGCCGCGTCGGCCTGGATCTGCGTGTTCGCCTGCAGAATGATCCCTTGTTGGACGAAAGGCGTGAATCCCTGGGCCTCGACACGGACTTCATAGGATCCGACCGGCAGCAGCGGAAACACGTATTGCCCGGTGGATCCGGTGGTGGCGGTGCGGGACTGATTGGTTCCTGTGTTGGTGGCGGTGACGCTGGCGGACGGGATGACGGCGCCGGTGGAGTCGCGGACGGTGCCTGAGATGGAGCCGGTGGCCTGAGCGAAGAGGGCGGCGGTGGAGAGGGGCAGAACGGCAAGGCGCAGCATGATAGCTGGATTCTATCGCGATTGCCTCAGCCGCGAGTTTGCGCTACGCGTTCCCGGCGCCCTGCGTCTCCACGTACACCGTGTACAGTGACTGGCTCCCGGTCATGAACAGCCGGTTCCGCCGCGTCCCGCCGAAGCAGACATTCGAACAGATCTCCGGTAGCAGGATCTGCCCGATCCGCGCGCCATCCGGAGCAAAGATGTGGACGCCGTCATAGCCCGCGCCGACCCAGCCCGCACTCGCCCAGACGTTGCCATCCACGTCCGCGCGGATCCCGTCGGCCATCCCCGCCTTGCCGTTCAGCTCCATTGAAGAGAACTGCTTGCCGTTCTTCAACGACTTCCCATCGCAGTCCCAAACCTTGATGTTGCGCGGCGCATTCGGGTAGTGGCTCGCCCCTGTGTCGGCAGCGTAGAGCTTCTTGTAGTCCGGCGAGAAGCACAAGCCATTCGGCTTGAAGATCTCGTCGGTCACCTTCTCGATGCGGCCAGCCTTGGGGTCGATCCGGTAGATCGCCTCCTTCAACTCGAGCGTGCCCTTGTTGCCCTCGTAGTTCATCAGCGACCCGTAACCAGGATCCGTGAACCAGATGATTCCGTTCGGATCCACCACTGCGTCGTTCGGCGCGTTGAGGGGCTTGCCCCCGAACTTGTCGGCGAGCACCGTAACCGAGCCGTTGTACTCGTAGCGGGTCACGCGCCGTGTGCCATGCTCACAGGAAATCTGGCGCCCTTCCCAATCGAACGTATTGCCGTTGGAGTGGCCCGCCGGAGTCCGGAAGACGCTCACGTGGCCGTCCTCTTCCAGCCACCGCATCTGGCGGTTGTTCGGGATATCGCTCCAGATGAGATATTTGCCCACGCCATTCCATGCCGGACCCTCGGCCCACAGCGTGCCCGTGTGCAACCGCTGGATCGGCGTGTTGCCGAGCTTGTACTTGTCGAACCGCTTGTCGAGCGAAATAATGTCGG
>VFZX01000529.1 GCA_016871015.1 Acidobacteriota bacterium | reverse complement strand
GCGCGGAACCGTGCAGGCGCTCGATCCCACCGCGGCGGACTCGGTGGATGCGCAGCGGTTGCCGTTGCTTCTGTTCGACCGGCTCGTGGCGCTCGACGGAACTCCGTCGCTGGCGGTTTCGTGGGTCGCCGAGGACAACCAGCGGCGCTGGCGGTTCCGGATCCGTCCTGGGGTCCGCTTACATGACGGAGTGGCGCTGACTCCGCAGCTTGCCGCGGCGGCGCTGCAGCCCGCGCTCCCCGGGTACACGGTGACAGCGGATGCGGCGGGCGTGGTGATCCAATCGCCGAGGCCCGCGCCCCGGCTGCCGCAGGAGCTTTCGAGTCCGCGCGCGTCAGTTGCGGTGCGGCTGCCGAACGGCACGCTGCAAGGCTCGGGTCCATTCCGGGCGATGGAGTGGCAGCCAGGCAAGGCGCTCACGGTGGCCGCGTTCGATGGCTATTGGGGCGGGCGTCCGTATCTGGATTCGATCACGATGCTGCTGGGACGGCCTCTGCGGGATCAGTTGGCCGACTTCGAGTCTGGCCGCGCGAGTGTCGCCGAAGTGACTCCCGCCGAGTTCCGGCGCCAGGAGATGCGCGGCCGTAGAACATGGTCGAGCGCGGCGGTGGATCTGGTGGCGCTCGTGTTTCTGCGCAACCGTCCGGCGGCGCAGGATGCGCGAGTGCGCCAGGCGATGTCGCTTGCCATTGACCGCGCGCCGGTGTGGAGCGTGTTGTTTCAGAAACAGGGCGAGCCCACCGGTTCGCTGCTGCCGGGCTGGCTCACTGGCTGGGGATTCGTGTTCCCGGCGCGCCACGATCCGGCGAAGGCCAAAGAGGTTGGCGCGGGCGGGCCGGCGTTGCTGTTGGGGCACGATCCGGCGGACTTCGTGTTGAAGACGGTCGCTGAGCGGATCGTGCTGAACGCGCGCGAGTCGGGACTCAGCGTGCGGATGGCGGCTGGGGCCGAGTCCGACGTTTTGCTGGTCCGAGTGCCCGCGAGCTCCACCGAGCCGGGGCGCGTTCTGGCCGACTACTGCCGGACCTTCAACACTCCGGCACCGGCGTCGCCAACACCTGAGGCTTTGTACGAGGCTGAACACCGGCTGCTCGAAGGGCAATGGATTCTGCCACTCTTCCATCTGCCGGCGCTGTACGCGATCCAGCCGCAGGTTCGCAATTGGACTCCGGGCGGACAACTGCATTGGCGGTTGGATGAAGTGTGGCTGGAGGGTGCTCCATGAGTCCGTTCCGCACGCGCCTGTTTCTGTTGTTCGCGCTGGCGATTGCGGCAACTTCGATCGTGCTGAGCTACGTGATCTCGCTGACGGCGGAGCGCGCCTTCGAGAGGCTTGATGAGCAGCGCACGCGTACGCTGATCCGGCAGTTCCAGCGCGAGCTTGACCAGCGGGGACGCGAAGTGGTCCGGCGGATCGAGTCGATCGCCGGATCGGAACCGGTACGGCGTCTGGCGGCGGATGCCGCGCAGCCCGGCGACCTGTCGCTGTATCTGGATCAGGCGCAAACGCTGGCCAAGGAGCAGGCGCTCGATTTTCTCGAGATCCTGGGGCCGGGTGGCGTCATCGTATCGTCGGCGCACTATCCGGCGCGGTTTGGATACAAGAAGCCGTGGGTGGCGGATCCCTCGCAGGACTGGAAATCGGCGGGCGCTTTCGTCGAGATCGAGGAGCTGCCGGATGAATCCGCGGTGGCGCTGCTGGCGGTTCGCGCGGTGCCGGCGGGCGCTGGTTTCGTCTACCTGGTGGGCGGGCTCCGCGTCGACAAGGGATTTCTCGAAGCACTCGCGTTGCCCGCGGGCATGCGGGCGGCGTTATACCGGGATCTGCCTTCGATTCGCGGTGGGTCTTCGCTTGAGCCATCGGCCGCGCTGGTGGCCGAGGTGCGGCGCACGGGCAAAGAAGTGTCGCTCCCGGTGCGCCCCACGTTTGGCGAGCCTTCCACGCTTACGGGGATTCCCCTGAGCGGCCGTGCGAGGGAGTTGCTGGGCGTGCTGCTCGTTTCGAGTTCCCGCGAGGAACTCTACGAACTCACCTGGTTCATCCGCACCGTGGGATTCGTTGGAGCGCTGGCCGGAATCGCACTCGGCGCGGTGATCGCGTGGTGGGCTTCGGCACGCGTCACGCGTCCTGTGCGGGAGCTGGCGGCGGGCGCCCGCGAAGTGGCGGCGGGGAATTGGAAGGCGCGTGTCGAGGTCGACTCCCGCGACGAGATCGGCGATCTCGCGCGCGCGTTCAACCGGATGACGGAGCAACTGGCGGAGCAGCGCGGGCGGCTCATCCAGGTGGAGCGTGTGGCCGCGTGGCGCGAGTTGGCACGGCGCCTGGCGCACGAGTTGAAGAATCCGCTGTTTCCGCTTCAGATCACGGTTGAGAATCTGCAGAGGGCGCGCAAGCTCGACGCGGCTCAGTTCGACGAAGTTTTTCAAGAGAGCACTGCGACGTTGCTGGCGGAGCTGTCCCAGCTCAAGTCGATTCTGGGACGCTTCAGTGACTTCGCGCGGATGCCGGCGCCGCGATTTGAACCAGTGAATATCGAGTCGCTGCTGGCCACGCTGGTTCGTCTGTTTGAGCCGCAGTGGCAGTCGCCGGGATCTCCGCCGATTCGAAGCGTGGTGGAAGTGGAGACGCCTTCGCTTTCCGTGGAAGCCGATCCGGACCAATTGAACCGCGCGCTCCGCAATCTGGTACTGAACGCGATGGATGCGATGCCTTCGGGCGGCACGATTACTCTTCGCGCGCGGGGGATCGTGGCGGGCGTCATGCTGGAAGTATCCGACACGGGAACCGGGCTGACTCCGGAAGAGTGTGAGCGCTTGTTCACGCCGTACTACACGACCAAGACTCACGGCACGGGTCTCGGGCTTGCGATCGTGCAGTCCGTGGTCAGCGATCATGGCGGCCGGATCAGCGTGGAAAGCGAGCCTGGACGCGGATCGTCGTTCCGGATCGAGCTGCCGGAACGAAGCGCAAAAGGAGAATTGAATGGCGCATCTTCTGATCGTTGACGACGACACCAACACGCTTGCCTCGCTCGCCCGTGCCTTCCGGCTCAGCGGCCATGAGGCGACGGTGTGTGATACGGCGGTTGGCGCCCTCGATCTCATCCGCACCGAGCGGTTCGACGTCATCCTGAGCGACGTCGTTATGCCGGGCCGCGATGGTCTCGCGTTGATGGAGGATCTCCGGGCGGCGGGGATTCAGGTCCCGGTGGTGATGATTTCCGGCCAGGCAACGGTCGAGATGGCGGTGCGCGCCACGCGGCTGGGCGCGGTGGACTTTCTTGAAAAGCCGCTGTCAACAGACAAGCTCCTGCTCACCGTCGACAACGCGCTCAAGCTGAACCGGCTGGAGCAAGAGAATCGCGAGCTGCGGCGCCGTGTGGGGACGCACCAGATCGCCGGGTCGAGCGCCGCAATGCAGCGGGTGATGAGCCAGTTGGATCGCGTGGCGGCAAGCGAGGCGCGCGTGTGTATCCTGGGTGAAACCGGCACCGGGAAGGAACTGGTGGCGCGCGCGATTCACGAGAAGAGCCAGCGGGCGGCGGGTCCGTTCGTCACACTGAACTGCGCCGCCGTGCCCGCCGAACTGATCGAGTCAGAGCTGTTCGGACACGAGAAGGGCGCCTTCACGGGTGCGGCCTCGCGGCACGCGGGCAAGTTCGAGCAGGCGCACCAGGGAACGCTGTTCCTGGATGAGATCGGGGACATGCCCGCGGTGATGCAGGCCAAGCTCCTGCGGGTGCTGCAGGAAGGGGAGATCGAGCGCGTGGGCGGCGCGAAGCCCGTGCGAGTGAACGTGCGTGTGGTGGTGGCGACGCACCGGAATCTGGACACGCTAGTCCGCGAAGGCCACTTCCGCCAGGACCTCTATCATCGCGTCTACGTGTTTCCGCTGCTGCTTCCGCCGCTGCGCGAGCGCGAAGGCGACATCCCGGTTCTGCTGGATCACTTTGCGCGCCAGATCAGCGAGCAAAACGGATGGAAGCCGAAGCCGTTCACTTCCGCCGCCGTGTCGTCGCTTGAGCGCTACTCATGGCCCGGCAATGTCCGTGAGCTGCGTAACGTTGTCGAGCGGCTGCTCTTGCTGGCGGGCGGCGAAGTGACGATGGAAGACGTGCGGCTCGCGCTCCCGCCTACGGAGACGGGTCCGGCGGCGGCACAGGCCGAGGGTCCGCTGGCGGCACGTGTCGAGGCGTTCGAGAGGGAGATGCTGCTCGCTGAGTTGAAGCGCCACCAATTTCGCATGGCCGACACAGCCCGGGCCTTGGGATTGGAGAGGAGCCACCTCTACAAGAAGTGCCAGCAGCATGGCATCGACCTGCGGGAACTCCGCGGTCGCAATTGATCTGTCGGCGCAAAATAGAAAGTTCCGGATGCTGGCAAAGTAGAAAGTTCCGGTTTTGGCCCGTCTTCTACAGTTGGCAGCGGAGAGTCGCGGCAGGTCGTTGATTCTATTGGGAGCGG
>VFZX01000528.1 GCA_016871015.1 Acidobacteriota bacterium | reverse complement strand
TGCTGCATCCGCAGTTCGATCAACTCCTCACGCGTGCCCTCCTCCATGGCGGCCGGACTGTGGTGGGGGGCACGGCTCCGCTCTTGCAGGCCATCCCAGCCCTCCACACGGAACCGGTCCACCAGCGTATACCCGGTCTGCCTCGATATCCCGTGTTTCCGGCACAATTCTGAAAATGACAGGTCGTTTGCCTGCCAATCTTCGATAAACTCGACCTTGCTGTCCATGCGGCTCACCTCTCGCCAGGGCATCCCCCAGCTTAACCGCTGTCCCCCGGTTACCCTTCGTTTGTGTCAACCGCCCACCGGCACACTTGTCAAGGATGTCTCCGGTTCGCACACGTCGCCGGGTCTCAATCCATGTCCTCAGACTCTGTCGCATCAAGCCGTCTCAAGGAAGCAGCCCGAAACTCTCGTAGGTCTTCCTCCGACCAAGAATCCGACCAGTCAATTTTGGTGCCTGGAGCAAGCCCAGCGAGACGTTCCACGAGCGCCGGCAACTCCGACGTACTATCGGACGGCAGGCGGATTCTGGTCACAGACCCCCTACGCGGTTCTCGACGCGCCGGCTCACCATCCCGCTCCACGAGGAACCGCTCTCCGTTTTCGGCCACGGAGTCGGCCATCTCAACACGATCTTGCTCATCGCACTTCATCCCGGCGTCCGCCGCCCAAATATGCTGATCGTCAACATGCTCAACACCATCTCATCCCTCTGATTGAACGCCTCCACCCGGCACCGGACCACCCCCCGGTCCCCCTTCGTCCGCGACCCCCGCGTCTCCAGAATCGCCACCCGGATCCGCAGTGTATCCCCCGGCCGGACCGGGTTGGGCCACCGCAGCTCATCCACTCCTGGCGACGCGAGGCTCGCCACCGGCGTCACGAAATGATCCACCAACAGCCGCATCGCCACGCCCGCCGTATGCCATCCGCTCGCAATCAATCCACCGAACCTGCCCGCCGCCGCGCCCACCGGATCGACGTGCATCGTCTGCGGATCGAACTCGCGCCCGAACGCGATAATCTCCTCCTCCGTCACCGTAATCGACCCGAATTCATGCACCGATCCAGCTACGTAGTCTTCGAAATAGGTCATGCCTTCACCCGGATTTCCTCGAACGGATATGCGCCGCTCACCTCCACCAATCCCGCATCCGCAAGCGACGCAAGCAGCGGATAGAACTCCTCCACGCACAACCCGCACGCCTCCAGGACCTCTGTGGGCGTCGCCGTGTCCGGCGGCTTGGGCGTCACCGGTCCGTGCCGCGCCTTGTCCACGATCAGCTCGTACAGCTTGCGCGCACGCGGATCAATCAAAGCGGACATAGGCGAAGTCCACCGGCAGATTGTTGATGCCACGCACCGGCGGCGCGATCCAGTTTGCGAACTGGCCTGGCGTCACCACCTCCCCCATCAGCGACGTGACGAACGCGTGATCCGCCCCGGTGGGCAGCCAGTCCGCCGCGCGCGCTTCCCATTGCTCTCGGGTGACCACGCCGCCTTCCGGCGTGATCCAATGTCCCGCGAAGCTCCCGATCTTACGATGGAAGCCCACGTGCGGAAGCCGGAACCGGAAAGGAATCCCGAGCCGCTCGGGGATGCGGTTCCACCGGTCGAGTCCACCTTGGATCTCGGCAATGTAGTCGTCCCGCAGACGCGCGTTCAACGTGGTCAGCGCGGGCGCTTGCCGCGTCACGATCCCTCCGTTGTCCACTTCCTGCACCGGATAGGACTCGTTCACCAGCGAGTGATCCCCGGACAACCGGCTCTCACCCACGCGCCCCTTCAACCCGCCCGTGAAGTAGTTGGCGGCGTTCGACGACAGCTCCGAGCCGTACAGATCGAGCGTCACGCTGTAGTGGAAGTTGACGAACTTCTGCAGCGTCACCAGGTCGATCACGCCGTGTTGCCGCGCCTCCGCCAGATCTTCGATCCCGCGATCCTTCATTACCTCACACGTGCGCTGGATCGTGCGCGCGATCCCGGCTTCGCCCACGAACAAATGATGCGCCTCTTCGGTGAGCATGAACCGCGTTGTGCGCGCGAGTGGATCGAATGCCGATTCGGCCAGCGCGGCAAGCTGGAACTTGCCATCCCGGTCCGTGAAGAAGGCGAACATGAAGAACGCGAGCCAGTGCCCAGTCTTCTCGTTGAACGCCGTGAGAATGCGCGGATTATCGGGATCGCCGGATCTCCGTTGCAGAAGTGCCTCGGCCTCCTCGCGGCCGTCGCGCCCAAAGAACCGGTGCAGCAGGTAGACCATCGCCCAGAGATGGCGGCCCTCCTCCACGTTCACCTGGAACAGATTCCGCAGATCGTAGAGCGACGGACAAGTCTTTCCCAGCAACCGCTGCTGCTCGACTGACGCCGGCTCGGTGTCGCCCTGCGTGACAATAATGCGGCGCAGCGCGGACCTGTACTCGCCGGGCACCTCCTGCCAGGCGGGCTGCCCCTGATGGTCGCCAAACGCGATTGTGCGGCCCGGATCCCGCGGCGTGAGGAAGATGCCCCAGCGGTACTCGGGCATGCGGACATAGCCGAAGTTGGCCCATCCGTCGCGGTCCACGCTGATCGCGGTTCGAAGATAGACCCGGAGCTGGTGCGTATCCTCCGGCCCGGCATCGTGCCACCAGTTGAGGAAGGCCGGCTGCCAGCGCTCAAGTGCCCGCTGTAAGGAGCGGTCGCCAGCCAGATCCACGTTGTTGGGAATGGACTGCGAATAGTCGATCGGCTGTTGTTGCGAATCACTCATCAATTACACCCGCTCCCAATCGAACCGGGCGCGATTGCCGCTCCCGTACACCTTCAAAGCACCCGACGGACCAACCGCGTTCGGCCGGGTGAAGATCCAATTTTGCCAGGCCGAGAGCCGCCCGAAAATGCGCGACGCCATCGACTCGCCCGGACCAAAACGGAGATTGGCCTCGAGCCCCGTCATCGCGTCCGGGGACAGCGCCGAGCGTTCTTCGATCGCGAGCCGGAACTCATCGCCCCAGTCCAGCTCATCGGGCGCGAACGTCACGAGCCCCAGCGCGACTGCCTGCCGCGCCCCGAGCGCCTCGCCCTTCCTCTCCCGTAAGCTCGCGAGCCGGGACGCATCCTGATAATACCGGGCGCCCAGACGCGTCGCGCCGCTGGACATCTCCAGGCCCCCGAAGTTCAGGTCCGAAAGCCCGATCGACACCCCGTCGTCATCGAGCATGTAGATCCGGTCGGCGGCGAGCGCCAGTTCGAACAGACTTCCCGTGAAGCACGACCCCGGCTCGACGGCGGCGAAGAGCGAGCGCGACGACACATCCAGCCTCGCAATCGTACGGCGCATCATTCCCAGCGTCTCGCGGACCAGCCAGTGATCACGCCTGGCGGTCATTGCCGCGTCACTCTCCGCCACCTTGCTCGCGCTGCCCTGTGTTTTGAGGATCCAGATGCCAATGTCCAGGTGATTGGTGCGCAGCGACAGGATCGCATCGTCGAGCTCGCGTGCCATCCGCAGCGGCCACCAGTCCGCGCTCTCTTCGAAGTCAGCGATCTCCGGGGCGCGAACGGTCAGCTCCGCGGTCCGCTGCTGCGCGTCGATGACCGCGACCACGAAGCGATAGTGATACCCGCGCATGTCGTCCGTCCGCTCGACCGGCGTCAACTCAATCCCGTGGGCGGCCCGAGGCCGGTCACTCGACGCCGCCAGCGCCAGCGCACGCTCGCGGACATAGGCTTCGAACGCCTGCGGCTTCACCACCGCGTCCACCAGCCCCCAGTCCTTCGCCCTTTGTCCCTGGACCCCTTCAGCCGTCGTGCAGAACACATCCGCGAGATCGCGCCGGACCTTGCGCTTGTCCGTCAGCCGCGTCAATCCGCCTGTCCCCGGAAGCACGCCCAACAGCGGAACTTCGGGCAGGCTCACCGCCGACGAGCGGTCGTCGATCAGCACGATCTCGTCGCACGCCAGAGCCAGCTCATATCCGCCGCCCGCCGCCGGTCCATTGCAAGCCGCGAGGAACTTCAGCCCCGAATGGGCGCTCGAGTCCTCCATGCCGTTGCGCGTCTCGTTGGTGAACTTGCAGAAGTTCACCTTCCATGCGTGGCTCGCAAGGCCAAGCATGTAGATGTTGGCGCCGGAACAGAACACGCGCGGCTTGCCGCTTGATAGCACCACCACGCGCACCTCAGGATGCTCGAACCGGATCCGCTGGAGCGCGTCATGCAGTTCGATGTCGACGCCCAAGTCGTACGAGTTGAGCTTGAGCTTGTACCCCGGATCGATGCCGCCGTCTTCCCGCGTGTCCATCGCCAGCGTCGCCACGGGACCGTCGAAGCTCATTTTCCAATGCTGATAGCGCGAGGGAGCGGTCCGGTAATCGACCATGGGCGATACTGGCAGGATACCCCACGATGCTCGAGCGAATCTGGATTCCGGCCACATGCCCCGGCCTGCCAGTGATCGTGATGCTCCACGAAGGACTCGGCTCGGTGTC
>VFZX01000527.1 GCA_016871015.1 Acidobacteriota bacterium | reverse complement strand
CGCCCTCGGAAAGGGGATTCTGATCAAATCCGGCACGGGAGTGAGGCGTTGGTGTATACTGTGGGGGTCCGGGAGACCCAAAATGGAAATCCCGGCTAATCGGTGAGTTCACGCGGTGGCGGGAATCCATGACGGATCAGGTGCAGCTATGACGACCACGGAGGGAGTTCAATGAGGAAGCTTCTCATGGCCGCGATGCTCCTAGACACGAGCATCGCGGTAAGTGGCCAGGATTTCGAGACGGAGATCCGTCCGCTATTGGTGAGCCAATGCCAGTCCTGCCATAACGACACCAACCGGACCAGCGGGCTCTCGCTGGCATCCCGGGCCGGGATTGCCGAAGGAGGCAACCGGGGTCCCGCGGCCGATTGGATTCTCAAGGCCGTCAAGCACGTGGACGGTCTGAAGATGCCGCCGGGCCGTCGACTACCGGCTGCCGACGTTGCCAAGCTCGAACGCTGGATCGCTGCGGGCGCCCCTTGGCCAGAATCCGCCAAGCCCGCGACCGCTAACCGCAAACTCAACCATTGGGCCTTCCAGCCGCCGATCCGGCAAAACGAACCCAAAACCGCCGACACTCGCTGGCCCCGAAACGCCATCGACCGCTTCATCCTCGCCCGCCTCGAGAAAGAGCAGATCAAACCCAGCCCCGAAGCTGGCAAAATCACCCTCCTCCGCCGCGTCCATCTCGATCTCGCAGGGCTGCCGCCCACGCCCACCGAGATCGACGCTTTCCTGAGTGACACCGCGCCCGATGCCTACGAAAAGGCCGTTGACCGGCTCCTCGCCAGTCCCCACTACGGCGAACGCCAAGCCCGCCACTGGCTCGACCAGGCCCGCTATGCCGATTCCGACGGGGGCTCACGCGATGAACCTCGCCATATCTGGAAGTATCGCGAATGGGTGATCGACGCTCTCAACAGGGATCTCCCCTTTCAGCAATTCGTCATCGAACAGCTCGCTGGCGACCTTTTGCCGAAAGCTACCGAGGCCCAGATCATCGCCACCGGGTTCCACCGCAACTCTCTGCTCCAAATCGAAGCCGGAACCGATCGCGAACAGTACCGCGTGGAAGCCGTTGCCGATCGCGTGGACGCCACCGGCACCACGCTGCTCGGCCTTTCCACCGGTTGCGCCCGGTGTCACGATCACAAGTACGATCCCATCTCGCAGAAGGAGTACTATCAGCTCTTCTCTTTCTTCAACAACCTCGACGAGTACGGTCCCGAACTTCCGCCCTTTCCGGCCACCAACGATTTGAACCTCACGCACGGGCCGTTGCTGGCCATGGGTTCGCCGGCCGAGGTGGCTAAGTGGCAGGCGATCCAAGCGCAGCTCCTGGCGCTTTACTGGGAACGCTTCAACTACCGCGGCGGCGAATCGGACGAAGTGCCCAAGGACGACATTGGCGAAAAGACACGCACCGAAACGATCGACGCGCTGAAGAAGCAGTTGCCCACGAACCTCACGTTCGCCATGGTGATGCGCGAGCGCACGCAACCACGCTCCGCGCACGTGCTGTTGGGCGGCGACTACCTCCGGAAGGGCATCCCGGTGAAGCCAGCGGTTCCAGCGGCCTTCGACCAGCCCGAAGGACCGGTCCAGAACCGGCTCGATCTGGCCGGTTGGATCGCAAGCGACAAGAACCCGCTTTTCGCCCGGGTGGCGGTCAATCGCCACTGGCAGCGGTTCTTCGGCACGGGATTGGTGGAGACCGAAAACGACTTCGGTACGCAAGGCGCCGCGCCCTCTCATCCCGAGCTGCTCGATTGGCTCGCCACGGAGTTCGTCCGGTTGGGTTGGAGCCAGAAGCAACTCCATCGGTTGATCGTTACTTCCGCCACCTATCGCCAAGCCTCGATGCACCGCGCCGATCTTGCGCAGCGCGATCCGGGAAACCGCATGCTTGGCCGTCAATCGCGGCTGCGGCTTGACGCCGAAATCGTCCGCGACACGGCGCTCGCCGCCAGCGGTTTGCTGAACGCGAAGCTTGGCGGGCCCAGCGTCTATCCGCCGCAACCCGAAGGCGTCATGGAGACCGGCCAAGTCAAGCAGATCTGGCGCACTTCGAAAGGCGACGATAAGTACCGACGCGGGCTCTACACTTTCCACTACCGCATCACGCCGAACCCTTCGATGAAGATCTTTGACGCGGCTAACGGATTACAACCGTGCACCCGCCGTCCGCGCACGAACACGCCGCTGCAATCGCTCACGCTGCTGAACGATCCCAACTTCCATGAGATGGCGCAGGCGCTGGCACGGCGCATCGCTGGAACCAACGACCCGCTGCTCGAAGCTTATCGGCTCACTACGGGCCGGGCCCCCGCTGTCCGGGAACGTGAACGGCTCCTGCGCCTTCATGCCATCGAACTAGACGCCTTCCGTACGAAGCCCGAGGAGACCGAGGCCATCGCGGGTAAGGGCACCAGCCCCGAAGTTGCCGCCTGGACCGCGATCGCGCGCGTCCTCCTCAACACCGATGAGTTCATTACCCGGGAGTAAAAAGCCATGCACTTCAATCGCCGTCACTTCATCGATCTCTGCTCACTTGGCTTGGCGCGCGTGGCGCTCGCCGATCTTCTCGCGCCGCGCCAGCCGCACTTCCCGGCCAAGGCCAAGAGCGTCATCTACCTCTTCATGGAAGGCGGCCCGTCGCAACTCGACCTCTACCAGCACAAGCCCAAACTTACCGCGATGGACGGCCAGCCGACGCCGCCTTCACTGCTGGCCGGCAAGAAGTTCGCTTTCATGGAGCGGATGGCCGCGCCGAAGCTCTATGGCGCCAAACGAGAGTTTCAGCAGCACGGGAAGAGCGGCCACTGGTTTTCCAGCCTAGTCCCGAACATTGCCAAACACGCCGACGATCTCGCCTTCATTCACTCGATGAAAACGGTAAACGTGAATCACTCGCCGGCCATGATCGCGGCGCATACGGGCGCCATGGTGTCCGGCCGGCCTTCGCTCGGCGCGTGGCTCCTCTATGGGCTCGGGGCGGAGACCAAGGATCTACCGGCCTTCATCGCCATGACCAGCGGCCCTCGCGGTCCGCGCAACGGCAACGACATTTGGGGTTCCGGCTTTCTGCCCACGCACTACCAGGGCGTCCCGTTTCTGAATGCGAAGTCGCCCATTTTCCATCTGCAGAATCCGGCGGGTGTTACACGCGAGCGGCAAGAGCGTGCCATCGACGTCATTGGCGACCTGAACCGAGAGCGCCTCGCCCTCACGGGCGACCCGGAGATCGAAACTCGTATCGCCTCCTACGAGATGGCTTTCCGCATGCAATCGAGCGCACCGGATCTGATGGATCTCGCCAGGGAGAGTCAAGCGACGCTCGATCTCTACGGCGCTACTCCCGGCAAGCCGGGCTTTGCGACCAACTGCCTGCTGGCCCGGCGGCTTGTCGAACGTGGGGTCCGCTGTGTGCAGGTGTACCACACCGATTGGGATCACCACACGGGCATCGACGGGCGCCTGGATAAGATCTGTCCGGAGGTCGACCGGGCCTCTGCCGCCTTGCTTACCGACCTGAAGCAACGCGGTTTGCTGGATCAAACTCTCGTCGTCTGGGGCGGCGAGTTTGGGCGTACGCCGATGGCCGAAGGCACAGCCAAGAGCGCCGGACGGAACCACCTGATCGACGGCTACAGCGTCTGGCTGGCCGGTGGCGGCGTCCAACGTGGCGCTAGCGTCGGCCTCACTGATGAACTTGGCTTTCAAAGCGTGAAGGACACGGTCTCCGTCCATGACCTGCACGCCACGATCCTGCACCAGTGCGGCTTCGACCACAAGCGGCTCACGTACCGAGTGCAAGGTCGCGATTTCCGACTCACCGATGTCGAAGGCGACCCGGTGAAAGGCATCACGGGCTGAAGTAGCAGCAAACGACGAAAGGGATCTTCCATGAGAAAGCTTGTCATTTCGGCCATGTTTCTGGCCAGCGGTATCGCCTTGTACGGCCAAGGCACCAGCGGGCAGATCACTGGATCCGTCACGGACGCATCTGGCGCGGTGATTCCCGGCGCCGCCGTGGCGGCTGTCAACGACGGTACCGGACTGAAACGGGATGCCGTCACCAACGACCAAGGCAACTACCTGCTGTCGCCGCTGCCTCCCGGCGTCTACCGGGTAAGCGTTTCCAAGACGGGCTTCCGCCCGATGGCCCGCACCGATTTGACGTTGGCGGTGGACCAGACCGCGCGCCTGGATTTCGCTCTCGAACTCGGCACGGTCAGCGAGACCGTGGAGGTGAGCGCAACCGCCGCGCAAGTCGATCAAGATACTTCGGCGCTCGGGCAGGTGATCGACGGAGCGAAGGTGCTCAATATGCCGCTTAACGGCCGGAGCCCGCTCCGGCTCACGCAGTTGACTCCGAACGTGGCGGTGGCGCCCACAGGTAACGGGCAGTTTCAGGATATCCCGGTGAACATGATGGACGACTCGATGATTTCCATCAATGGCGGGCGCGCTCG
>VFZX01000526.1 GCA_016871015.1 Acidobacteriota bacterium | reverse complement strand
GAATCAACTCGACCCTGCCGCCGTTCCTGATCGGAGCAAAGCCCATGACGAACCGCGAGCGGCTCACCACTCTGCACCTGGCGAATCCAACTTGCGCCGGATGCCACAATCTCGTGGATCCAATCGGATTCGGGCTCGAGCGCTTCGACACGGTGGGCCGCTGGAGCGCCAAGCAGCGTTTGACCGTGTTCCCGACCAAGGATCAGCGGCGCAACGTGAAGCCCGAGTATCACGAGCTCGACCTCGATACGAGCGCTTCGGTAGCGGGAATCCCGGACTCCGCGTTCACAACAGCCAGGCAACTCGGCCGGATCCTGGCGGCGAATCCCACCTGCCAGAAGTGCGTCGTGCGAAACTGGTTCCGCTACACGATGGGCCGGCAGGAGACGGACGCCGATCAATCCCTGATCGACGCCGTGTTTCAGGACTTCCGGCGTTCCGGGTTCCGGTTTCAGGAGATGATGGTATCGATGGCCACCAGGAGCATCCAATGAAGGCTCTGTCCAGGCGCACGTTCCTGCGCGGTGCCGGGAGCGCCGGATCCGTGGTCCGGTTGGCGCTGCCCCCGTTGGCCGCCATGTTCAACCCGCACGGCACGGCGTACGCCAGCGGCGAACCGGTTCCCACACGGTTCCTGCTATGGTTCAACGGAAACGGAATCCCTGAGAAGTTCTGGATCCCGGTCGAGACCGGCACGGACTACGGGATGACGCCGTGCCTGACGCCGCTCGCTCCGTTCCGCCGCGACATCCACGTGATCACCGGACTGGATAGTCCGAACGCGCGTGTCCCCGGGCCCGGCAACGAGCACATGCGATCGATGAGCGCGCTGGTGTCCGGCGAGCGGTTCACGGGAGCCGGCGCGGGAGCCGCTTCTATCGACCAGTTGATCGCCACCAGGACCGGCACCGGGACCCGGTTCCGGTCGATTGAGGCAGGCGTGTGCCAGGAATCGTTCGGCCACAGCATCCAGCGGAATCTGAGCTGGGCCGGGCGCGACCGTCCCTTGCCGCCGGAAGTGATCCCGCACAAGCTGTTTGACCGCTTGTTCGGGGCGCGCGAGCAGGGCTGGGTTGACCGCAGGATCAGCGTCCTCGACGCCGTCTATAAGGATGCGGACCGCCTGAGGAGATCGCTCGGTGACGATGACATGCGGCGTGTGGAGGAGTACCTGGCCTCGATCCGCGACATTGAACGGGCGATCACGCGGATGCCGGCCGGGTATTCGCGCGTGGAGCCGCCCGGCGCCGATTCGGATCCCAGAGACTGGCCTTCGGTGGCGCGCGTGCAGTCAGATTTGATTGTCCACGCGTTTGCTTCGGGGCAGACGCGGGTGGCCAGCTACATGCTGACCAAGTGCCAGGGACTGTCTCGGTTCCCCTGGCTGGGGCTGGGATCCAAGCGCCACCACGACTACAGCCATTTGGAGGGCGGGTCGGCGCTGCAACAGGAAGTGATGCGCGACATCTGCCGCTGGCACGCAAAGGAGTTCGCTTATATGCTGGGCAAGCTGAAGTCGGTGCGCGAGGGCGCGGCGACGGTGTTCGACCGTACGTGCGCGGTCTATCTACACGAACATGCGGAAGCCAATGATCACAAGAACAGTGGTCTGGCGCTGATCGTTGCCGGACACGCGGGCGGACTCATCACGGGACGCCACAGCCGGATGACCGGCGCCGTTGGGGATCTGTACCTGACGCTGGCCAACCGGGTGATGGGCGCGGACCTGAAGGCTTTCCCCGGCGCCAGCCAGCCGCTGGCAGGAGTGGTCGCATGAGACTGGCATCCCTAATCTGGCTTGCCGCGGGCGTGGTGCTGCTTGCCCAGTCGAACTGGCCCCGGCTCAACTACCAGGTGGATCCGCATTGGCCGCGCCTTCCCGCCGGGTGGACGTTCGAGGAGACTCCGGGGATCGCGGTGGATGCTCGTGAGCACGCGTTCGTATTCCACCGCGGGAAGAACTCCATCATGGAGTTCGACAAGGATGGCAACCTGGTGCGTTCCTGGGGCGACGGCGTGTTCGTCCGCCCGCATGGGTTGCGGTTCGACCCGGAGGGGAACCTGTGGGCGGCGGATGACCAGGGCCATATCGTGGTGAAAATGGATGCACTTGGGCGGGTCCGGATGGTGCTGGGCCGCAAGAACAACAAGGGCGAGACGAAGGATCTGTTCAACCGGCCGACCGACCTCGCGTTCCTCCCCAACGGCGACTTCTTCGTGTCGGATGGCTATGGCAATTCCCGGGTTGTGAAGTTCAACAAGGAGGGGAAGTTCCTCACCGCTTGGGGGAAGAAGGGCACGGGTGAGGGAGAGTTCAACCTGCCGCACGCTGTGGCAGTAGATAAACGCGGAAGGGTGTACGTGGGTGACCGCGAAAACTACCGCATGCAGGTATTCGATTCAGACGGCAAGTTCATCACTCAGTGGAAACACGTCGGCTCACCGTGGGGCATCGCCGTCACCCAGTCTGACGAGATCTTCATGTGCGACGGGCACAATAACCGGATACTGAAGCTCAATCTCAACGGGGATGTACTGGGGGTGCTGGGAGCATCAGGCAAGCTGCCCGGCCAGTTCGACTTTGTTCACCACATGGCGCTGGGGCCTGGTGGCAGTATTTATACCGCTGAAATCAAGAATTGGCGAGCCCAGAAATTCATTGCACGATGAACCTTGCCGGGTCCAAAACGGCCGGTAGAACCGCGACTAGCAGTCCATACAGCGGAAGCACCGTAGCGTTTTCCCAGACTGCGCAAATTACTGGACGGGTCACGGATCCGAGCTGATGATTCCGAACAGGGCATCTCCAAGGAGACAACGCCTCATGCCGTGGATCGGCTGCTTGTTTCTGCCAGCGTGCATCATCCCGGCATTTGGACAACTGGCGCCGCGGTATGCGATCACTACGGTAGCGGGCATCGCGGTAAACGAGGAAGGAGCCCGCGCCACGAATGCGTGGCTCGAGCGGGTGGCGGGCATCGCCGTTGACGGGGCTGGCAATCTCTATGTCTCGGAGAACCTCGCGAACCGGGTGCGCCGGATCAGTCCCGCCGGGACGATCACGACGGTGGCGGGCACGGGCAGCACCGGGCGTCGCGGGGACGGCGGACAGGGCGTCGAAGCGGAGTTGAACTTCCCGAACGGCCTGGCCGCGGACCGCTCCGGAAATCTCTACATCGCTGACAGCGATAACCACGTGGTACGCCGGCTCGGAACCGATGGCATCCTTACTACCATTGCGGGGACCGGGCGGGCAGGATATAGCGGTGATGGCGGACCCGCCACCGGCGCCATGTTCTCCTTCCCCTTTGCCCTCGCGTTCGACGGCGCCGGGAACCTCTATGTCGCCGACACCGGTAACCACACCGTGCGCAGGATCAGTCAGGGCCTGATCACGACGGTCGCCGGAACGGGCACCTTCGGCGTTGGGCCTGATGGTCCGGCCGGATCCTCAGCGCTGGCAACGCCGCAGGCGATCGCCGCCGATGCCGGCGGGGCGGTCTTCATCGCCGAGATCGATGGCAACCGGGTGCGGCGTGTTGCCGGGGGAGCCATCGCGACCGTGGCGGGCACAGGCCAGTTCGGCTCCACCGGTGACGCCGGGCTTGCGCGGCAGGCGACGCTAGCTGCGCCCTCCGGTATCGCGGTAACGGCGGATGGAACCCTGTTCATTGCGGAGCGAAACAGGGTGCGGCGGGTTGCCAACGGAACCATCAGCACCATCGCGGGCCTGGGTGGCTTCGGTTTTCTGGGCGAAAACGAGCCCGCGATCCCATCGCGCCTCGCCTTTGCCGAGCATCTCGCGCTGGACGCTTCGGGTACGCGGCTCTACATCGTCGACGCAGCTAACAACCGGATCCGGATCATCGACGCCGGAGGCAGGATCTCGACCGTGTCCGGCTCTGCTCCCAACCCGGTCCAGAACGTTCCGGCAAACACAGCACGCATTCACACATCGGCTGGAATCGCCGCCGACGCACGAGGGAATCTCTACTTTGCGGAACGATTCGCCAACCGGGTCCGGCGAATCAGTCCGGAGGGCACAATCACGACCTTCGCCGGCACCGGTGAGCCTGGATTCGAAGGAGACGGAGGGCCGGCCACGGCTGCACGGCTGACGTTGCCATGGGGTGTCGCCGCCGATTCGGCCGGGAACGTATATGTCGCCGACAGTGGCAATGCACGTGTTCGCAGGATCGGCATCGACGGCATCATCCGGACCTACGCTGGCACCGGCGTCTTCGGATTCGAAGGCGATGGCGTTGCGGCAACCGCGGCGACGCTGGCAAGTCCAACGGGTCTGGCGGTGGACGCGCAGGACAACCTGTTCATTGCAGACCGGCTGAATTTCGGAGTGCGCCGCGTGGATGCGCGCACGGGTATCATTACCGATCTTCGCGGCAATTGTGCGAACCGGAGACATCCTTGACAAGTGTGCCGGTGGGCGGTTGACACAAACGAAGGGTAACCGGGGGACAGCGGTTAAGCTGG
>VFZX01000525.1 GCA_016871015.1 Acidobacteriota bacterium | reverse complement strand
AGGTATTGACAATCGCGCGGAGAAGGTGTAAGGTGAAGATCGAGCCGCACCCGCCCTTGATAAGTGTCAAGCAAGAATCCAGGCTAAAGTGTCAAGGATGTGTCCGGTCGCGCAGCGCCAACTTTGATGTCTATAACGCCGAGGCGTACAAGCTCGACCTCGACGCGCCCGCGGCCGCCCGTCTGCAACGGGCGCTGGACGCCGCGCGCCAGTTCCACCACGATCTGTATGACTGGCACACTAACCAGCTTGTGCCGGAGCAGCGGCGGAGGATGTTACAGATTTCAGGCGTGGGCCGCGAGACCCTGTTCCGGCTGGAAGTGAACAGCGGATGGCTCGGGCTATGGCAGGACGTTGACAAGATCACCGCCCGCACGCCGGGCGACCCGAACCGCGAGGGTGACGGTCGCGTGCCCCTGGCGTAGGCCGAGGTTGAGAAGGTGACGCGGCGGTATGTGAAGGGCGAGCACGGCTCCATGCAGAACCTGCCGGCCGTGGTGAGAGATACCCTGGCGTGGATCGCCGACCGTCCGCTGGCGCTGCCGCACTCCGCCGAGGCGGCCCTGAGCGGGAATTTGGCGGGAGATTCCGAAAGTGCGGCGCCGAACCTGGACGGATCGGCGCGGCTGAGCCGTTTTGACGACGACTACGACCGGTACCGCGATCTGTCGGAGGATCGGGTGCGAGAGTTAGTGAAGGAGATGGAGGCCGGGCGGTTGCCGGGTGTGGATCGGGCGCGGATTCTCTGAGCCCTGCGAAGCTGTACACGGCATGCGAGGAGAGCATAGGCTACTCCGGGATGTAGCGCCTGATGAAGTGTGCTAGCCTGCCGGGAGTGTCGGGGAGTTGGTGCGCTTTTGGAGGACAGCGCGGAGCGCGGCGGCCTGATGTGATCGAGCGGTGTAGCGTCGCCCCCCTCATCGACACTTACTTATTTCCGAGCAGGTCCGTCTTCGCGCCGCGAGAGTTCTGATGGCGTCCGGTGTGGTGAGGCAGTTCCGGGCGAGTGACGCGCCAGTCGGAAAGTGGGCTGAATGGATCACCGCCGTATCGAGGAAGCGGTTGCCGGCGCCGATCTCCAGGTACGCACCCAGTTGATTCGCCCCGAGCCGGCGGAGAGCACCGGGACGCCGGTGACGCGAACGCGAATGTCGATCTGGTCATCGACGAAGATCTCCGCCGGCACGCCGACAAACGCGAACGCCCGCCTGGGAAGCATGGTGGTGACCGGCGCTTCATACTGCCCGGCGGTCGCCGGCAGAATGCGCATGCGCGGATCGAACGCCATCTTGTCGAGGTCCAAACCCGCCAGCACCTTGCCGCGATTCCAGCGGCCCGGGATCTTCAACGTTTCGCGCGCCACCGATCAACCCCCATGCGCCGCCTGCTCCCCCGGCAAGCGGCGGCTCGATTTCACTGGCGGTGGGGGTACAATGGCGGGAGGCCAATCCATGCTCAAAACCACCCACCTCGCCCTTGCTGTCCTGCTTCCCCTCACCGCCCAGCCACAGGACCGGAAGAAAGGCGGACAGCGTCCGGCCGGCACTTCCCCAGTGACACCCCTGGACATCGGCGACCGTACCGGCTTTGAGTCCATCTTCGACGGAACCTTGAACGGCTGGGACGGGGATCCCGCCCACTGGCGCGTCGAGAACGGAGCCATCGTCGGAGAATCGACAAAGGAGCGCCCGCTCCAGCGCAACACGTTCCTCATCTGGCGCGGAGGCGAGCCGAAGGACTTCGAGCTCAAGCTCGACTTCAAGATCAACAGCACGAACAGCGGCGTCCAGTACCGCAGCCAGGAAGCCACCGACGTCGGCAAGTGGGTCCTGAAGGGATACCAGGCCGACATCGACTTCACCAATATCCATACCGGCCAGATTTATGAGGAACGGGGACGCGGATTCCTCGCCTTGCGCGGCCAGGCGGCCCTGGTCGAAGAGGACAAGAAGTCCCGTGTGATCGCCAACCTGAAGGACAACGCGGACCTCAAGGGCGCCGTCCGCATCAACGACTGGAACACGCTCCACATCATCGCCCGCGGCAACGTGCTGATCCAGGTCCTCAATGGCCAGCTCACCGCGGTAGCCGTCGACGACGACACCAAGGGACGCGCACTCCAAGGACTCATCGGATTCCAACTGCACGTGGGGCCGCCGATGCGAGCCGAGTTCCGCAACATCTATCTCAAGAAGCTGTAGCCAGCGCGCGCGCTCCTGTTCCATACGTGGGTGCGCGAGTTTCAGTTGTCCCAGTTCAATCGCCTGGTGGGAAGAGCGAAGAATCGCCCGGCTGAAGGAACACGAACGCGGCGGGAATAAACGGCGCGCCGGCTGGCTTTAATGGTTGAAGCTCCTATGCGTCGAATTCTCTCCCACCTTTTTTTACTGACAAGTGCGTACCACGGATCCATTGAGCTCCGGGCGCAGCCTCCTGCGTTCAGCAAGCTTGTGGTCAACGGCCAGGCAGCGCCCGAGGCCCGGATTGACGGTGTCGTCGCCTACGACATCCCTGGCAAGCAGATCTTCCTGTTCGGGGGTGACGGCACGAACACGTTGAACGACCTCTGGTCCTATTCACTGTCCACCGGACAATGGAAGAGTATGGAAGTCCAAGGCCAGCCGCCCGCTCCGCGGCTTGGACACACGATGGTCTTTGACAGCAAGCGCCGCCGGTTGGTGGTGTTTGGCGGCCAGAGCGCAGGATTCTTCAATGACACCTGGGCGTTCGACATCGCCGCCAGCCGCTGGAACCAGCTCGACGCCGGCAGCAACCCGGTCAAGCCCGAAGCCGCGCTCGCGCCGCCGAAGCGCTACGGACACTCGGCGGTCTACGATTCCCGCCGTGACCGGATGATCGTCTCGCACGGGTTCACTGACGCCGGGCGGTTCGACGACACCTGGGCCTACGATTTCACCGCCGGTGGGTGGATCGACCTGAATCCCCGCAACCGGCCATTGCGGCGCTGCCTGCATCACGCCGTCTACGATCCGCCGAATGACCAAATGCTGCTCTACGGCGGCTGTGCGAGCGGGACTCCGTTCCCCAACAACTGTCCTTTGGGCGACTTGTGGGCGTTCAATCTGGCCAGCCACACCTGGACGGAGATCACCGGCAATCCGCGCCCTCAGGGCCGCCAGTGGTACGGAACCGGATTCGACACGTTGCGCAACCGGATGGTCGTGTTTGGGGGATCCGGACCCGGCGACCTGAACGACACTTGGGAATATGATCCGGCGGTGCGGCGGTGGGAACAGGCACGCCCCCCGGGAGACGTACCGAGCCCTCGCAACCGGCATCAGGCCACTTTTGTGGATGACCTGGGCGGCGTCGTGTTCTTCGGAGGCCGTGCGCGGGGGTCGAAGGCCAGCGAGCTGTGGCTCTACGGGCGTCCTTACACGGCGCCGGCCGTGGCGGCGGGACCGAATCCCGTGATCTCGGACAACGGCGTCACCGGCGTGTTCAGCGGCCGCTCCGATCCACTGTCGCCCGGCAAGATCGTGACGATTTTCGGCGACTTCGGACCCGAGCGCCCCGTGACGACCTCGTTTGCGGCGGATACCCTTCGGCTGCCCACCGAGGCAGGCGAGTTGTATGTGCTGTTCAATGGGATCCGCGCGCCGCTGCTGCATGTGCAGGGCAGCCAGGTGAACACGCAGGCGCCGTATGAGCTGGCCGGAGTCAGCGAGGCAACGGTCCAGGTGGCGTATCAAGGCCGGCTGAGCGCGGTGCAGCGGGTTGCGGTGCGGCCCACGAGTCCGGACGTCTTCCCCAACGCGCTGCATGCGGACGGGACGCTGGTGACCACGGACCGGCCCGCGGAGGATAACGAGGTGCTGATCTTCTTCGCCACCGGACACGGGATCACAGTGCCAGCCAGCGTCACGGGCGCGGCGGCGCGGGATATGCTCGCGGAGCCGGCTTCACCGGTCCGGTTGCTGATCGGCGGGCGTGAGGCGGAGATCCTGTTCCGGGGCCAGGCGCCGGGTACAGCGGGTTTGATTCAGGTGAACGCGCGGATGCCCGCCGGATTGAGCGGAATGGCGACGGCGGCGTTGGAGATCGGCGGAGTGCGGAGCCAGGAGTTCCGGTTTGCGGTCCGCTGAGAGCCGGGGGCCGGTATGAGGCCCGTGCGTTCAAGCTGTTTACCCCGGAAACTCCGCACCAAGGCCATCCGGCCGTTGGCAAGCCGGGCACCATCCTCCCAAAGAAGCGCCCCCCCCCGACGGTTCGAATCGCAGCGACAGCGGCTGTGGTTGACGCCAGTAGCCGCGCGCGTCAAGCGGCGTGCTCGCGGCAGATCAGCGTGATTTGCGTCAGCGCGAGGGGCTCTCGAGTGAGTCCGCAGCGGTGACCTTCGGGTTCCGTGAGGAAGTAGCGGCAGGTCCGGCACACTCCGAATGCCTTGCCGTGCTTCCTCCAAGCGGTTCTCCGCCATCATCATCTGCGCTTCGAGCAGCGCTGCTTCAGAGGAGGACCCATGCCGCCGGAACAA
>VFZX01000524.1 GCA_016871015.1 Acidobacteriota bacterium | reverse complement strand
CGCGCCACGCGGAGGCGGAGTCGAGCTACAAAGCGGCGGTCGATGCGCTGGACCAAGCCCTCAAGCTCGCGCCGGATCTCGCAAATGCGCACAACAACAAGGGCGGCTGCCTGGCGGGGCTGGGGGAATTGCAGGCCAGTCAGACGCGCCACGCGGAGGCTGAGTCGAGCTACAAAGCCGCAGTCGATGCGCTGGACCAAGCCCTCCAGCTTGCGCCTGATCTTGCGACAGCGCACAACAACAAGGGCCTCTGCCTGATGAGGCTGGGGGAATTGCAGGCCAGCCAGACGCGGCACGCGGAGGCGGAGTCGAGCTACAAAGCGGCGGTCGATGCGCTGGACCAAGCCCTCAAGCTCGCGCCTGATCTCTCGGTGGCGCACAACAACAAGGGCATCTGCCTGATGAGGCTGGGGCAATTGCAGGCCGGCCAGACGCGGCACGCGGATGCGGAGTCGAGCTACCAGGACGCAGTCGATGCGCTGGACCAAGCCCTCAAGCTCGCGCCTGATCTCTCGGTGGCGCACAACAGCAAGGGCATCTGCCTGATGAGGCTGGGGGAATTGCAGGCCAGCCAGACGCGGCACGCAGAGGCCGAGCCGAGCTACAAAGCCGCAGTCGAAGCGCTGGACCAAGCCCTCCAGTTCGCGCCGGATTACGCGGGGGCGCACATGAACAAGGGCGGCTGCCTGATGAGGCTGGGGGAATTGCAGGCCATCCAGACGCGGCACGCAGAGGCCGAGTCGAGCTACAAAGCCGCGGTCGACGCACTGGACCAAGCGCTCCAGCTCGCGCCCGATCTCGCGTTTGCACACAACAACAGGGGCCTCTGCTTAAAGAACTGGGCTGATCTGGTGGAGCGGGATTCTCAGTACGGCGAAGCGGAGCGGCTGTATCGCGAAGCGATCGAGGCCTATGGCGATGCACTTGAACGTGCGCCCGACTATGTGGATTGCCTCTTCAATCGCTCCGTCAGCAACCGGCGCCTGGGCAAGATGCTCACTGGCCTCGACCGGCCCACCGAAGCACGGACCGCTTTGGAATCCGCTGAGCGCGACCTCCTTCGTGTCCTGGAATTGGCTCCGAGCCACCCCTACGCGCCCTTGCAGCTCCTGCTGGTTCTCGAGGCACTCGCCAAACTCCCGTTACCCAAGACGTAACCGCGCCAGCGCCAGAGGAATTGCAAGCAGCCATGGTGCTGCAACCTGATGGTAGTCATCAACGCCACGCTCCAACAGGAAACGGAGGACCCGCCGCCGAACCCGTCCGGCGCAGCGATTTCCGAAGTGTCGACGAGGTTGCCGAACAGGCCGTGACCTTTTCCTCGACTACCACGAGGGCAAGCTGCACGGCGGAACGCGGAGAAGGAGTGTCATGCGCACCAGGCATGGCGTACACCGTTAGGCTGACTCCATATCCGGCATGCCACACGGCGGCCGCCGCCCCGGCTCAATTGAATCCCCAGCCTACCCGTGCATCGACGCCAAAAATTCCGCGTTCGACCTCGACTTCGCCAGCTTATCCAACAACAACTCAATCGACTCCACACCCGACAGCGGACTCAACACCTTCCGCAACACCCACACCCGGTTGAGATCCTCCCGCGTCAACAGCAGCTCATCCTTCCTCGTGCCGGATTTGTGAATATCAATCGCCGGAAACACCCGTTTGTCCACCATCTTCCGGTCCAGGTGGATCTCCATGTTGCCCGTCCCCTTGAACTCCTCGAAGATCACATCGTCCATCCGGCTCCCGGTGTCGATCAGCGCCGTCGCGACAATCGTCAGCGATCCGCCCTCCTCAATATTCCGCGCCGCGCCGAAAAAGCGCTTCGGCCGCTGCAGGGCGTTCGAGTCGACACCGCCCGAGAGCACCTTGCCCGACGGCGGGACCACGGCGTTATAAGCACGCGCCAGCCGGGTGATCGAGTCGAGCAGGATCACCACGTCGCGCCTGTGCTCCACCAGGCGCTTGGCCTTCTCAATCACCATCTCGGCCACCTGGACATGGCGTGACGCCGGCTCATCGAACGTCGAGCTGATCACCTCGCCGCGCACCGAGCGCTGCATGTCGGTCACCTCTTCGGGACGCTCGTCGATCAGCAGCACGATCAGGTTCACCTCGGGGTGGCTGGTGGTGATTGAATTGGCGATCGCCTGGAGCAGCATCGTTTTGCCGGTCCGCGGCGGGGCGACGATCAATCCGCGCTGGCCCTTGCCGATCGGCGTGAGCATGTCCATCACGCGGCCCGAATAGTTCTCCTTCACCGTCTCGAGCTTCAGCCGGTGATTCGGGTAGAGCGGCGTCAGGTTGTCGAACAGGATCTTGTTGCGCGCCTCCTCGGGCGGCTCGAAGTTGATCGCGTCCACCTTGATCAGCGCGAAGTACCGCTCGCCCTCCTTGGGCGGCCGGATCTGCCCGCTGATGGTGTCTCCCGTCCGCAGGTCAAAGCGCCGGATCTGCGACGGCGAAACGTAGACGTCGTCCGGGCCGGGCAGGTAGTTGTACTCGGGCGCGCGCAGGAATCCGAACCCGTCCGGGAGGCACTCGAGCACGCCTTCAGCGAAGATCAGACCGGACTTCTCCGCCTGCACCTGCAGGATCTTGAAGATCAGATCCTGTTTGCGGAGTCCCGCGGTGCCGGTGACGCCCAGTTCCTTGGCCACCTGACTCAGGCGCTGGATGCTCAGGTCCTTGAGTTCGGCGAGGTCGAGCGCGGAGGTGTCGCCGGGGAGGGCGCGGGCCTCGGCGTCCTCCTCTTCGCCCGGGGGGACGGGATCGCGCAGCAGCGGCGGACGCAGTCCGGTAGGGGCGCTGCGGAGGGGTGTCTCGCGGACCGCGAGCGGCTTCGTGGTCCGGGGCTTCGCCTCCTGGCGGGCGACGTCGGCGAGGCGGGGATCAGCGGGTTTGGCTTCGGCGGCAGCAGGCGGGTGGCCTGCCGTTATGGTTTGGGGGTTTTCGAGATCGTTTGCCAAATGTTCCTCGCTCCCTGGCCTGTCACGGCGGAAAACGGCACGATCCGGGAAGGATCGCAATGGCGGTGGAGTCCGGCCATCGCGGCGTGCCGCTCCTTCTGCGTCTTGAGCTTGTCGAATTTCGTGGCGATCACCAGGTAGTTGAGATTCTGCGCTTCGAGCCAGCTCTTCAGCTCCAGATCCGGGGGCATCCATCCGCGCCGTGAATCGAGCAGGAGAAAGCACAGGACGAGGGATTGACGTTCATTGAGGTAGGATTCGATGAGGGATTTCCAGAGCCGGGAGATTTCGCCAGGAACTCTCGCGTAGCCGTAGCCGGGGAGGTCTACGAACTGCCAGCGGTCGTGAATCCTGAAAAAATTGATGGTCTGGGTGCGGCCGGGGGTGGAACTGGTGTGAGCCAGTGCTTTGTGGCCAACCAAAGAGTTCAACAACGTCGATTTGCCGACATTGCTTCTGCCGAGGAAGGCAAACTCCGGGAGGTCCTCCCGGGGAAACTGCTCCGGCTGGGCTGCACTTATTATAAAACGGGCGGGAATCTGGTGCACGGCCCGCGAACGGGGCGGAATCTTGCGGTCCGCCCCTTCCTTTCGCTTAGTGTGTGATGTTGTCTTCGACCACCGGCTGGCCCGCGGGCAGCTCCACCGGCGGGGCCACTGGAAGCGGCTCCGGCATGCGCTCGAGCGACAGCCGCATCACCTCGTCCATGGACTCGACCAGGTGCAGCTTCATGTCCTTGCGGATGTTCTCGGGCACATCCGGCAGGTCCTTCTCGTTCTCCTTGGGCAGGATCGCCTCGTAGATCCCGTGGCGGTGCGCGGCCAGGAGCTTTTCCTTCAGGCCCCCGATCGGCAGCACCTTGCCCCGCAGCGTGATCTCGCCGGTCATGGCGATGTCGCCCCGCACCGGAATCTTGGTCAGCGCCGAGCAGATGCTGGTGGCGATGGTGATTCCGGCCGACGGTCCATCTTTGGGAATCGCGCCTTCCGGCACGTGCAGGTGGATATCGACGTTGCGGTAGAAGTCGCGCGGAAGTCCGAGCGCCAGCGCGCGGCTGCGGATGTAGCTCATCGCCGCCTGCGCCGATTCCTGCATCACATCACCGAGCTTGCCGGTGGTGGTCAGCTTGCCGCGCCCTTCCATGATCGTGGCCTCGGTGGTGAGCAGGGAGCCGCCCACCTCGGTCCACGCGAGTCCGACGGTGGCGCCAATCTCGTGCTTCTTTTCGGTCCGCAGGTCGCGGAACTTCAACGGCCCGAGCAGTTCCTGGACCTTGTCGTGGCTGATCATCGTCCGCCCGTTCTTTTCGGCGCGGGAGGTCACCACTTTGCGGGCGATCTTGCGGCACACGTTGCCGATCTCGCGTTCGAGATTCCGCACCCCGGCCTCGCGCGTGTAATGATGGATCAGCGTGTTGAGGCCTTCGTCGGCAAACTCGATTTCCTTGCCCGCGAGCCCGTTCTCCTTGGTTTGCTTGGGGACCAGGAACCGCTTGGCAATCTCCATCTTTTCGAGTTCGGTGTAGCCC
>VFZX01000523.1 GCA_016871015.1 Acidobacteriota bacterium | reverse complement strand
GCGCATCTGCAATGAATCGTACTTCGGTGTGCCGAGATGTCCCAGGATCGTGGTGTTCGCGTTGCGGCGGAATTTCTGAAACAGCAGCCGCCCCTGGTTGCCCGTTCCTGGCAGCGCGTAGTTCACCGGCAGGTACGCGGACTGGCGCACCGACCGCGTCGCGACGTATCCGGCTGAGGCGACCCATTGGCCAAGCTGCTTTTCGACCGTGAAGTTCCAGGATTGAATATAGCCCCGGCGGTAATTCGAGTCCGCGGTGAGCAGTGCGGCATCAAGTGGCATCGGGATTCGCTCTCCCTGAGGCGCCCCGGGCACCGGGGGCAATCCCACATCGAAGGTAGTCGACCAGGCCCGCGTGTCTGGGAAAGCCAGGGTCAAAGCATACTGAACCGGATACTCCCCCCGGAGTTCCCGTCCGATATTGAACGGATCGAAGGTGATCCCGTATCCAGTCCGGACGACCAGCGTGTCGGAGACACGCCATGCGATTCCCATCCTTGGCGCGAACAGACGCTTGCTCTGTGAGTTCCCGCAATTGCGCGGAATCGAACCGGTGCCGCAGACCAGCACTTGGTTGGTGTCGAAGTCGTACCGCTCCATGCCTCGGTTGGACCGCACCGGGAACGGATAGTATTCCCACCGCAGACCGTACGACAAGCTGACGCGCGGCGAGACCTGCCAGCGGTCCCGCACGTATCCGCTGAAGGCTTGCGACCGGACCTCAAGCCTGGGGACGGTCAGGACGCTGCGGCCCGCTTCCCGCGCAAGGCCCAGCAGGAACGATCCGAACGCGTTGAAGTCGTTGGCCGCTGGACCACCGCGCAGCGTGGTTGTGTCGCTGCGGATATTGAAGCCGCCCGCAGGCCCGCCGGTGCCGCCCGGTGGATTCGATACGGCCTGGTTCAGCTCGAATCGCAGCGTCTCGAACCCAAACCGCACATTGTGCCTGCCGCGGGTCCAGTTGCCATTGCCCGCGAACTGGTATTGGTGGTCAGTGAAGTTGTTCGGCGACACTTGACGGTAGCCCAACTGCGTGAATCCGTCGATGATGATGCGCGACATGCCGCCGGAAAAGCTGTCTGTGCCGTTGGTCCCGGGGATGCCGATCACGTCGCGGGAAAAGTTCTGATCGGACCCATATGGTCCTGCGTTGACATCTTGCAGGGTGTAGCCGAAGAAGCCGTCGAACACCAGCGAAGGACTCGCGACATAGGTGGTCGACACCGTGGCCGAATACGTGGGTCCAAACCCAAATCCGGGCCGCGTGTTGGTCGGATGCACGTTGTCGCCGCCCATGATCCCGAACGACGGCGGATTGAACTGGTCAAACCAGAGATAGCTGAGGCGGTGGAACGCGGTCCACTTGGGTGTCAGGTTGTAGTTGACCTTGGAGTCCACCTGGTCGCGTTTGGTCCAATAGGGGACGCTCGCCAGGTAGTTGAGGTTGATGCCGAGCGCACCGGATCCGGGAAAGTTGGACGGCGCCCACTCCGGACGTTCGAGCATCCGCCGGCTGGCTGCTGAGAAGCGGGACTGCGGGATCTGCCGGTTGGGGAATGGTGTCCGGTCCGCCGCGTAGAGCATGGGGCGCGCTGGATCGAACGCTGCGCCCGACGCCGGGTCGTAGATCAGCGTGGGTGAGCCGGACAAGTCGCCCCGCCGCATCGCGACCGTAGGGACGTCGAGAAAACGGGTGGCATTCGAGTTCTCTCCAGTGCGCTCATAACTCACGAAGTAGAAGATGCGGTTCTTCAGCACCGGTCCACCGATGGCGCCGCCCGGCTGGTTGGAGATGAATTTAGGCTTGGCCTCACCCCGGTTGCTGAAATACGGATACGCGCTCAGATGCTGATTGTTGTGGTACCAGAACGCCGCGCCATGGATCTCGTTGCCGCCGCTCTTGATCTGGAGGTTGATCGCGGCTCCGCCCGCCAGGCCTTGCTCGGCGTCGGACGATCCGGTCACGACATCCACCGTCTCGATCGACTCGAGGGTCGGATTGATCGCCGTGTTCTGCGCGATGTTCAAGTTGTACGCCGACGCCCCGTCGATTCGCACGTTGTTGACCTGGTCGCTCGCGCCGTTGACCGAGTATCGCAGGCTGCGCGAGGCGTTCGCGGGGAAGGATCCCGAATGCTGCGGCGGAGAAAATCCGGGCAGAGTCGCCAGCAGCATCTGGTAATTACGGCCGAGCGGGATGGGCGCCTGGGTTAGAGTCGCGCGGTCGAGGGTCCGGCGGACCTCCGCGCCTTCGGTTTGCAGCCCGATCGTGGCCGCTTCCACCGACACCCGTTCCGTGATTTCGCCGATCTCAAGCACGGCGTTGACGCGGGCCGTGCTGTTCCCGGTGACCACGATTCCAGTCTGGCGGTGTTCACGGAAGCCCGATGCGCGGATGGCCACCGTGTAGCTCCCCGGCGCAAGAGTCGGAAACTGCCAATGGCCATCGGCGGCGGATCCTGTCCGCGCCGCGCCGGTCTGTTCATTGGTGACGGTGACTTCCGCGCCAGCCACTGCCGCGCCGGATTTGTCCATCACGTTCCCGAGCAGGCTCCCGTAAAGGAGTTGGGCGCATGCCGGGACAGCGGCCAACGACAACAGAAGCAGCGTCCGGATCAACATCATCACCTCCTGGGCGGCGGGTCCAGCCAACTGTCATAGTATCCGGTATCGAGCGACAGAACGTTGCAGACGGCGTCGTGCCACTTTTCGATGGGTGGAGCGTCCGCGTTTTGGATGAAGCTGCGCAGCTTGCCGCGTGCGGCGGCCAGATTCTGCCGCTGGGGTGGCACCCGATCCGGTTGACCTCACGTAGAAACGGCGCGTAACTCCGGCGTACGCGCTGCCGGTCCGCCGAGGTGCTTTGACGGAAATCAGCGGGACGCGCACAGACTCTTCGTACATGCTGAACGGGATGGTCGCGTTCCCTTGCCCCACGCTCTTCCAGCCGTTTGACCACACGGCTAACGTTACGGTCGACGCCGCTGATCAGCGCCGAGTAGGCCGCCATGCTGGCCCGGTTGCCGTGATGACGTTCGAAGCGGCGCCGGCGCTGTGGATGCATACCATCGCCGGTCTTCCTCGGGCTGGTAGCTGTACGGCTCCTGCGTTGTAGGGGACGTAAAGGAAAAATGGCCTCTCCTTGTTGGCTTCAATTCAATGAACTCAATCCCGGCCGCCTGCCGTTCTTGATCGGCGACGGATCCTTGTCCCGCCGCTCCCCTGCGCCTTCGTGCACCACCAGGTGAATCCGGCGTGGGCGCTCAGTTCTCGCCGCGAATGATCACCTGGTTGGACGCACCGACCACGCCGGCGCCCCACGAAGTGTTGGATCCCCAGATGATACTCGATCCCCAGATGATGCTTGCGGCCGATGGTCCGCCACTGCCCCAGATGATGCTGCTCGCCTGCGTGCCGGAGGCTCCCCAAACGGCACTCGATCCCCAGATGATGCTCGTGCCGGAGACGATTCCGCTGCCCCAGATGATGCTGCTGCCCCAGATGATGCTGGTGCCCCAAGCGGCGCTGGACCCGTGCACCATGGTCGGCTTGCCAGAGGAGGAGAAGACGGCCTGCGGTGAAATTGCGGCTCCGACGGTTGCTGGGAATGAGTCGGTGTTGTTCAGGGCGGCCCAGATGTCGAGGTAGCCCGCGCCTACGGTGAAGACATCATGCTGGCTGCGATAGACCGCGCCGGTAACGGGGTCGGTGGCGGTTGAAGTTGCCGGGAACGTCTTGGTCGCGGTCTTCATCAGCCGTGCCTTCACCTGGTCCGGTGTGAGGGTTGGGAACTTCTGAAGGAGCAGGGCCGCCGCGCCGCTTACCATCGGTGTGGCCATACTTGTGCCACTGAGCTTGAAGTAGTCCTGCGCCGTACCGGTGGTGCCCCACTGCAACTTGTAATAGGACTCAGGAACCGCATTCTCCGGCGCGCTGACTTGCAGGAATCCATTCCTGGGTGAGGCGGCAATGATCCGGTTTCCGGGTGCGACGATATCGGGCTTGACGATGTGGTCCCCCAGGCTCGGTCCCTTCGAGCTGTAGCTGGCGATCACGTCGTCCGCGCGGCTGGTGGTGGATAGAGTCTTGGCAGCGCCGACGGTGATCACCAACGGATGGTTGCCCGGCGAGGTGATCGTGCCGTAGCCTTCGTTCCCCACGTAGTTATTCCGTCCATAGTTGCCCGCCGCGGCGACGACGACGATTCCGGCCCTCCAGGCGCGCTCGACGGCCTGGCACAAGGGATCGAGCAGGTAGCTTTCATAGACCGGCCGCCCCAGCGAGAGGTTGATGACGCGCACGTTATAGGTGCTCTTCAGTGCGATCGCGCGGTCGATGGCGGCGATGACGGCGGAATCGGTTCCTGCGCCGGACTTTGAGAGCACCTTTAAGTCCAGCAGCCGCACATTGCGCGACCGGACACATCCTTGACACTTTAGCCTGGATTCTTGCTTGACACTTATCAAGGGCGGGTGCGGCTCGATCTTCACCTTACACCTTCTCC
>VFZX01000522.1 GCA_016871015.1 Acidobacteriota bacterium | reverse complement strand
AGCAGGCAGCCGTCGCAGCCCTCCAACTGCTACACCATTACGTGAGACCAGATCGGCTCGCCGAGGTGCCGCCAGATCTGATCGAGGCGGTGCTCCTAAGCGATGCACTCTTCGAGGAGGAACGCAAGGACTCTCAGGCGCACCGCGACTACGACTGGGCCGAAGTGGCCCAGATGTTTCTACGCGACCATCCAGACAAGAAGCTGACGTTCGCCAGGAAGCTGCTGGCGAGCGTCGGCCGAGACAGCGTCGTAATCAAGCAATTCGGGCCGTCTTACGCGCTGAAGCTGTTGACTCAGATCGCCCAAGAGATGCCGTCTGAAGTGTGGGCAATCCTTTCGCCCTGGCTTGGGCCGCCCATCGACTCTCGGGCGCACGCGATCACCGTCTGGCTGCAGGGAGGGACGTTCACGTCAGGGTATCGAGACAACATGGAAGCGGTTCTAGACTATATTCCGCACCAAGACCTCTGGGCATGGGTGGACCAGGACGTCGAGAAGAGGGCCTTGTATCTGGCGAGCTTCGCTCCGAAATCCGGTGCGGGTGGGAACCTGTCGCGGATAGCCCGTGGGCTGCTGGTGCGGTACGGAGACCGCGACGACGTGCGGCGAAGTCTCATGGCCAACTATCTAAGCGAGTGCTGGAGGGGCCCTGAGAGCTCGCACCACGCCAGCAAGATGGCGGCACTGGAGCGCCTCCTCGAGTCGGAGCCCGAGCCCCGCGTCCGGGAGTGGCTGAACCTCTACATCGGCAGACTGCGATGGTCTATCGACAGGGCTCGAACTGAAGAGGAACGAGAAGACTTCTGACTGCCCACCGGCTCGTCGCCCAAGAGAAGAACGCCCGCGCCATCACTGGTGTTACCCATCGACGAGAGGCGTACCTTGATGCAGACAGTCTTCCAGGCGAGATCGACGCCGGGGTCGTGGATACTGAAGCTCGCCGAGGGCGGTCCGCCGTTGTTCGGGGATTCGGTGCCAGCGGGCAGGTCGAGATTCCGCCCGCGTTCAGTGCAGTGCAGCCGTTCCCGGACTCGGCGCGCTCGTCTACTCGAATCGCGCCCGCGCAACCGGCTTGCCGTGATAAACTTCCCACGGAGATGTCCGCCCACATGCACGCCCCCGGTGCGCCCCGGCATGGCTCGAATATGCCGGTATCGCGGGGCCTCGGGCTGATCCTGTTCCTAGCCTCGCCCAGCGGCTTGCTGGGGGGGAATCACGAAGCCCTCAAGGCTGACGCGGAGCAGTTCTTTCGTGACCGCGTCACGCCCTTCATCAACACCTATTGCATTGCCTGCCATCAGAATCGGCGTCCCACGCGGGCGGGAGTGAATTTCTCACCAGCGCTCAAGGCTCCCGGACACGCGGCCTTTACCGAACAATGGAAGAAGGCGGACGTGCGGGTGAAGGCGCATGACATGCCGCCCAAAGGCGCGCCCCAGCCGGACGAAGCCGCCCGCCTGATGTTCGCCGATTGGCTGCCGAAGCTCAAGTACCTCAGCGACAAGGATCCTGGAGCATTCGTCATCCGGCGCCTGACCAAAACCGAGTACGGCAACACTCTGCGGGATCTCTTCGGGGTCGACCCGTCGATCGCCGATGGGCTGCCGGATGAAGTCAGCGGCCAGGGATACCTCAATTCGCTCTCGCCGCTCCAACTCGAGCAGTATTTGACCATCGCCGAACAGGTGTTGCGTCAGATTGTGGCGGCTCCAGGCGGCCGGCGCACCGAAATCGAGAAGGGGTTGTTCGGCCGGTTCGCCACGCCCGGGACCGATCCCCGGCGATCGGCGCGGGAAGCCGCCCGGTCTCTTGCCCGGAAAGCCTACCGCCGGCCGCCCACCGAGGCGGAACTGGATGTCCTGGTGGCAACATTCGAACTGGGAAGGCGCAACAAACTGGCCTACCCGAAGGCGCTCCACTTGATGCTGAAGGCTGTCCTCGTTTCACCTCAGTTCCTTTTCATTACGCCCGCCGGAGAAGCCGGGCCCGACTCCGGGATTGTTCCACTGGACGGCCACCAACTTGCCTCGCGCTTGTCCTATCTGCTGTGGGCCACGATGCCGGACGAGGAACTGATGTCTCTCGCCGCCAGCGGAAAGCTGCACGAGCCCGCCGTTCTGAGGGCGCAGACGAAACGCTTGCTCGACGATCCCCGTTCCCGGGCTCTGTTTGACGGCTTCGGGGCACAATGGCTGAACGTCGGCGGTTTGAAACGCCAGGTCTTCGATCCGGTGCTGTTTCCGCAAATGACTAGCGGTATGCGCGAGGCGATGTATGACGAAGTCCGTCTGTTCTTCGAGAGCATCGTGCGGGACAACGAAAGCGTCATTCGTTTCGTCGATGGCGACTACACCTATCTCAATGGAACCGTGGCGGCGATTTACGGCCTGGAGAGAGCGGTCCAAGGACCCGAGATGCGGAAGGTGCGGCTGAGTGACCGCAATCGCGGCGGATTGCTGGGAATGCCGGGCATCCTCGCCGCCACCTCTTTCCCCAATCGCACCAGCCCGGTGAAGCGTGGCGTGTGGGTGCTGGAACAGGTGCTCGGCGAACAGGTGCCGGCCGCCCCGCCAGATGTGCCGGCCCTGGACAAGCAGGATCCGGCGGCGGCAAATCTGAGCGTCCGGCAGCGGACCGAGCTCCATCGCACCAATCCCGTCTGTGCCAATTGCCATCGGATCCTCGACCCGATCGGGTTCGGTCTGGAGAAATTCGATGCCATCGGGCGATGGCGGGAGCAGGATACCAACGGCCAGCCAATCGACTCGGCCGGTGAGCTGCCCGGCGCGAAGCGCTTTTCGGGCCCGGCCGACCTGAAAGCCATCATCGCCGGACGCGACGCCGACGTTGCCCGCAGTCTGGTGGAGAAACTGCTAGCCTACGCTTTGGGCCGCAAGCTGGAAGGCTATGATCAAATCGTGGTGGATGACCTGATGGGTGAGATCGCCCGGGATGGCTACCGCATGCGGGCGGTCATTGATGGAGTCATCACCAGTTATCCCTTTACGCATCGGCGGATCGAAGTACAGAGGAGGCTCAATGAGCAGAATTGACCGGCGGACTTGTCTGAAGGGGCTGGGCGTTTCACTCGCGCTACCGCTGATGGACTCCCTCGGCTGGGCCGGCACCCCCAAGGGCAAGGCCTACAAACCGCCCGTGCGGCTGGGCTTCATGTATATGCCGCACGGCGTGATCATGGATCAATTCTGGCCGGCCAGTCCGGAGAGCTTTCTCTCGTCGCCGCCACCGGCTCTGGAGTCATTGCGCGCGGTGCTCGATCAGTGCGTCGTCATGAAGGGGATTTCCGGTGTCCCCATCGCTCCCTTCAATGGGGCGCCGCACGCACTCGAGTTGTCTACCTGGCTCACGGCGGCATTGCCGTCCCCCGAGAAACGGAACGAGATCAATATCGCCATCTCGGCCGATCAGATTGCCGCCAACCACGTTGGCGCCTTCACCTCGTTGCCCTCGCTGGAGTTGGCAACTATGCCGCAAACCTGGAAGGAGAACCAGGAAGGGCTGAACGAGGGCTACTACTCGCACTGTAGCTTTCGCTCCCCGACGCAGGCCGTCCCCGCCGAGGTCAATCCGCGCAACGTGCTGAATCGCCTGTTCCACAAACAGGAGCCAGGTGGCGGCGCGCGCGGGTCTTCGCAGCTCAGCGCGCTCGATCGAAGCCTCTTGGACATCGTACTGGGCGGCGCCAGAGATCTCCGGAGAACGTTGCCTGTGCCGGACCAGCGGAAGCTCGATGAATACCTGGACAGCGTGCGTTCGGTCGAGCGCCGCATTGCCGCCATCGAGGCTCGCCAGAAAGACGCCGCCTTGGAGAAGGCAGGCGTCCGCGCCAGAAGACGACACGCCTCCGATTCGCCGCCGGTCGAGATCCGGATTCCCGAGGGCGAAAAGCGGAGCGAGTACATGCAGGTGATGTGCGATCTGAACATCCTCGCGTTTCAGACCGATACCACCCGTGTCAGTACCTACATCGGCTCCACGCCCAACGGGGCATCCTATCCGGAACTGGGTTTCAACGACCAGCATCACTCCAACACCCATCACAACAACGATCCGGAAAAGGTTCGCAAGATCGCCAGGATCACCGAATTCAACATTGCGCAGTTTGCCTACATGGTGAAGAAGATGGCTGGCTTGCGGGAAGGCGGCGGCACCCTGCTGGACAACTGCATCATGATGTGGGGCTCCGGGCTCGAGGATGGCAACAAGCATACGCGCCAAAACCTCCCCTTCGTGATTGCGGGCAAGGGTGGCGGTTCGATTAGAACGGGACGTTTCTTCGCCGATACCAAGGGTAACCAGGGCGACTTGCTCACCACCCTGCTCGCCTGCGCCGGCGTTCCGATCGACCGGCCCGTTGGTGTCGCGACCAGGCAAATCGAGGAACTGAAGGCGTAGCAGATCCGTACACTGGACGGGCCGGCTTTGGTGCTCAAAGTCGCCTCCGTGACGCAAACGGTCGAGATCACTGACACGCCTCCCAACATTT